>NZ_JADBGC010000024.1:0-168183 GCF_014892245.1 Microbispora sitophila | reverse complement strand
CGACCAGCGGCGCCTCGCTCTTCAGCAAAGGCACCGACTGACGCTGCATGTTCGAACCCATCAGCGCGCGGTTGGCGTCGTCGTGCTCGAGGAAGGGGATCATGGCGGTCGCCACCGACACCATCTGGCGCGGAGAGACGTCCATGTAGTCGACCTCGGACGGGTGGACGGCCTCGAACTCGCCGCCCTTACGGCGGGCGAGCACGCGGGTCTCGGCGAAGGTGCCGTCGGCGTTCAGGGCCGTGTTGGCCTGCGCGACGACGTGCCGGTCCTCCTCGTCCGCGGTCAGGTAGTCGATCTCGTCGGTGACCCGGCCGTCGACGACGCGGCGGTAGGGGGTCTCGACGAAGCCGAACGAGTTGACTCGCCCGTAGGAGGACAGCGAGCCGATCAGACCGATGTTCGGGCCTTCCGGCGTCTCGATCGGGCACATCCGGCCGTAGTGGGACGGGTGCACGTCGCGGACCTCGAAGCCGGCCCGCTCACGCGACAGACCACCCGGGCCGAGGGCGGACAGACGCCGCTTGTGCGTCAGGCCGGCCAGCGGGTTCGTCTGGTCCATGAACTGCGACAGCTGCGAGGTGCCGAAGAACTCCTTGATCGACGCCACGACCGGGCGGATGTTGATCAGGGTCTGCGGCGTGATCGCCTCGACGTCCTGCGTGGTCATGCGCTCGCGGACGACGCGCTCCATGCGGGCCAGGCCCAGCCGGACCTGGTTCTGGATCAGCTCGCCGACGCTGCGCAGACGGCGGTTGCCGAAGTGGTCGATGTCGTCGGTCTCGACGACCACCGAGCCCTCCGGGCCCATCGTCTCCTCACCGGCGTGCAGCCGGACGAGGTACTCGATGGTGGACACGATGTCCTCGTCGGTGAGCGTGCCCTGGGTGATGTCGGCCTGGACGCCCAGCTTCTTGTTGATCTTGTAGCGGCCGACCTTGGCCAGGTCGTAACGCTTCGGGTTGAAGTACAGGTTCTCCAGCAGCGCCTGCGCCGACTCCTTGGTCGGCGGCTCGCCCGGACGCAGCTTGCGGTAGATGTCCAGCAGCGCGTCGTCCTGGCCGGAGGTGTGGTCCTTCTCCAGGGTCGCCCGCATCGACTCGTACTGGCCGAAACGCTCCAGAATCTGGTCGCTGGTCCAGCCGAGCGCCTTCAGCAGCACGGTGACGGGCTGCTTGCGCTTGCGGTCGATGCGCACGCCGACACTGTCGCGCTTGTCGATCTCGAACTCGAGCCACGCGCCGCGCGACGGGATCACCCGGCAGCCGAACAGGTCCTTGTCCGAGGTCTTGTCGACCGAGCGGTCGAAGTAGACACCCGGGGACCGGACGAGCTGGGAGACCACGACACGCTCGGTGCCGTTGATGATGAAGGTGCCCTTCGACGTCATGAGCGGGAAGTCGCCCATGAACACCGTCTGGCTCTTGATCTCACCTGTGGTGTTATTGATGAACTCCGCCGTGACGAACATCGGGGCGGAGTAGGTCATGTCCTTGTCTTTGCACTCATCGACTGAGTACTTGGGCGGCTCGAACCTGTGGTCCCGGAACGACAGGGACATGGTTCCGGAGAAGTCCTCGATGGGACTGATCTCCTCGAAGATCTCTTCGAGACCCGACTGGGCCGGGACGTCCTTGCGCCCGGCCTGGCGAGCCGCCTCAACCCGGCCCTTCCATTTCTCGTTTCCGAGCAGCCAGTCGAAGGACTCGGTCTGCAGGGCGAGAAGGTCGGGTACTTCGAGCGGCTCCTCGATGCGTGCGAACGACACGGTTCGGGGACCGGCGGGTACGGCGGAGGCGTTGCGCGAGGCTGCCAACAGATGTCCTTCCGAGGGCTCGCGGACTGACTACACGCACGCCAGACGACCAGGACTAAGAGTTACTCAGAGAGACGGTCGTCAAAGGGCAGCGCAAAGGGGCAGTGTAGCCGATCGGCATACACCTGTCCACTCCGCTATCGCTCTGCGCTCCACGTTGGTGGCAGCATCACCCGTCAGCGCCGAAACGTCAAGCCCGAGAGCCGACATTTCGCCTAACCGACAGGCGTCACGCTGGGTTTTTCCGCCCTCGGGACCGAGCGAGCGCCGGGGATCCAGTCCCTACCCGGGACCGGAGACGGGTAACGCTCAGTCACGCGAACGGCCCAACGCTGACCGTCGGTCGACGCCGCCGTGCCCTGAATACCCACCTGCAGGCACGGCCTAAACGTCTTCTTTACTAACAATTTAGCCACGGGCTCAGGGGACGGGCGTGTCACCGAGGAGCGTGGACAGCCGGGAGGCCCGCCAGCCGTCGCCCTGCGTCACCATGACCAGGCGCGCCCTTCCCTGGCTGACCTGCTGCTTCGGCTCCTCCTGACCCGGGCCGGACCGTGTCGTGACCATGTTCACGAACAGCAGCACCCGGACCTCTTCCGGCGTCGCCGACTCCACGCCGGCGGCGGCCACGACCGCGTGCTGGACCGTCCGCCGCTCACGCGCCTGCGGGCCGAGCGTCGCGGCGAGCGTCCGGTAGTGCTCCGCCAGCTCCCCGGTGGCGTGCGCGCCCGCCCTCAGCATGTCCCGCTCGATCGTACGGTAGTCGTACGACAACATGTCCGGCGCGTAGGATCGGGCGGCCGAGAGCGCCTCCCCTGACGCCCTCTCGGCGGCCTGGAGGCGGCGTAGGTCGAGCAGCAGCCACACGGCGGCGACGGCCAGCCCGGCCGCCACGAGGACCGTCAGCGCCCGCAGCAGGCGCCTCACTGCACCAGCTCCGCCCGCGAGACCAGCCACAGGCCCGAGGCCTTCGTGACGTCCATGCGCCAGCGGAAGAAGCGCTCCTCCGGAGGGGCCTTCCTGCCGTCCTCCCAGTGGATCACCGCGTCGCCGACGATCAGCACCTGTGCCGTACGCCGGTCGCCGTCGAGAGAGGCGAGCGCGGAGGCCCGCAGGACCCCCGTCTGGACGGCCTTGTTCTTCAGCGTGGCAGCCCGAAGGGCCGCCTGCCCGGCGGCGTACTGCGCCCGCTCAGGACCCGTGGAGGTCGCCAACGCGCGTTTGATGTCGTCGTCGATGCGGTGGTGGTCGATCGACATGAGGCTCACGGCATGCGCCGCGGCGGCCCGTACGGCCATCTCCCGGTCCTCCGCCGCCGCGAGAGCCTCCGTACGGGCCCGGGCGAGATAGTGGACCGCAAGGGCCGGCGCGGCCACGAGGAGGACGAGCCCGACGGTCAGCGCGCGCCGCATCGCCGCACCTCCTGAGCACCCGGTAGTCGTCTCGGCCCGTTCACGTCGCGCGGATCCTATTCCGCACGATAGATCAACGGGCCCCGCCCTGCCCATAGGGTCTGGATTCCGTACGACTTCCGGGCATGCGAAAGGGGCGGTCCCATCCGGCACCTGGATGGACCCGCCCCTTCGGTGAAGCGTGTTACGAGACCGTCTTACTTGACGGTGACGGTGGCGCCGGCGCCCTCGAGGGCAGCCTTCGCCTTCTCGGCCTGCTCCTTGTTGACCTTGCCGTCGAAGACCGGCTTCGGAGCGCCGTCCACGAGGTCCTTGGCCTCCTTGAGGCCCAGGCTCGTCAGGGCGCGGATCTCCTTGATGACCTGGATCTTCTTGTCGCCGGCGGCCTCGAGGATGACGTCGAACTCGTCCTGCTCCTCGGCCTCCTCGGCGGCGGCACCGGCGCCACCGGCGGCCGGGGCGGCGGCGACGGCGACCGGAGCGGCGGCCTTGACGTCGAAGGTCTCCTCGAAGACCTTCACGAACTCGGACAGCTCAAGGAGGGTCATCTCCTTGAAGGTCTCGAGCAGCTCGTCGGTGCTGAGCTTCGCCATGATGTGTTCCTCCAGTGGATCTAGCAAAAAACGTGTAAAGGGACCGCGGTGCGCGCTTCCCCCGTCCGCTGCGCGGACCTACTCGCCGGCCTCTTCGCGCTTGGCGCGCAGAGCCTCGGCCAGTCGAGCCATCGTGGTGGGCAGCGCGGCGAAGGTGGCGGCAGCCTGGGACTGCTTGGCCTTCAGTGCGCCGGCCAGCTTCGCGAGGAGCACCTCGCGGGACTCAAGGTCGGCAAGCTTCGTGATCTCGTCGGGGGTCATCGACTTGCCGTCGACGACGCCGCCCTTGATCACCAGGAGGGGGTTGGCCTTGGCGAAGTCACGCAGACCCTTGGCCGCCTCCACGACGTCGCCCTTGACGAACGCGATGGCGGTCGGGCCCTGGAACAGGTCGTCCAGGACGGTGATCCCGGCGTTGTTGGCCGCGATCTTGGTAAGCGTGTTCTTCGCCACGGCGAACTTCGCATTCCCACCGAGAGAAACGCGCAGCTGCTTGAGCTGAGCGACGGTGAGACCGCGGTATTCGGTCAGAACGGCGGCGCTGGATCCCTCGAACTCGCTCTCGAGCTCGGCGATCGCGACGCTCTTCTCCGCCTTCGCCATGGGCCTCCTTCCAGATGTGCCGCCGGCGAAGGCCCTCAGAAAACAGACAAGCCCCGGCGCAGGCGCACGGGGCTTGGACGGACGTCAAACGTCCTCAAGCGTCTCCACACCTACGCGGGCCGTCCACTCACGTGGATCCTTCGGTCACCGGGCTATACGCCCGGCGACGACCGGCGGTCTTCGGCAGGAGACAGACTACGTTGTCAACCGGCAGGACGCCAAATCAGCTTCCGGCGGCGGACGGCTGCCGCAGCGTCTGCGGCAGCTCACCGACCTGGTCGGCGGCCGGCGCCTCGATCGAGACCGGCTCGTTGAACGACTTGAACATCGCCGTGGCCTTGAACGTGCCGGCGTCCGGCTTGCCGCCGTTCAGCTCGACCTTGCGCGGCAGGCCCTGGGCGTCGATCCAGGCGTCGAACTTGACGTCCTTGGCGTTCGCGAGCTCGCCCTGCAGACGGCCGCGCTGGTCCTCGGGAAGCTGCTTGACCGCCTCGTCCACCGGGAACGAGCCCGAGTAGTGGGTCGTGTCCACCCCGCCGACCTGCTCGCTGCCCACCGACTTGACGTCCTTGGACGCCGTGAGCATGGCGACGCTCGTCTTCAGGTCGAACTGCTGGGCCTGGGCGAGGTACTGGTCGATGTTCACGCCGGCCTGCGACCCGAGCTGCTTCAGGTCGAGCCTGATCCACGGCTTGGTGGCGCCCACCAGGGTCTTGAGCATGTCGAGCTTCACGTACGCCACGTCGCCCTGGACGATCACCCGCACGCCGCCGGGCACGTTCTGCCCGTTGAACGCCACCCGGCTGAGGTTGATGTCGGAGGCGATCTGCGGGGTCTTCTGGTAGAGCATCGTGCCCTGCACGACCCCACCCTGACCGCCCTTGGCGTCGGTGACGTTCACCACGAGGTCCGCGGCATAGGTGTTGACGTCGTCGGCCTTCTGCGCGGTCTGCTGGATGACCTCGGCCGCCGAGAGCTGTGCGTTCTGGAGAGACGGAGTCGCGGTCGTCCCGCATCCCGCGACCGTGATCGCGGCCACCGCCCCCGCGGCCACCAGTAGTCGTCGCATTGTGTCCATCCCTTCGTGTCCCCCTTTACCTGCCCTTGACCCTATGCGCCTAACGCCGCGAGCGCGTTCCAGCCGGGCAAACCACCATGAGCCCTACACAATCCCTGCACAATCAAGGTAGTTTGAGGCGCGATAGTTAAAGTTCGTACTATCTGGAGTCGAACGGGAAGAGGGCACACATGCGTACCCTGATTCGGGACGTGCGCGTCTTCGACGGCGAACGGACGATCCCCCGGACGAACGTGCTCGTCGAGGACGACCTCATCGCCGAGTACGACGGACGACGGGTGGACGTCGAGATCGACGGAACGGGCAGGACGGTCCTCCCCGGCCTGATCGACGCGCACACCCACGTCTCCGACGGCATGCTCGCCCAGGCGCTGGCCTTCGGGGTGACGACGGAGCTCGACATGTTCTGCCTGCCGTCCAACCTCGCCAGGCAGCGCAGGCTCGCCGCCGAGCGGGACGACGTGGCCGACCTGCGCAGCGCCGGCGTCCTGGCAACCGCACCGAACGGCCACCCCAGCCAGATCATGGCCGCCGAGGCCGCGGCCGTCGCCCACCTCGGCGACGCCGTGGGCCCCTTCGACACGATCGCCGATGCCGGGCAGGCGAAGGCGTTCGTCGAGGCCCGGCTGGCGGAGGGCATCGACTACCTGAAAATCGTCGTGGACGACGGCTCAGCGGCGGGGCTCGACCTGCCGGTCCTCGGCCCGGATGTCGTCGCCGCGCTCGTCGAGGCCGGGCACGCCGCGGGCCTGGCGACCATCGCCCACGTGGCGACCGTACGAGACGCCACTGTCGCGATCGAGGCGGGAGTCGACGGCCTGGCGCACGTCGTCCACGACGCCCCGCCCGGTGATCCCGCCGTCGAGAAGCTTGCGGCGCAGGCCGCCGCCCGCGGGGTGTTCGTGGTCAGCACGCTGAGCTACATCGAGGCGATCACCGGCGGGACGGGCGGGGCGGAACTCGTCCGAGACGAGCGGGTCGCGTCACGGCTGCCCGAGCACGCGCGGGCGGCCGTCCGCGACGACCCCGGCGCCGTGCCCGTGCACCCCCAGGGAGTGGTGAACGCCGCGCACGCGGCCCTGGCCCTGCACCGCGCGGGCGTGCCCCTGCTGGCAGGCACGGACGCGAACTTCTTCACCCCGCTGCACGGCGCGAGCATGCATCGCGAACTGCCGCTCCTCATTGAGGCCTGTCTCACGCCCGAGGAGGCGCTCGCGACGGCCACCAGCGTCCCCGCCCGGCACTTCGGGCTCCACGACCGGGGGCGGATCGCACCGGGCATGCGCGCGGACCTGCTGCTGGTGGACGGCGACCCGACCCGCGACATCACCGCCACCCGTGCGATCGCGGCGGTCTGGCGCCGGGGCGTCCGGCAGAGCCGGGGCTGAGTACGGCCTACGCGAGGGCGGTCAGCAGGTCGCGCAGCAACCGGCCGAGCGTGGCGGCGTCCTGCGGGGCCAATCCCGAGGCAAGCCGGGCGAGGTTCGCCGCATGGTCGGTGAGCGTCGCGTCGATGACCTCGCGTCCCTTCTCCGACAAGGTGATCTTGAAGCTGCGCCGGTCGGCCGGGTCGAGACTGCGCTCGACCAGCCCGGCGGCCTCCAGCCGGTCGAGCCGGCTGGTCATGCCCGCGCGCGACATCATCACCATGTCCGACAGCTCGGACGGAATCAGCGTGTACGGCGGACCGGAACGGCGCAGCGCGGCCAGCACGTCGAAGTCCCCCGAGCGCAGGCCGTGCCGGTCGAGGACCTCCTCGACCCTTCCCTCGACCACCCGGGTCACCTGGGCGACACGACCGAAGATCCCCATGGCCGACAGGTCCAGGTCGGGCCGCTCGCGCCGCCACTGCTCGAGGATGTGATCGACGGAATCCCTGCGCTCTTCGGTCACGCGCCGAGTTTATTCGCCGTCTGATCATCGGAAGACGTACGAAAGCCTCGTGATCCGTCCAAGACGCACGGAAGCCCCCGCCCGGAGAGGGCAGGGGCTTCCTTCGTCGTATCGGCCGAGACGAACGGCTCAGGCGTCGATCTCGGCGGTCATCGCCCGCGTCACGTTCGGGTCGACCGGGATGCCCGGGCCCATGGACGTGGTGAAGGTGACCTTCTTGAGGTAACGGCCCTTGGCCGCCGACGGCTTGAGACGCAGCACCTCGTCCAGCGCCGCGGCGTAGTTCTCCACGAGCTGACGGTCGTCGAAGGACGCCTTGCCGATGATGAAGTGCAGGTTCGCGTGCCGGTCGACCCGGAACTCGATCTTTCCGCCCTTGATGTCGCTGACGGCCTTGGCCACGTCGGGCGTGACGGTGCCGGTCTTCGGGTTCGGCATGAGGCCGCGGGGGCCGAGCACGCGGCCCAGACGGCCGACCTTGCCCATCATGTCCGGGGTGGCGACGACCGCGTCGAAGTCGAGACGGCCCTTGGACACCTCGTCGATCAGCTCGTCGGAGCCGACGATGTCGGCGCCCGCCGCGCGGGCCTCCTCGGCACGGTCACCGGTCGCGAAGACCAGGACCCGGGCGGTCTTGCCGGTGCCGTGCGGGAGGTTGACGGTGCCGCGGACCATCTGGTCGGCCTTGCGCGGGTCGACGCCCAGCCGCAGGGCGACCTCGACGGTGGCGTCGAACTTCGTGGTGGCGGTCTTCTTGGCCAGCCGCACGCCGTCGAGCGGGGCGTACAGGGCCGTACGGTCGACCTCGGCCGCCGCGTTCTTCCAGTTCTTGCTGCGCTTCACTTCATACTCCTCGTGGAGATCGTGGTCCGGGCCCGCGCTTCGGCCCTCCCACTGCGTTTGATTGCCTCACCTGCGGCAAGGCGGCTCCGGGCTCCCATGGGCCCTCGCGATATCGCTGAGAGTCAGTCGGCGATGGTGATGCCCATGGAGCGGGCGGTGCCGGCGATGATCTTCTCGGCGGCCTCGACGTCGTTCGCGTTGAGGTCCTGCATCTTGGTCTCGGCGATCTGGCGAAGCTGCTCGCGCGTCAGCTTGCCCACCTTGTCCTTGTGCGGGTTCGCGCTGCCCTTCTGCAGACCGGCGGCCTTCTTGATCAGCTCGGGCGCCGGCGGCGTCTTCGTGACGAAGGTGAAGGTGCGGTCTTCGAAGATGGTGATCTCAACGGGGATGATGTTGCCCCGCTGGGCCTCCGTCGCCGCGTTGTACTGCTTGACGAAGTCCATGATGTTGACGCCGTGCGGACCGAGCGCGGTACCGACCGGCGGCGCGGGCGTGGCCTGTCCAGCGGGAAGCTGGACCTTCACCAGTGCCGCGACTTTCTTCTTTGGAGGCATTTGTCCTTCTCCGGGTCCTTTGTCCTACAAAAGCCTCACAGGCACGCCGAAGCAGGGCGTGCGTGAGGACGGCTATCGAGTCTACGCGAGGCGGTCAGATCTTCGAGACCTGGTTGAACGACAGCTCGACCGGGGTCTCTCGGCCGAAGATCGAGACGAGGACCTTGAGCTTCTGCGACTCGGCGCTGATCTCGCTGACCGTGGCCGGCAGCGTGGCGAACGGCCCGTCCATGACCGTCACGGACTCGCCGACCTCGAAGTCGACGGTCGCGGTGGTCGTCTTGGTCGTGGCCTTCTTGACTTCCTCGGAAGGCTCCGGGGCGAGCAGCTTGGCGACCTCGTCGAGGTTCAGCGGGCTCGGCTTGTTGGACAGGCCGACGAAGCCGGTCACACCGGGCGTGTTGCGCACCGCGGCCCAGGACTCGTCGGTCAGGTCCATCCGGACCAGGACGTAACCGGGAAGCACACGCTCCTTGATCGGAGTCTTCTTGCCGCCCTTGAACTCCGTGATCGTGTGGGTCGGCACCTCGACCTGGAAGATGTAGTCCTCCATGTTGAGGGACCCGATACGGCTCTCGATGTTCTGCTTCACGCGGTTCTCGTAACCGGCGTACGAGTGGATGACGTACCACTCGCCGAACTGGCCGCGAAGCTGACGCTTGAACTCCTCGACCGGGTCGACATCCGGGAGGACGTCACCGTCCTCGTCGACCTGAGCGGCGGCCTCGGCCGAGTCTTCGCCGCCGTCACCGCCGTCTGAGTCGGCGACCGTGGTCTCCTCGACCTCTGCTACGGCCTCGTCCTGCTCGGTGCCCCACTCGTCATGCTCGTCATGGGAGCGGTCGGCCGGCATCGGGGACTCGGACACGGGACTCTTCCTTCTTCGCTTGGTGTCTTGACGTGCTGTGACGTCTCGGGCGGGATCAGGATCCGCCGAAGAGCCAGAGCACTGCCTTACCCAGCAGCGTATCGATCCCGAACACGAGCCCAACCATGATCACAACGAAGACCAGGACAACTACGGTGTACGAGATCAGGTCATTGCGCCGGGGCCAGATGACCTTGCGCAGCTCGGCGACGACCTGCCGGTAGAACAGAGCGGGCGAGGTGCGCTTTGCCTTCTTCTCACTGGTCGGCTTGCCTGGCTTGCCAGCGGTTTCACCGCGGGTGTCGATCGCCACAGTCCTCACCTGATCCGTCGTGTCCGTCGCAGTTGCGGCGCGCTTTCACGCCATTGTTGCGCGGACCGCACTCCGCAGGGCACGAGGGACTCGAACCCCCAACCGCCGGTTTTGGAGACCGGTGCGCTACCAATTGCGCTAGTGCCCTAAGCCGTGCACCACGATACCCGAGAAACGCCCTGAAGCGTCCGTCGCGCCGTTCACGTGGCCCACTAGTCGGTGAAGTGTACGCGGGATTCACCACTCCGTCGAACCACGTGGTCGCCGCACCGCCCGGAGGCGGCCCGAGTCCCGTTCGTGTGCGGTCTAAAGCTACCGTGCGAACCGGTCCGCATCCTGGATATGGAGACGAAACCGCGTGGCGCGTCTGGAACGATGGAGGCATGACCCGACCTCGCATCTCCGCACGTATATCCGCGATCTCCGAGTCCGCGACTCTGGCCGTGGACGCCAAGGCCAAGGCGATGAAGGCGGCCGGTCGCCCGGTCATCGGCTTCGGCGCCGGCGAGCCCGACTTCCCCACGCCCGACTACATCGTCGAGGCGGCCGTCGAGGCGTGCCGGAACCCCAGGTTCCACAAGTACACGCCGGCCGGGGGCCTGCCCGAGCTCAAGCAGGCGATCGCCGACAAGACGCTGCGCGACAGCGGGTTCCAGGTCGAGGCCGCCCAGGTCCTGGTGACGAACGGCGGCAAGCAGGCGGTCTACGAGGCGTTCGCCACGCTGCTCGACCCCGGTGACGAGGTCCTGGTCGTGGCCCCCTACTGGACGACGTACCCGGAGGCGATCAAGCTCGCGGGCGGCGTCCAGGTCGACGTGGTCACCGACGAGACGACCGGCTACCTGGCCTCGGTCGAGCAGCTCGAGGAGAAGCTGACCGACCGCACCAAGGTGCTGCTGTTCGTCTCGCCGTCCAACCCGACGGGGGCCGTCTACTCCCCCGCCCAGGTCGAGGAGATCGGCCGCTGGGCGCTGGGCAAGGGCCTGTGGGTCGTGACCGACGAGATCTACGAGCACCTGGTCTACGGCGAGGCGAAGTTCTCCAGCATCGCCACCGCCGTGCCCGAGCTGCGCGACCGGGTCGTCGTGCTGAACGGCGTGGCCAAGACGTACGCGATGACCGGCTGGCGGGTGGGCTGGCTGATCGGTCCGTCCGACGTGGTCAAGGCGGCGACGAACCTGCAGTCCCACGCCACCTCGAACGTCTCCAACGTCGCCCAGGCCGCCGCGCTCGCCGCCGTCTCCGGCGACCTGTCGGCCGTCGCCCAGATGCGCGCGGCGTTCGACCGGCGCCGCCAGACCATGGTCCGGATGCTCAACGAGATCCCCGGCGTGGTCTGCCCCGAGCCGTTCGGCGCGTTCTACGCGTACCCGTCGGTCAAGGCGCTGCTGGGCAAGGAGATCCGCGGCAAGCGCCCGCAGACCTCGGCCGAGCTGGCCGAGCTCATCCTGGAGGAGGCCGAGGTCGCGCTGGTGCCCGGCGAGGCGTTCGGCACCCCCGGCTACTTCCGCCTGTCGTACGCGCTCGGCGACGACGACCTCGTCGAGGGCGTCAGCCGGGTGGCCAAGCTCCTGGCCGAGGCGCACTGAAAACCGAGGCCCACCGAGCATCGAGGCGCACCGAGCGTCGAGGCCGCCAGGACGTCACGAACCCACGCGAAGGCCCGATCCCCAGAAGCGGGACCGGGCCTTCGTCATGCCGATGACCTGGCACTGTGTAGCTGCGGACATCTCCGGCAGTCGGCACAGGGATGTTTTCAGGACCAGAGGACGCAGATGAGAGCGGCGACGATCTTCTCGTCCATCTGATGGATGTGCGGACCGGTGTGCAGGACGACGCCGGCCACGAAGCGGTCCCCCAGTTCGTCGCGCAGCCACCGCAGGTGCTTGGCGTCGTCGTGGCGTGGGGTGGCGACCGCCTTGACCTCGATCCCGATCACTCGTCCCATGCCGAGCTCCAGGACGATGTCGACTTCGTGCCGTCCCTGGTCCTGACGCAGGTGGTGGATGCGGGGCCGGCTGTCGCACACCGGCACCTCCGCGCGGAGTTGCTGGACCACGAAGGTGTCGAGCAACCGGCCGAGTAAATCGCCGTCATTGAGAACCGCCTGTCCGTCCACCCGCAGCAGGGCAGCGACCAGGGCCGGGTCGACGAGATATCGCTTGGGCCCGCGGATCAGCCGCTTCAGCCGGTTGCTGAACCACGCGGGAACCTTGTCGACGATGAGGAGGTCTCGAAGGAGGCGCTCGTACGCCTCTCCCGTGCGGGCGTTGACGGCCGCCGCGTCGTAGAGCGTCTTGTCCGTGACCACACCCGCGGTGTTGAGAGCCAGCGCCTCCAGATAGGACCGGAGACGGACGGGGTCGCGCCGTCCGCCGAGGGTCTCGATGCCCCGCGTGAGGGTCTGCTCGATGTAGCTGTCCAGCCACCGCACTCGCACGGAAGCGGGCATCCGCTGGGCCTCGGGGAAGCCGCTGCGCAACGCGAAGCCGATGTAGCCGGCCAGGTCGGGCGGCTGAGCCGGTGCGGCGAGTTCCTCCACCCGCCCCTGGGCGAGAAGGTCGGCGAAAGGAGGTCTCCCGGTCTTGCGCTCGACCTCCTTGACCGCCAGCCCCATCCGACGTTCTCACTGTCCCGGTCGAGCCGCACCACCGTTTCGACGTGGCGAATCGCCGTCGTGGTCTTCCCGGTGGCCCGCGGACCGACCAACATGATCGCCGGCAGCGACCCGAAGACGCCTTCGATGATCGGATCTACCATCCGCGGGATGTAGGAATCGCGGCTCATTGGGGCCCGCTACCAATGCGACCCAGCACCCCAGTACAAAGATGACCCAGGCTGCAGTACAAAGACGACCCACTGCGGTGACCCGGTACGACCGACGCCTCCGGGCCCACGGGCGGGCGCGGAGGCGTGGGGACGGACCGGTGT
The DNA here is from genome assembly GCF_014892245.1 of Microbispora sitophila. NCBI lineage: Bacteria > Bacillati > Actinomycetota > Actinomycetes > Streptosporangiales > Streptosporangiaceae > Microbispora > Microbispora sitophila. The sequence goes on along the minus strand of NZ_JADBGC010000024.1, from coordinate 155,279 downwards.
CACTTGTCCAGGGCGACTCCGGCGGCGATCTTCTTGAGCTCCTTGTCTGCCGCGGCCTCGCCGAGCTTGGCCGCGTAGTCAGGGCTGATCATGACCTCGACCCCGACGCCGGGGGCGAGGGTCCACACGATCGTCCGGGTGCCGCCCTCGTTGATCTGGTCACCGCCCTCCGACAGGCTGACCAGGTACGCCTTCCTGCCGCCGGCCTCGATCGGCTTGGCGCCCTGCGCGGCGTAGCCCTGCATGCGCTTGGTCAGCACGCTCGCGGCGTCCTTCCGATAGACGATCATCTGGACGCTGTACATGCCGGGTTCGAGTCCGGGCTCCACCCAGCTCGTGGTGTAGCTCCGCTTGCCGAACCCGTCCTTGCCGGACCACTTGCCCCATTCGAGCCCCTCGGGCAGGTAGCCGACGTGCACACCGCCGAGCGTCCGGCCGTCCCCCAGGTCGCCGAGGTCCTGGGGCACCTGCGGGTCCTTGGTGCCCGTCGTGTCGGCGGGAGTCGGGGCGGCGGCCGTGGCGATCGTGATCGTGACCGCCGCCCCGGCGGGAGCGGCCGTCCCGGGCTGCGGCATCTGGGCGAAGACCGTCCCCGCCGGGGCCTCGTCGGTGACGACCTTCGTGACTCTCACCGTGTAGCCGGCCTCTTTCAGGAGGGCGTTGACCTCCGCGGCGCTCTTGCCGACCACGTCGGGGACGACACCTCCCGGCGTGGCGATCATGTCGTCGGAGCCCGTCGCGGGGCCTGTCGCGGGGCCGGCCGGGGCTCCCGGGCCCGCGGCGCCGGTCCCGGCGAGGCTGCCGGCGGCCGGGGCGGTGTCGGGCCGGGCGGTCAACGCCACGGGCACGCCCACGGCGACCGCCGCGGTGAGCACGGCCGCGCCTGCCGTACGAAACCTGACCACGTGGCGGCGGTTGCGCCGCCGGACGGCCTGGCCCAGCGACGGCGACGCGTGCACGCCGGCGACCTGAGCGGCCATGGCATCCTTCAGCGCCTCTTCGACGTTCATGCGGACGCTCCTTCCAGGTTCTCCATGCGTGCGCGCACGCGTGCCAGACCTCGGGCGGCCTGGCTCTTGACGGTGCCGACCGAGCAGCCGAGCAGCGCCGCGGTCTCGGCCTCCGACAGGTCCTCCCAGTAGCGCAGGACCAGTACGGCCCGCATCCGGGCCGGCAGCTTCCTGAGTTCGGTGACGAGCACGTCCCGCAGGCCGAGGTCGGGCGACTCCACGGGCGTCTCCGGCGGCTGGGCGAAGGTGATCTCCTGGAGCACCTTGCGCCGCCTGGCCTTGCTGATCGCGCCGTTCACCACGACCCGGCGCGCGTACGCCTCGGGGTTGTCGTGCCGGATGCGCGGCCAGTGCCGGTAGACCTTCTCCAGCGCGTTCTGGACCATGTCCTCGGCGTCGGACGCCGAGGCCCCGCAGACCAGGATCGCGGTGCGCAGGAGGGCGGTGCTGCGCGCGGCCAGGAACTCGTCGAAGGCCGCCTCGTCTTCTTCGGTCATGAGCTCCCCTTTCGTCCCTCCCCAACGCGCCAACCCGGCGACGGGTTGAGAGCGGCATGCGGCAACATATGGAGATGGCACGTCCACTAGACACGCTCCCCAAAGCACATCTGCACCTCCACTTCACCGGCTCGATGCGGCATTCGACGCTGATCGAGCTCGCCCGGGAGCAGGGCGTCCACCTCCCCGACGCGCTGGTGGAGGACTGGCCGCCGAAACTGCGGGCGACCGACGAGCGCGGCTGGTTCAGGTTCCAGCGGTTGTACGACATCGCGCGGTCGGTGCTGCGCCGCCCCGAGGACGTCTACCGCCTGGTGCGTGAGGCCGCCGAGGACGAGGCCCGGGAGGGGTCGCGCTGGCTGGAGATCCAGGTCGACCCGTCCGGGTACGCCCAGCGTTTCGGCGGGCTGACCGAGACCCTCGAACTCGTCCTCGACGCGACGGAGAAGGCGGCCAGGGAGGCCGGGATCGGCATGGCGGTGATCGTGGCGGCCAACCGCACCCGGCACACGCTCGACGCCAGGACGCTGGCCCGCCTGGCGGCACACTATGAGGGCAAAGGCGTGGTGGGCTTCGGCCTGTCGAACGACGAGCGGCGCGGCCGGGCCAGGGACTTCGAGCACGCCTTCCGCATCGCGAAGCGCGCGGGGCTGCTCGCGGTGCCGCACGGCGGAGAACTGCTGGGCGCGGCGAGCGTCGCCGAGTGCCTCGACGACCTGGGCGCCGACCGGATCGGTCACGGGGTGCGCGCGGCCGAGTCGCCCCGCCTGATGGAGCGGCTGGCCGACCGGCAGATCACCTGCGAGGTGTGCCCGCTGTCCAACGTGGGTCTCGGGGTGGCGGAACACCCCGAGGACGTGCCGCTGCGCCGGCTGTTCGAGGCTGGAGTGCCGATCGCCCTCGGCGCCGACGACCCGCTGCTGTTCGGCGCCCGGCTGCTGCCGCAGTACGAGCTCGCGAGGGACGTCTACGGCTTCGCCGACGCGGAGATCGCCGAACTCGCCCGGCAGTCGATCCGGTCGTCGACGGCGCCCGACGCGCTCAAGAAGGAGTTGCTCAGCGAGATCGACGCCTGGCTCGCCTCCCCCGAGTGAATCTCCGGTTCATCGGACCGAGGAGGCGATCCGCACGGCCTCGGCGCGGTCCGGTCCCTCCAGCCGCAGGCCGACCAGCCTGTGCTGCCAGATGAGCGTCGGCCCGGCCACCCGCTCCTCCCGCGGCGCGCCGCCACCCGACGGCACGTACGACACCCCGTGGGGCTGCTGGATCCACCAGCCGCCGAGAGCGCTCACCTGCTCCGGGAACGGTTCTCCGAGTTCCTTACGCCAGACGACGCCCAGCGTGCCGTCGAACTCGTCGAGCCGGACACCCGGCCACAGGAGTGTCACCACCCGGCCACCGTCGGCGAGGCGGACGTCGGCCGGTTCGCCGAGCGCGGACGGCACGGCGACGGGGAAGCGAGCGGTCCGCCGCGCCTCCTCCAGCGTCACCCGGCGCTCGCCGGGCAACGGGCTCGGCACTCCCGTGGGCAGCGGCCCGGCTCCGCCGACGTGGATCTCGACGCCCGCGAAGCGCAGCACCGACACGACCGCGGCCCGGCCCTGCGGGGTGGCCCCGAGCAGCACGGCCATCAGCACCGCCACCGCCGCTGCCGCCACGCGCGGCGACGGCCGCCATGTCCTGTGTTCCTGAACCCTGCCGTCTTGAGCCCTGCCGTCTTGAGCCCTGCCGTCTTCGAGGCGGGCGCGTACGGCACGCGCGACGTCGGCGGGAGGCGGCGCGGGGGGCACGGCCAGGCCGGCGCCGAGGGCCCGCAGCCGCGCCTCAAGGTCCTCCGGTGGGATCGGAGCGTCGTCATCCGAGGTGCTCACGGCCCACCTCCTCCCGCAGGCGCCGCAGGGCCCGGAACGTCCGCGACTTCACCGTGCCGAGCCGCACGCCGAGGACCTCGGCCGTCTCCGCCTCGGACAACTGCAGGAAATACCGGCAGACCACGGCTTCGCGTTCCCCTTCGGGCAGCGCGCGCACGGCCTCCAGCAGGCGGGTCCTGCCGTCGGCGTCCACGGCCGCGCTCAGCGGGTCCTCCGGTCCGTACGGCTCCCGCTCGCGGCCCAGCCGTACGGCGAGGTCGGAGCGGCGGCCGCGCGACCGGGTGAGGTCGTGGGTCTCGTTGGCCACGATGCGCAGCAGCCAGGGGCGGAAGGCCGAGCCTCGGCGGAAGCTTCTGAGGTGGCGGAATGCCTTGACGAAGGCCTCCTGGACGACGTCCTCCGCCTCGTCGGCCGCACCGAGCAGGCTCGCCGTACGGTGGGCGAGCGCGCTGTATCGGGTGACCAGCACCTCGTAGGCGTCAAGGTCACCGGCCAGGGCGCGGGTCACTGCCTCGTCGTCGTCCATCAGGGGCAATCGGGGGATCGGAACGGAGGTGAAGCCTACGATCAGGTGGGCATCCCGTCCACAGTGCTACCTGAAGAACCGGTGCTGCCTGAAGAACCGGTGCTGTCTGAAGAACCGGTGCTGTCTGAAGAACAGCGCCACCGAAAGAACAGCGCCGCCCGAAGCCCTCATCGGCGGCCCCTCCGGCGAAGCGGACACCCGCCGATGGGGCGGGCACTACACTTTCCACGACCGTCAGCGTGCAGATCGAGGATCCTATGTCTGGGTATGACCGAGTAGTCCAGCCGGCGGCCGGGGACGAGGCTCTGGAGAACCACCTCGGCGGCGACGAGGCCAAGAACTACCGGCAATACGAGTTCGACATGGTCGCGCCGCACGTCGGTCGGTCGCTCCTGGAGATCGGCTCGGGGCTCGGACACTTCGCCGAGCAGTTCCTGCCGCGCCTGGACAGGCTCGTGGTGAGCGACTTCGATCCCTACTGCGTGGAGCAGCTGCGCAAGAGGTTCGCCGACCGCGACGACGTGTCGGTGCTCCAGTTCGGCCTGCCGACCGAGATCCCGCTGGCCGACCCGGTCGACACCGTCGTGATGATGAACGTCCTGGAGCACATCGAGGAGGACGCCGAGGCGCTGCGGTCGCTGGCCAGGGTGACCGTTCCCGGCGGCCGGATCATCATCTGGGTGCCCGGCTACATGCAGCTCTACGGGGACTTCGACCGCAAGGTGGGGCACGTCACCCGCTACACCCCCGCCACGCTGCGCAAGACCGTCACCGACGCCGGCCTCGACGTCCAGGTGCTCAAACCGATCAACTTCCTCGGCGGCATCGCCTGGTGGGCGGCCGTACGGCGGGGCGGCGTGGGTTACCCCGACCCCCGGCTCGTCAAGATCTACGACCGCACCGTCGTGCCGCTGACCCGGCTCATCGAGCGGTTCGTCCGCCCGCCGTTCGGCCAGACCGTGTTCTGCGTGGCCCGCGTCCCGCGCTGACGCGCGAGGGCCGCGCGGAGCGGCCACGGAGACCCAAATTGTGCGACAAATGCCTCCTACCTGCACAATGGGTCCCCCATGAGTGAAACCAGGATCCTCGTCGTCGAGGACGAGCCAAACATCCGGGACATCGTGGAAGTCGCCCTCAGGTTCCACGGCTTCCGGGTGACGGCCGTGGGCACGGGGGCCGCGGCGCTCGGCGAGGTGCTGAGGAACCAGCCCGACCTGGTCGTCCTCGACGTCATGCTGCCCGACATCGACGGCTTCGAGGTGTGCCGGCGGATCCGGGCCGACGGCGTGCACCCTCCCGTGATCTTCCTCACCGCCCGCGACGCGGTCGCCGACACCGTGCGCGGGCTGACCCTCGGCGGGGACGACTACGTCACCAAGCCCTTCTCCGTCGAGGCGCTGGTCGCGCGGATCCGCGCCGTGCTGCGCCGTACGACCGTGCCGGAGGCGGCCGAGCGGGCGCACGGGCCGATCCTCCGGGTCGCCGACCTGGAGCTCGACGAGGCGCGCTGGGAGGTGCGGCGCGGCGGCGTCCCCGTGGACCTGTCGCCGACCGAGTTCCGCCTCCTGGCCTTCATGATGGCCAACGCCGGCCTGGTGCTCACCAAGCGGCGCCTGCTCGAGGAGGTCTGGGGCTACGGCGGGAGTTCGCAGGTGCTGGAGACCTACATCTCCTACCTGCGCCGCAAGCTCGACCCGCTCGGCCCACCGCTGATCCACACCCAGCGCGGCATCGGATACTCGTTGCGCCCGCCCCAGGACATGTGACGGACCCATGATGTCGCTCAGGACGCGCCTGCTCGCCGGGCTGCTCGGGGTGAGCGCGGTCCTGCTCGTCGTGTTCTCCCTCGTCAGCGTCGTCGTCCTGCGCGGGCACCTGCGTACGCGGCTGGAGGGGCAGGTGGTGGCGGCGACCGTCACGGCGGCGCGCCGGGTGGTCGAGGGGGACCCGCTCGACCAGGCGCTGACCGGCTCCACCTACGCCGTCGCCGTCTACAACCTGTCAGCCGGACACGCGCATCTGGTCGGCGGCGACGCCGACGAGGCCGGGGCCGTCCCCAACCTGGCCGAGGCGCTGGGCAAGGACAGGCTGCTGGCGTACGCCGCGCAGGGCCGCACCTTCGACCTCGACCCGAGCGGCGGGCACGACCTGCTCGCGGCCGCGGCCCTGTCGCCGAGCGGTCTGCGGCTGACGGTCATCGCGGTGCCCCTGGACGCGGTCGACGATCCGGTGCGCCACCTCCTGATCAGCGAACTGGCGACCGGCGGGGTGTTGATGCTGCTGCTGGCCGCGGGCGGCCGGCTGCTGATCGCCGGCGGCCTTGCGCCACTCGGCAAGATGGCGCGGACCGCGCACCTCGTGGCCGAGGGAGGCGACCTGTCGGCACGGATGCCCGAGGGGCCGTCGGAGGTCGGCAGGCTCGGCGCCGCGATCAACCTCATGCTCGACCGGATCGCCGACGCCTTCCGCGACCGCCAGGCGTCGGAGGACCGCGTGCGCCGGTTCGCCGCCGACGCCTCCCACGAGTTGCGCACCCCGCTGTCGACCATCTCCGGGTACGCGGAGCTGTACCGGGCCGGGGCGATCCCGGCCGAGGACATGCCCAAGATCATGGGACGGATCGAGGCCGAGGCCGACCGCATGGGCCGCCTGGTGGGCGAGATGCTGGAACTCGCGCGGCTCGACCGGGGCGCCGCCCTCGCGCTCGACGAGACCGACCTGGCCGAGATGGCCCGTGAGGTGGCCGCCGACTCGGCCGCTATCGACCCCGCGCACCCGGTCACGGTGGAGGCCCCGCCGTCCCTGGTCGCGACGGTGGACGAGGCCAGGGTCCGCCAGGTGCTCGTCAACCTGCTGAGCAACGTGCGGGCGCACACGCCCGAGGGAACCCGGGCCACCGTACGGCTGCTGCGCGCCCCGCAGTCGGTGACGATCGAGGTGCGCGACACCGGGCCGGGGATGAGCCCGGAGCAGGCCGAACGCGCCTTCGACCGCTTCCAGCGCGGAGAGGACCACCTGTCCGGCGGGGCGGGGCTCGGCCTGTCGATCGTGAAGGCCATCGTGGAGGCACACGGCGGCCGATGCCGGATCGTCTCCTCCCCCGGCGAAGGGACGGCCGTACACATCGCGCTCCCCGCGATGCAAGAGGCTACTGGCGGGTAGTAAACGGGCACAGCTCGTTTCACCGCCGAGGAGGTCGACGATGACGACCGATTACGCCAAGGCCAGGGAGGTGGCCGAGCAGGCGCGCGAGACGGAGTGGACCCGCCCGAGCTTCGGCAAACAGCTCTTCCTCGGGGACTTCCGGCTGGACCTCGTGCATCCCGCCCCCCGCCTCACCGAGGAGGAGATCAAGAAGGGCGACGACTTCCTGCGGGCCCTGCGGGCGTTCCTGCAGGAGAAGGTCGATCCCGCGCTCATCGAGCGCACCGCCGTGATTCCGGACGAGGTGATCAAGGGCCTGGCGGCGATCGGCGCGTTCGGCATGACCATCGAGGAGGAGTACGGCGGGCTGGGGCTGAGCCACCTGTACTACTGCCGGGCGCTGGGACTCGTCACGTCGTGCTCCCCCGCGCTCAGCGCGCTGCTGTCGGCCCACCAGTCCATCGGGGTTCCGCAGCCGCTGCGGCTGTTCGGCACCCCCGAGCAGAAGCGCCGCTTCCTGCCCCGCTGCGCCCGGGGCGAGATCACCGCCTTCCTGCTGACCGAGCCGGACGTCGGTTCCGACCCCGCCCGGCTGTCCACGACCGCCGTCCGTGACGGCGACGCGTACGTGATCAACGGCGTCAAGCTGTGGACGACCAACGGCGTGGTGGCCGACCTGCTGGTCGTGATGGCCAGGACCGGCACCAAGATCTCGGCCTTCGTGGTAGAGGCCGACTCCCCCGGCATCACCGTCGAGCACCGCAACCAGTTCATGGGCCTGCGCGGCATCGAGAACGGCGTCACCCGCTTCCACCAGGTGCGCGTGCCGGTGGAGAACCTGATCGGCCGCGAGGGCCAGGGCCTGAAGATCGCTCTGACCACGCTCAACACCGGGCGCCTCTCCCTGCCGGCCACCTGCGTCGGCGCGGCGAAGTGGGCGACCAAGATCGCCCGCGAGTGGGGGCGCGAGCGGGTCCAGTGGGGCCGGCCGGTCGGCCAGCACGAGGCGGTGGCCCGCAAGGTCGCCTTCATCGCCGCCACCACGTACGCGCTGGAGTCCGTTGTGGACCTCGCCAGCCGGATGGCCGACGACGAACGCAACGACATCCGTATCGAGGCCGCGCTCGCCAAGCTGTACGGCTCGGAGATGTCCTGGCGGGTGATGGACGAACTGGTGCAGATGAGAGGTGGTCGCGGCTACGAGACCGCCGAGTCGCTGCACGCTCGCGGCGAGCGCGGCGTGCCCGTCGAGCAGATGCTGCGCGACCTGCGGATCAACCGGATCTTCGAGGGCTCGACCGAGATCATGCATTTGCTCATCGCCCGCGAGGCGGTGGACGCGCACCTGTCGGTCGCGGGCGGGCTCGTCGATCCGAAGGCCGGTCTGCGGGCCAAGGGGCGGGCGGCCACCCGGGCCGGCGCCTTCTACGCCAGGTGGCTGCCGAGCCTGGTGACCGGGCCCGGCCAGGTGCCCACGTCGTACGCCGAGTTCGGCCCGCTGGCCCAGCACCTGCGCTACGTCGAGCGGACGAGCCGCAAGCTCGCCAGGTCGACGTTCTACGGCATGTCCCGCTGGCAGGCGCGGCTGGAGCACAAGCAGGGCTTCCTGTCGCGGATCGTGGACATCGGCGCCGAACTGTTCGCCATCACCGCGGTCTGCGTGCGCGCCCAGGAGGACTCGGCCGAGTTCGGGCGCAAGCCGTACGAGCTGGCGGACACCTTCTGCCACCAGGCCCGGCAGCGGGCCGAGGCGCTGTTCGACCGGCTGTGGGACAACACCGACGCCATGGACGTACGGCTGGCCCGGCGGGTGCTCGACGGGCGCTACACGTTCATGGAGGAGGGCATCGTCGATCCGTCGCTGGAGGGCCCGTGGATCGCCCCCCAGCGCACCGGGCCGTCCATGTTCGAGGACGTCCACCGGCGCATCGGCTGAACGCCACGGCCCCGTCCCGGTTCGGGGCGGGGCCGTGCGCACGAAAAACCCTTTGTCCGGGGACGCGGCGCCTTGTTAGGGTCACCGGCATGTGGATTCTGTACGGCGACCGCTGATCAGCCCTCTGAGCCGCTGATCCGCTCAGCTTTCCGGCCCTGTCCATCCGACGCGGCAGCTGAGTGATGGCACCTCGGTGCCGCGTTCCCGACGTACAAGGAGATCCCGTATGCGTACTCGCGCGTCCAGCAAGGGCGGCAAGCAGCAGAACCCGCGCACGCCGCAGCCCCAGCGTTCCTTCCCGCCGCCGCGTCAGATCCCCGCCCCGCCCATGCGGCCGGTGCGGCAGCCGCGGCGGCTGCCGAGAGCCAAGTAAGCCGCTTCGCGGCAAAAGGGCACCCCGGGAGTGATCCAGGGTGCCCTTTTGGCGTCCATGCCTGCCGTCCTCTCGGTTGCAGGGGTGACGAGGCCCCGGCTCAGACCGAAAGGAGCACCGCCGGATCGATGGCGAGCTCGACCGGGGCACGCACCTCCAGCAGGTCCCCGGCGAAGACACGCTCGACCCGCCGATAGACGCCATGACCCGGCGCCAGCGTCCAGACCGTGATGTTCGGCTTGGGCTCCAGGTCCACCACCCAATACTGGGGGATCCCCGCTTTGGCGTATTCGCTGGGCTTCTCGTACCTGTCGGTACGCTCACCGGCGCTCTCCCGGGAGACGACCTCGACCACGAGAAGCAGGTCCACTCCCTGATATGCGCGTTCGTCTCGCTCGACCGCGCGCCGGACGGCCTTGCCGTCGACGACCGCGACATCGGGCACGCGTATCCCGGTCGACGTGAACACGTCGACCGGGCCGTTCACTTAGAGATCGGCATCGGCATGCGCGACCGCCGCTTCCAGCCGGGACCGCAAATTCCGGACCGCGTGGTCGTGACGAATGCTGGGCCAGGGGGACATGACGATCCATCCGTCGACGAGCTCGTACCGAGCGTCCCTGGGCATGCGATCCAGGTCGGCGATCGTGTACGGACCGTGGTGATAGGAGTGCTCTCGGTCATCATAAGCGACGCTCATCCCGCCTCCTTCGCCCCGGATTCCCACGCGTCACGACTCAGCGTAACCCAGCGAGCCCACGAGGACCGGGCCTCGGCACCGTACGACGCCGGCCACGCAGAAAGGGCACCGCGGGATGAGCCGGGGCGCCCTTTCTTCACGTCAGCGGCCCGGCGTCTCGGTCAGGAGCTTCTCGAGCCCGTTGAGCAGGCAGCGCAGCCCGAATTCCAGGGGCTCGGCCGCCGGCTGGGAGTAGCCGCCGCCCCGCATGGCCGCGACGAGGGCCGGATAGCGGTCGCCATGCCGGCGCAGCCGTTCCCCGAGGGCGGCCGACCACTCGTCGACGCGTAGCCGATCGGCTCCCGCGATGTTCTGCGCGACGCTGCGGACGTGCCCGTTGAGCAGCACGAACGCGTCGTGCTGCTCGACCGGCGGGAAACCGGCGTCCGCGAGGACGGCGAGCGCGGCGTCGAGCCAGCCCAGCTCGTTCGGCCCCATGAGGCGATGCCCGCCGGTGGCCTCGAGCAGCCAGGGATGGCGCACGAAGAGCCGCAGGCACTGCCGGGCCCATTCCGCCAGCCGGTCACGCCATCCGCCCGGCACCGACTCCAGATCGGGGCGGTCGCCGATCGCCGTATCGATCATGAGGGCGACCAGCTCCGCCTTGCCCGGCACGTACCGGTACAGCGACATCGTCGTGAAGCCGAAGGCGGCGGCGATGCGCTGCATGGAGACGGCCGCCAGCCCCTCGGCGTCGGCGATCTCGATCGCGGTCCCGGTGATCCGCTCCACGGACATGCTCGGTTTCGGGCCCCGGCTGGGTCTGTCGGCCGTCCCCCAGAGCAGGTCCATGCCGCGGGCGAGATCGCCGCCGCCCTTGTCACCCTTCGCCGCCACCGGCCCTCCCGATTCGCCTTGACCCTCTTCCCGGAACTGTATATAACATAGACAAAACAGTGTGCGGCATAAACAGTTTGCGCATGAGCTGAGGAGATGGACGAAATGAGCAAGCTCGCGGGTAAGACGGCGCTGGTCACCGGTGGTTCGCGGGGAATCGGCCGGGCGATCGCCCAGCGACTGGCGGCGGACGGCGCGTACGTCGCCGTGCACTACGGCCGCAACGAGCCCGCGGCCAAGGAGACGGTCGCGACGATCGAGCAGGCGGGCGGCCGCGCCTTCGCCGTCCGGGCCGAACTCGGCCTGCCCGGCGACGTCGACACGCTGTTCGCCGGGCTGGAGGAGGGCCTGGCCGGGCGGCCGCTGGACATCCTGGTCAACAACGCGGGCGGCGCGATGGGAACCGGCTCGATCGACCGGACGACTCCCGAGGAGTTCGACCGGCTGATCGCGCTCAACGTGCGCGCGCCGTTCTTCATCATCCAGCGGGCTCTGCCCCGGCTGCGCGACGGCGGCCGCATCATCAACATCTCCTCCGCCGACACCCGCATCGCCATCGCCCACGAACTCGCCTACTCGATGGCCAAGGGCGCGATCAACGTGCTCGGCAGGACGCTGGCCCATGTGGTGGGCGAACGAGGCATCACCGTCAACACGGTGGCGCCCGGCGTCACCGACACCGAACCGAACGCCTGGATCCACTCCAGCCCGGAGATCGAGGCGCTCACCGCGACGGCCTCCGCGCTCAACCGCATCGGCCAGCCGTCCGACATCGCCGACATCGTGGCCTTCCTCGCCTCCGACGACGCCCGCTGGATCACCGGCGACATCATCGACGCCACCGGCGGCACCTTCCTCGGCCCCCGCATCTGAGGACGGACGCCGAGAGCCGTAGTAGCCGACCACGCAGAAAGGGCACCCCGGAATGATCCGGGGTGCCCTTTTCGCGCGAACGGTCAGAGACGCTCGATGATCGTGACGTTGGCCTGGCCGCCGCCCTCGCACATCGTCTGCAGACCGTACCGCCCACCGGTGCGCTCAAGCTCGTGCAGGAGCTTGGTCATGAGGATCGCGCCGGTGCCGCCCAGCGGGTGCCCCAGCGCGATCGCGCCGCCGTTGGGATTGGTCCGTGCCGGATCGGCCCCGATCTCCTTGAGCCAGGCCAGCGGCACCGGGGCGAACGCCTCGTTGATCTCGATGACGTCGATGTCCCCGATCGAGAGCCCCGCCTTGGCCAGCGCCTTCCGGGTGGCCGGGATCGGTGCCGTGAGCATGTAGACCGGGTCGTCGCCGACCAGCGTCAGCGTCACGATCCGGGCGCGCGGGACCAGGCCGTGGTCGCGCACCGCCTGCTCCGAGGCGATGAGCAGCGCGCCGGAGCCGTCGGAGATCTGCGAAGAGGTGGCCGCCGTGATCTTGCCGCCCTCGCGCAGGGTCTTCAGCTCGGCCATCTTCTCCAGCGTGGTGTCCGGCCGGGGACCCTCGTCGTCGGTCACGCCGTTGACCGGGGCGATCTGGTCCTTGAAGTGGCCGTTGGCGATCGCCTTCGCGGCCCGCTGGTGGCTCTCGTAGGCGTAGCGCTCCAGCTCGTCACGCTCCAGGCCCCACTTCTCGCACATCAGCTCCGCGCCGCGGAACTGGGAGATCTCCTGCTTGCCGTACCGCTCGACCCACTTGTCGCCGAACGGGAACGGCATGCCCTTCTCCAAGGCCGCCGAGATGCTCGATCCCATCGGGACGATCGACATCGACTCGACGCCGGCCGCCACGACCAGGTCCTGCGTGCCCGACAGCACCCCCTGCGCGGCGAAGTGGATGGCCTGCTGCGACGAGCCGCACTGCCGGTCGATCGTGACTCCGGCCACGGTCTCCGGGAGGCCCGCGCTGAGCCACGCGTTGCGTGCGATGTCCATGGACTGCGGGCCGAACTGCATGACGCAGCCCATGATCACGTCGTCCACGGCGGCGGGGTCGACGCCGGTGCGCTCGACGAGCGCGGAGAGAGTGTGGGCGGCCAGGTCGACCGGGTGGACCGTGGAGAGCCCGCCCTTCTTCTTGCCGACCGGCGTGCGGACCGCCCCGACGATGTACGCCTCTGCCACAGTGCCTCCATAGGAAACCGAGCAATGTTCGGTTAGTGAGAGGTTACATCAGAACTTTCGTCGGGGGAGGCGACGGTATGGGCATGGTTGACGGGCAGGGCTCAGGCATAACCTCCGGGAAGCACGTCGGCGGGCTCGACTAGCTGGAAACCCCGGCTGTCGGCAGCGATTCCCCGCAGGCCGTTCGCGAGCGTCACCGCGATGGCCGCTCGCCCCACCAGTTCCACCCGCTTGTCGTCCTCACGCACCATGTCCCCATCCACGATGCCGGCGGCGATGAGGGGGTCCTCTGAGGCGTCGGCGCCGGCTTCCTCCACGTCGGTGCCGGCGTCCGGCGTGCTCTCGGCCGCGGCCGCGCTCGTCACGTCTTCCGCCGGGCCGTCGGCCGCTTCCCCGGAGGCCGCACCGGCATGTCCCGCGTCCTCGCCTCGCGTCTCCTCCCTACGCGCGACTGGGGAGACCCGGGCGATGGCGATCTCCGTGAGGTACGGCCAGCGGGTCTGGGCGGCGGGCGGCATGCGATGCCCCTCTTCGATCGTGACCAGCACGTCGGCGCCCGCGTAGACGTCGGCCACCCGGCCACGGCGTACGGGAACGTGGACGACGCCGTCGACGAGTTCCCCTTCGGGCCACTGTTCGGTGTCCACGGCCTCGACGAGACCCAGTAGCCCGCGCAGGATCGGCAGGATCTCCTCGGGCTCCGGCACGGCCGGCAGGTAGACCAGCGGGTCACCGCCGTCCTCCGCCGGATCGAGCGGCTCGCCCTGGCAGAGTGACCAGCCGCCCAGGCGGTACGCGATGCCCTCGGCCAGGCTCTTGTCGAAGAAGTCCACCGGCAGCGGGCCCTCGGCGGCGATCCGGCACGCCCAGAGCCTGTCCTCGTCGGGCACGCCGAGCTTGGCGAGGACGTCTCCGGTCAGTTCGACGGGCGACTGGATGCGCGACCCGCCCGCGAGTATGTCGTCGCCGTCGGTCCTCGCCTCGGGATCGGCGAGTTGCGCGACCGCCAGCAGTGTCTTCGGATCCGGCCGGGCGGGCAGCAGCGCCGTGGGGCCCGTGCGCAGCCGACCGGGCAGCAGGAGTTTCGAGAACCAGCCCACAGGCCCTCCTCATGATCGGTAGAAGAGACCATAGCTCCGACGGCCGCCGGCGACGAGCCCTTCCGGCGAGGTGCCCGGGCTCAGGACTTGGACTTCGCGAGCCGCGAACCCGTCATGAGGGCATAGACGATGACGTTGTCGACATAGTGGCCGGTCGAGTGGTTGTAGGTGCCGCCGCAGGTGATCAGCCTGAGTTCGGCGTTGTCGGCGTGGCCGTACACCCGGTTGGTGGGAAATGTCTGCTTGTTCGCCTGTTCGACGCCACCCACGGTGAAGATGGCGACGGTCCCGTCGAGGCGGTATACCTCGATCTTGTCCCCGTACGCCAGTTCGTGCAGACGGGTGAAGACGGCGCTGCGCGTGGTGGTGTCCTTGTGTCCGAGCATGACGGCCGGACCCGCCTCACCCGCCGTCGGGCCGCCGCGATACCAGCCGACCAGGTTCGGGTTGCTGATCGGGGGCGTCTGGATCGCGCCGTTGCGGTCGAGGCCGAGCGACTTTATCGGCGCATTGACGCCGATCTTGGGAATGACCAGGCGCTTGGGCGTGGACGGCTGCATGGCCGGGGCGGCCGGGATCTTCGGAAGCGGCGGGGGCGCGTCGGCGACCGCCTGCGTCAGCGGCTGCCCGGCGCCGCCCGGTCCCACGGAGGGGGCGAGCCCGTTCTGCGGCGCCGCGAGCTTCAGCGTTTGACGGGTCGGCGCATACTCGTCGGGGTTGTTCACGATGGTCACTACGCCCACGATCACGATGACCAGGCCCAGGATGGCCGCCGTGATCAGCACCCGCCGGATGGCCGCCGCGCCGTCGCCGGGAGGCTTCTCCTCCGGCGGCTGCGGCGGGGGCACCGGCTGCACGGGCTGCATCTGGGGCAGCATGACCGGCTGGAAGACCGGCTGGCCGTAAACCGGCTGCGGGTAGCCCTGCCCGCCCGGCCCGAGAGGCACGCCGTACGGCTGGCCCGGCGGGTACTGTCCAGGTGGCGGGGTGGTCATGGCTTCGTCCTACTGCCTCACCGGGCGGCGCCGGGTCCGGAGCACGAGTCCGCCGGCCCCCGCCGCCAGCATGAGCGCGGTGCCGGTGAGGACGAAGAGCCGGGCGTCGGGGCCCGCGTCGCCTCCGCCGCCGGTGGCCGCGCCACCCCCGGGCGTGTTCTCGACCTGGGCGGACTTCGTCTTCTTCGTCTTGGACGGCGTGGGCGACGCGAAAACCGTCTCGTACACCGTCCGGGTGTTACGCGGCGTGGGCGAGACGCTCGCGGAGGCACTGGCGCTGGGGCTGGCACTCGCGCTCGCGCTCGCGCTCGGGGACGCCGAGGCGCTCGTCACCGGAATCGTCGCCACGGCAGGCGCCGTGTTGGCACCCGTCGCCGCGACCACGCAGTTGTAGAGCGTGGTGGGCGTCGTGGTCGTGCCAGTGCCGGCGGGCGCGACCATGCTGACCTTGAAGTCCTTCGCCGTCAGCACGACGGAGGTGGCCCCGGTCGACGGCGTGACGGTCAGCGTCGCCATGGGGAGCGGCGGCATCGTCCCCTGGGCCGCGACGGCCGAGGTCAGCGCCGCACCGGTCGGCGAAGGCGTGGACACGCCCGCGGTCATACCGGCCGGCAGCGCCGACGCCGACACGGTGGGCTGCAACTCGATCGCCGCGCCGCTCGCGATCTGCACCGGCGCGGGGAACGCCGAAGTCGTGAGCGGCTGGATGCTCAGGGTCGCGGTGTACTGGGTGCCGGTCACCGCCGTGGTGCTCGCGGTGAGCGTCACCGTGAAATCGTGCGTGACGGCGGTGCCGCCCGTTCCGGGGGTGCAGGTGTATGTCACGGTCTTCGTGTCGGCTCGCGCACTGAGTGCGCTCAGGCCCAGGAGAAGGCCCGCACTGACCACTCCGGCCGCGGCGGCCCTTCCGGCGACACGGCCCCGCGCCTTTGACTTCAGCACTGACTTCTCTCCACTTCGATGCTCGCAGTCAACAGGCGTACCAGCATTCCAGCATACGGTCACAGTCAGGTAGAGATCTTACGGACAAAAACCCCAAGACCGCCTCCGGTTGCTCAAACTTTCTCGCGTTCTCGGCATGTCCGCGCCAACCGGACGCTAGTGCCTGCCGTATGAACCGGGGTTCGGGCCGAAGCGCCGCAGCAGCAGCCCTCCGACCGCCGCCGCGGCCATCAGCGCCAGGCCGGTGAGCACGACGAGCCGGGCGTCCGGGCCCGCGTCGCCCCCGGACCCGGTCTGCGCTCCGCCGAGCGGTGTCGTCTTGATCTGCTTGGTCGCCGTGCGGGAGACCGCCGCGGTGGCGGTCGCCGTGACCGTCCTGGTCCTGGTCGGGGTAGGGCTCGGAGTCCTCGTCGCCGTGGCGCTGGGAGTGGGCGAGCTGCTCGCGTCGTCGCTGCCGGTCGGGCTCGGCGACGGGGAGGGCGAAGCGGACGGTGAGGGGGACGGCGAGGCGGACGAGGATGCGGCCACGGTGAGCGCGAGCGACGCCCGGGTCGCGGAGTCCGGCAGCGTGCACGTGTAGAGCGCCTGCCCCGTGCCGGTGGTGTCCCCGGCCTGCCGCAGCTTCAGCGTGAAATCGCCGGCCGCGACTCCGACCGTACCCTCCGCCGTCGGGGTCAGCGTGACGAGCAGTTCGGGGATCGGCGTCAGCGTGGCCGACGGTGAGAGGGAGACCGGAACCGCCGTGGACGCGGACGGGCTCAGCGTGACGGCCGAAGGGGTCTCCTCCTGTGTGCCGGTCGTCGTGTCGTCCGTGGGCGAGCCCGTCTCGTCGCTGGACGGCGTCGCGCTGGGAGAGCGCGTCGCACTCGGGGACGGCGTCGCACTCGGGGACGGTGTCGCACTCGGGGACGGTGTCGCGGAGGTGTCCGTCGCCACCTGAGACTCCCTGCCGCCCGTGTCGTCGTTGTCGTCCGGAGACGGCGAGGCCGACGGGGACGGGGTGGCCGACGCGGAAGGCGACGCCGACGGTGAGGGCGTGGGGGTCGGCGATGCGCTGGGAGTGGCGGACTCGCTCACGACGGGAGCGCCGGTCACCTCCATCAGGCCCTCGGCGATCACCACGTCGTTCGCCGCGATGCCCGTCGCCGGTGCCACCATCGCGCTCTGGCCGGCCGACGGCGTGGCTGGAGCGATCCGCCAGGTCACGGTCGCCGCGCTGCTCACCACCGGGTCGTCGGGCGCGACCAGAGTCACGCTCACGGGGTAGGTCCCCGCGGCGCCGCCCGCCGGAATGCAGGAGTACGACACGGTCGTGGTTTCGGTCGCCGCGAGCACCGGCCACGTCATCAGGGCCAGGGCGGCCGTCGCTCCCGCCGCCGACCGGGCCGCGATGCGACGCCGGGCGCTCCTGCGCCGGGCACTGGGGTCGGGCACGACGTCTCTCCTGCCACCACAGTCACGTACACGTAGCCAACAGTCTCCCAGCAGTTGACCATCGACATAACCGTCGAGCGTCTCATGTCAGGAAATTCTCAGGGAACCTTCATGGCCCTCCCACGGTAGGGAGGGTGGAGGTGTTGACGTGAGACGACTGCTCGTGGCGCTCGCGGCGATGGCGGCGATGGCGGCGATCCTCGCACCGGCCCTGCCCGCTCACGCGCGGGCCGGATTCTGGGCCGTGACCGAACTCGACCCGCTCCCTGCCAAGGTGCGGCCCGATGTCTCCTACACGGTGGGCTTCTGGGTGCTCCAGCACGGCACCCATCCGTACGAGGGCCCCGGCGGGCTCGAACCGGTCGGCCTGCGCCTGACCGGGGAGGACGGCACGGCCCTGACGTTCGACGGGACGCGGCTGCCGGAACCCGCCCACTTCGCCACGTCGATCAAGGTCCCGGCCGGACGGTGGCGGGTGCAGGGCGTGCAGGGCATGTTCGCGCCGTACGAGATCGGCACGCTCACGGTGCCGGGCGGGCTGAAGGCGGCTCCGCCGCAGTTCCCGGTGCCCGCCGGCGTCGAGGTCATGGATTACTGGGGTCCGGTGAAGCCGCCAGGATTCCCGTGGAAGGCGACGGCCGTCATCCCCAACCGCCTTCCGGCCGCGACACCCGCCGCGTCCGCGCGCCCGGTCCGGGCCGCTCAGCCGGCCAAGGTTTCTGCGGCCGGCGGTGACTCCTCGCCGTGGCGTCAGCCGTACGCGCTGATGGCCGTCGCGGTGGCGGCGGTGGTGGGCACGCTCCTGGTCCAGCGCGCGGCTCGGACGGCCGTACGGCGCAGGCCGCACGATCCGCCCGAGCACGAGACGCGGGAGGGCGAAGAAGTGATCAGCATGGGCTGATCACCTCGCGATCACTTGCCCTTTGTCTCCGTCAGCGTCGCGTAGACGATGATGTTGTCGGTGTAGTGGTGCTGCTTGGCGTTGTAGACCCCGCCACAGGTGATCAGCCGCAGCGAGGACGTGATCGTGTTGCTGTAGACCCGCTTCGTCGGGAACGTCGACTTGCTGACCTGCTCGATCCCGTCCACCGTGAAGATCGCCATCTTGCCGTCCGCACGGAGAACGGCGATCTTGTTGCCGCGCTTCAGCTCGCGCAGGCGGCTGAAGACGGCGGCGCCCTTGCGGGTGTTCACGTGCCCGAGGATGATCGCCGGCCCCTGGTCGCCGGGGGCGGGTCCGAAGCGGTACCAGCCGGTGAGGTTCGGCTTGCTCAGCGGGGGCGTCTGGATGGCACCGGTCTTGTCCACGCCCACCGAGCCCACCGTGGCCTTCACGCCGATCGCCGGAATGCTGATCTTGAGCGGCCTGCCGGTGGCCTTCTTGGTCGTCGTCGTCTTCTTGGCGGTCGACGACGAGGACGACGAGAGCGGCGTCTGGGATGACGATGCCGCGCTCGTGAAGGTCAGCGGGGCGATCGGCTTCATCGCGGGAAGCGGCGGCGGCGCGGTCGGGTCCGCCGCCGTGAGCGGCACACCCGGCCCGCCCGGCCCCACGGTGGGCGGCAGGAAGGCCACGTTGCCCGCGTCCTGGACGTTCACCGCACCCGGGACCGGTCCGCTCTCCTGCGGCGGGTCCGAGGGGCTCAGCACGGCGAGCATCCCGGCCATCACGGCCGCGATGCCGCCGAACGACCCGGCCACGAGCAGGGTCGCGAGGACCGGCTGGGGCAGCGGCTTACGCGTCTTCTTGGCGTCGGTGCCCGCGCCGCCCTGCTCGGGAGCGCCACCGTCAGGAGTGTCGTTCATCGTCATCCTTCTCAGCTCCGCTCGCCCGAGTGCGCCGCCCTGCGCCGGAGCATTGCCACACCGCTGAGCATGCCGATCATCAACAGCGCGCCGCCCGAGCCGATCAGCAGCATGCCCGAGGACGACACACGCTCCGGAGCCTCACCGGTCTGCGCGCCGCCCTGAGGCGTGATCGCCACCTGCGCCACGGTCGGCGTCGCGGTCAGTGTCACCGTCTTCGTCGCCGTCGGCGAAGGACTGCCCTGCGTGACCACCGCCACCACGTAGTTCTGCGTGGGCGCCAGGTTCGGACTTCTGCTCGCCGAAGGGGAGGGCGACGGCGAGGGCGACTGATCGCCGCTCGGCGACGGGGAAGGCGTGGCCGAGGGCGTGGCCGAAGGACTCGCCGAGGCGCTCCCCGAAGGGCTGGCCGAGCTGTCGGGCGAGGCGGACGTGTCCGGCGAGCTGTCCGGCGACGGGCTGGCCGGGTTGTCGCCACCGCCGATCGTCACCTCAATGCCGACCGGTGCGCTGATGAGCGTGCACTCGGCGCGGTACTCCTGCGGCGGGTTGACCAGCTCCCGAGTGACCACGCGGAACGCGTCGAGCTGGCCCCACTTGGCGTCCTCGACGTTCTTGATCGTGATCGTGTGCTCGCCGTACTTGAGACCGCGGAACTTCCACAGCGTCTGCCCGCCCTTGTTGGCGTCGTTCACCGGAGTGCCGTCGTCGTTCGTCGAGGGGTCGATCCGGGGCGGAGTGCCGGGCTGACCGTCGATGGCGATGTCGATCGGTCCCGCACGCCGGTCCCGCTGCGCGACGTAGTCCACTCCGGTGCCGGTGAAGGTCAAGGACGCCCAAGCGCCGGCCACCGTCGTCCGGTGCAGGTCCAGGTGGTAGTCGTTGTCCCCGCTCGGCTGCCCTTCGAGGTTCTCCCAGCCGCCGCTGTAGGTGATCGCCGGGTCGTCGTCGTTGACCATGACCTCGGAGGCGGGGGGACGGAAGTCGACGAACAGCTTGCCGGGCTTGACCGTGAGGGTGCCCTCCCGGTCCGTGTACGCGAAGTCGGCGATGCCGTCGGGAAGATTGAGCGGGGTGCCCTTGATCATCGCGCCCGGCTGGTCCACGGACCCCTTGGGCTGAAGCTGCCCGATCCAGCTGCCGGTCAGATTGACCCGCCCGGTCACCTCGATCCGGCCGCCGTTGGGCAGCCGCGCGGGCGCTCCGAAGCGCGTCGCGTCCTTGTAGTTCAGCTTCCACGCCACGTTGAGCGGATCGCCGACGTTCAGCGTCGTGGGAACGGTGAGCTTCGTCCGAAGATAGACGGTGCCCGAACCCGAGGTGGCGATGCCCTGTTGGCAGGCGTAGTCGACGACGAGGTCGGCGGTATTGGCCTGTGCTGTCATCGACGGCACGACGACAATTGCCGTACCGGCCAGGCCGAGGGCCAAGGCGGCCATGGTCCTAGGAAGACCAGCTTTCCACCGAATCACCGCATACTCCGATCACAGGTCCGCCCTGGCGGGCCTATAGCAAACCGAAGGTAGATCTTAGGGGTAACCGAAGCGGTCAAAGGGGTCGTTATCGCGATGGTTTCGGAGTTGTGACCCTCCGTACGACTTGAAGCCGATCGACCAGCGGAGGACCAGAATCGTATTCTGGTGCGGCCAACAGATTCTGAGCCGGAAGGCGTACCCGATGCGGCGAGACCTCTTCGACGAGGAGCACGACCTCTTCCGCGAGACCGTCCGTGAGTTCATGGCCCGTGAGGTCGTCCCCCACCACGCGCAGTGGGAGAAGGACGGCATCGTCCCCCGCGAGGTGTGGAAGAAGGCGGGCGAGCTGGGCATGTTCGGCTTCTCGGTGCCGGAGGAGTACGGCGGCTCGGGGATCACCGACTTCCGCTACAACATGGTGATCGTCGAGGAGATCATCCGCGTCGGCGCCAGCGGCCTGGGATTCGGCCTGCACAACGACATCATGGCGCCGTACATGGTCGAGCTGACCAACAACGAGCAGAAGCAGCGCTGGCTGCCCGGCTTCGCGTCCGGTGAGCTGATCACGGCCATCGGGATGACCGAGCCGGGGGCCGGCAGCGACCTGCAGGGCATCCGCACCACCGCCGTCCGCGAGGGCGACCACTACGTGGTGAACGGCCAGAAGACCTTCATCACCAACGGCATCAACTCCGACCTCGTCGTGGTCGTGACCAAGACCGACCCCTCGGCGGGCGCGCGCGGCACCTCGCTGCTGGTGGTGGAGCGCGGCATGGAGGGCTTCACCCGCGGCCGGAACCTGGAGAAGGTCGGCATGCACGCGCAGGACACCGCCGAGCTGTTCTTCGAGAACGTCCGGGTGCCGGTGGCCAATCTGCTGGGCGGCGAGGAGGGCCAGGGCTTCTTCCAGCTCATGAACAACCTGCCGCAGGAGCGGCTGTCGATCGCGGTGGCGGCCGTGGCCGCGGCGGAGACGGTGCTGGAGGAGACGATCGAGTACTGCCGCAACCGTACGGCCTTCGGCCGCAGCATCGGCAAGTTCCAGAACACCCGGTTCCTGCTGGCCGAACTGGCCACGGAGGTGGAGATCGCCCGCCACTACGTGGACAAGTGCGTCCGGGCGCTCAACGCCAAGGAGCTCACGGCGGTGGACGCGGCCAAGGCCAAGTGGTGGACGACCGAGCTGCAGAACAAGGTTGTCGACCGGTGCGTCCAGCTCCACGGCGGCTACGGCTACATGCTGGAGTATCCGGTGGCCAAGGCCTGGCTGGACAGCCGCGTACAGACGATCTACGGGGGCACCACCGAGATCATGAAGGAGATCATCGGCCGGTCCTTCGGCTTCTAGAGCCACAGATCAGCTGTGCTGCTGTCCCCAGATCAGCAGCATGGCCACCACGAACACGACCATCACGCCTCCGTAGGCCACCGGGCTCAGCCGGAAGAACCGGCGCACCTTGTTCAGCAGCCACGCGAACAGGAGCGCCAGGAAGACCAGAAGGATGAGTCCGGTGTCCACACGGATCAGTATGCGTGGGTTTCCCCGCCCCCGCGCGCCCGTCGGCACAAGCGGCACAGGGAGACTCAGCGCGGGTCTTCGCTGCCTTCGCGGATGCCGCCTTCGAGAATCACCCGCGCGACCAGTTCCGGGTCGTCGCTCATCGGCACGTGGCCGCAGCCCCGCAGCAGCAGCGCCCGCTGCCCCGCCCACCGCGCCGCCCGTACGGCCTGCCGGCGCGGCAGCAGCCGGTCGCGGTCGCCCCAGGCGATGGTGACCGGCACCTGGGGCGGCGCGGGCGGCGCGACCCACGCCAGCGAGTCCAGCGTCTCCTCGAACCCCACGCATTCGCGCATGGCCGTGGCCGCCGCGAGCACGGCCTCACGCGACAGCCGCTCCGGACGGGCCACGAACAGCCCCAAGGCCAGCGCCTTCCCCTCGTCCGTGCCGGTCGCGAGCGTGGGCAGCCCGTCGGCCCGCGCCGCCAGCCGCAGCAGGCGCAGCACGGCCCGCGCGTACGCGTACTCGGGCCGGGACCAGAACCCGGCGGGAGACAGCGCGACGGCCGTGCGGACGTCGGCGGAGGACGCCAGGTCGAGCGCGATGTAACCGCCCAGCGAGTTGCCCGCGACGTGCGGCCGGCTCAGGCCGCGCCCGGTCCAGAACTCCCGCACCGCCCGCCCCAGCGTCTCCACGTTGTACGGCGTGCCGTACGGCAGCGGCGGGGACTCACCGAAGCCGGGCAGGTCCACCGCGATGACGTCGTGCCGCTCGGCGAGCAGGTCGAGGACCGGCAGCCAGCCGTGCCGGTGGTGACCGATGCCGTGGAGGAGGACCAGCGGCGGGCCGCTCCCGCGGCGGTCGTGGGCGAGCTCCATCAAAGTCTCCCGTGGGGACCGTCGCCTTGAGGGGACGGGGGAATCGGGAGCGGGAGGGCCGCCAGAGCCCGAGCGTGCCCTGACCTGCGTGGTCTGCGCATCACAGATTTCCTTCCGGGTTTTTTCGGTGCCTTCCAGTAGCGTGATGATCTAATTACCGAACGTGGGAGGTGGGTGTGCGCAGGTCGTTCAAGTTCCTGCCGCGCCCCACCCGTAGGCATGCCGCCGCGCTCACGCAGTGCCTGCACGACCATCGGGAGCTTTACAACGCCGCTTTGGAGCACCGCCGTACGGCCTACCGCAGAGCCGGGGTGAGGGTCCGGTACGGCGACCAGTCGGGCGAGTTGAAGCACATCCGCGCCGATGACCCCGCCGGTCAGAGCCGGTGGTCGTTCTCCTCCCAGCAGGCCACGCTCCGCCGGTTGGACAAGGCGTTCGCGGCGTTCTTCGCCCGTGTGAAGGCCGGGCGCACGCCGGGGTTTCCCCGGTTCAAGGGGCGGGGCCGGTTCGACACGGTGGAGTGGCCCAAGGACGGCGACGGCTGCCGGTGGGATCGTCAGCCCGAACACCCGGCCGCGATCTACGTGCGGTTGCAGGGCATCGGGCATGTCCGGGTCCACCGGCACCGCCGTGTGCTCGGCACCGTCAAGACGATCAGCGTCAAGCGGGAAGGCGCCCGCTGGTTCGTCGTGCTGTCGTGCGACGAGGTACCGGCCGAATCCCTGCCCGTGACGGGCGCGGTCGTGGGCATCGACATGGACGTTGCGTCGCGGGCCACCACATCCGAGGGCGACCGCATCGAAAACCAGCGGCACCCGGCCGCGTCCGCTGACCGGCTGGCCGCCGCTCAGCGGGATCTCGCCCGTAAAAGGCGTGGGTCCACGCGTCGCCGTAAGGCCGTGGCGCGCGTCGCCGCGCTGCATGCCAAGGTGCGCCGCCGGCGGTTGGACTACGCGCACAAGCAGGCGCTCTCGCTGGTCCGCGCGTATGACGTGATCGTGCACGAGGACCTGCGGATCGCGAACATGACCCGGTCCGCGTCGGGCACGATCGTCCAGCCTGGGCGAAACGTCGCGGCCAAGACGGGGCTGAACCGGAGCATCCTGGACGCGGGTTGGGGGGTGTTCCTGCGTGTGCTCGCGCACAAGGCTGAAAGCGCCGGTCGCGAGCCGATCGCGGTCAACCCCGCCGGCACCTCCCGCACCTGCGCCCGCTGTGGGCACCGCGCGAAGGACAACCGCCTCACCAAAGCCCGGTTCCGATGCCAGGCGTGCGGCCACGAGGCGCACGCCGACGTGAACGCGGCCACCAACATTCTCAGGGCAGGGCTTGCCCTTCGCGACGCTGCGGAAGCGGCCTAGCGAGAAGCCGCGCCCTTCCGGTAGCGGAGGAGTCACGCGTCCGAGTCAAGCACCCGGGACGTCCGGAAAGAAGCGCGCAGCGCGTGGTGTCCGCTCCCCGGCCGTCGAGGCGGATCCGATGCGTGCTCGTCCGCTCGGGCTGCAATCATGTTCCGTCCGACGACCAAAGACGAAATGAACCGATAAATGACCATCACCAAGCCGGAGGAGCACACCGGCCTCGCCGACCCGCCGGAGCTGGACGTGAAAGCCGGCGTCGTCGACTTGCTGGAACGCAGCGGATCAGTCGTGGTGCCGATCGGCATCGCCCTGTACGCGCTGCTCTATCTCGGCATCCAGCAGGTGTACGGCATCTTCAACATCAGTCCGGAGCAGGCGGGCATCGACCAGGCCACCATGTTCGGCCGCCTGGTGGGGACGCTGATCCTGCTCATCATCGGCGGCGCGCTGATCGCGGGCATCGTCGTGGCGGCCGTCTGGCTGCTCGACAAGGCCACTCTCGGCCGTCTGTTCCGCCTGGCCCAGGCCGTACGCGTGCGCCCGTGGGCCGCCGCGACCGCCGGCGCGCTGTGGTGCGGGGCGAGCTACTGGGGCTTCCTCGGCTACCTCGGGCTGGGCGAGGGCACGTCGCTGGCCGGCATCGTGATCACCGCGGTGGTGATCGGCGCCCTGGCCTTCCTCGTGCCGTTCCGGCTGCTGCGGCGGCGTCCGACCGGCCGCGCGGGCATGAAGATCGTGGTGGCCGCGTTCACCGGCATCGGGCTGGGCTTCGCGCTGATGGGGCAGATGGAGAGCGACGCGCTCGCCGTCGCCGAGAAGGGCAGGCCCGCCAGCATGCTCCTGTCGATGGTGGGCTTCCAGGACCAGTGGGTGGTGCTCAACGACCGCGAAAGCGGCAAGGTGCTGCGCGGCGGCGTGCAGGTGCTGCTGCTCGGCGAACGCGAGGGCGCGTACGCGTTGTACGACTGCGCGCACCAGGAGACCTTCCGCATCTCCATGGAAGCGACCGTGCTGCGGCAGGTGACACTCGAACCCGACCGGCCGAGCGGCTACAGCTGCATGAAGCAGAAGAACTGACCGTGACACGCCCCCCGCGCCGGGGGCGTGTCACGGAACTAACGACCGCCGATGGGGATCTCGAACCAGACCGCCTTGCCCTCGCGGGTCGGGCGGGAGCCCCAGCGTCGCGCGAGCTGGTCGACGAGGTAGAGGCCACGGCCGCCCTCGTCGTTCTCCCCCGCGCTGCGGATGCGGGGCAGGCGGAGGTCCTGGTCGAAGACCTCGACCCAGACGGACTCCGCGCCCCTGCGCAGCCGCAGGGTGAACTCCTTGTCGCCCGCGATCTCCTCTTCGAAGCCCGGCACGTCCCACGACTCGTCGAACGGCAGCGGCGGCCCGTCGAGCACCAGCTCGCGGCGCGGCACGCTGGCGCTGGCGGCGTGCAGGACCACGTTGGTCACGACCTCGGACACGAGCAGGCAGGCCAGCTCCGCGCGTTCCTCGGGCACCTGCCATCCGGCGAACGCCTCGGACGCCATCCGCCGCGCCTCGCTCACCATGATCGGCTGGGCCGGGAACGTACGCTCCTGGGACTGCAGCTCCGTTCCCGCCGAGCGGACGACGAGGATGGCCATGTCGTCGTCGATCTCGCCGGGAACGGCCACCGTGGCCAGGTCGGCGATGCGCTCGACGGATTCCCCCGACGCCTTGGCCAGCTTCTCACGCAGGACGTCGAGCGCCTCGTCGTCGCCGGGGACGCCCGTGGCGGAGTCGCGTGGCGGCCTGCGGTCGACCAGGCCGTCGGTGTAGAGGAGCAGGGTCGCGCCGGGCGGCAGCTCCCTCGTCTCCTCCTTGTAGACCAGGTCGGCGTGCATGCCCTTGGCCCGCACCCCCAGCGGCTGGCCGACCTCGGTGATGTCCAGGTCCCTGACCTCGCCGTCCACGATCAGCAGCGGCGGCGCGTGCCCGGCGTTGGCGAACGACAGCTGCCTCGACCACGCGTCGTACACCATGTATTGGCAGGTGACGATCGGCGGGTTGGTGATGTCGGCACCGAAGTCGTCGTGTTCGGGCGCGGCGACGATCCTGGTCCACTCGTCCAGCCGGGCGAGGATGTCGGCGGGCGGTTTGTCGTCCTGGGCGAAGGCCCGCAACGCGGCCCTGAGCTGGCCCATGACCGCCGCCGCCTTGGCCCCCCGGCCCTCGACGTCGCCGATCACGATGCCGACGCGGCCGGCCGACAGCGGGATCACGTCGTACCAGTCGCCGCCCACCTGGGTCTGGATGCCCTGGCCGTGCGAGGCGAGCGGAGCGGCCGGGTAGTAGCGGACCGCGATCTCCAGGCCGTCGAGCGAGGGCAGCGGCTGACGCGGGAGCAGGTGCTTCTGGAACGACTCGGCGGTGTGCCGCTCCTCCTCGAACAGCAGCGCGTTGTCGACGGCGAGCGCGACGCGGGTGGCGATGGCGCCGACGAAGTCGCGGTCGAAGGTGTCGTAGTGGGGCGAACGGCGGTTCGTGAGGTTCGACAGGCCGAGGTACATCAGGCCGAGCGTCTCGCCGCGCACGCACAAGGGGGCGGCGATGGCCGAGGTCATCCCGATCTCGCCGCACAGCCGGGCCGCGCCCTCGCTCGCCGCCGGGTAGCTGACCTGGGAGAAGTCCTCGACGAGGATCGTCTCCTGGCGACGCAGGGCGGTCTCGGCGTAGTGCCCGAGGGGGTATCTGATCTCCGCGCCGACCGGCCGCCAGGTGTCCGGCGGCGGCGTCCAGCCGTTCACGTGCGTGGAGACCTTGCGCACCAGGCGGTCGCCCTCGTTCAGTTCGATGAAGCAGTGGTCGGCGAACTGCGGGACGAGCATCTCCGCGACCCGGTTGAGCGTCTCCTCGACGTACAGGGAGCCGGCGAGCCGCTCACCGATCCGCTCGAGCAGGCCGAAGCGGTCCTTCTCACGCTCGTTGCTGCGCATCGCCTCGCGCGCGGTGATCACGATGCCGCTCACGGAGCCGGAGGGGTGCCGCAGCGGCACGGCCTGCGCGCGCACGTAGATCGTCGTGCCGTCGCCGCGGGCCACGTCGAACGTGCCCTCCCACACACCGCCGCGCAGCACGTGCTTGGCCAGTTCGGCCGCGAGCGGATGGTCCTTCTCCGAGATCCCGAGGGTGTGCAGCGACTCCTTGCCCGGAGACGCGCCCACACGGCCGAACAGCTGCTCGGCGAAGGGATTCCAGTACAGGACATTGCTGAACCGGTCGGTCACGACCACGGCCATCTCCGCGTGGTCGAGAACGGAACCGGCGGAAAGGTGGTCGTCGGCGTCCTGTGACAGATCTCCCCATCGCCTCATGCCACGACCGTCCCTTGACGAGGTGGATTCGCTATGCCGGGCACGGGCGCTCCTGCGAAGGCTGGGTCGCGAGAAATGAAAGGACTCCCTAGGGGATTCAACCAGGCACAACTCATTCCGTCATCGTCTGGTGACAAAAACGTGTGAGGCGACGTCCCTCGGAAGGTCCGCGGTCGTGGTTCCCACCTCACCATCACCAGTCACCGTTACACCGTTGTCACTCGCCGCGAGCGTCACCTCGCGTCCGGGTTGTATCCCAACTTGCTTGAGTTTAAGCATCACGGCGGGATCGCTTTGCACTTGTTCGCTGATTCGGCGCACTACAACGGGCACGGGGGCCTGTCCCGCGAGGGTCACCATGGGAGACACCATCTCATCCCCGGCCGAACCGGACTGCGGCACCCCCAGCTCGTCCAGACCGGGGATCGGGTTGCCGTGCGGGCACACCCGGGGGTTCTTGAGAAGGTTCACGAGCCGGGTCTCCACCGACTCCGACATCACGTGCTCCCAGCGGCACGCCTCGATGTGGACCTCTTCCCACGGCATGCCGATCACCTGCGTCAACAGGCATTCCGCGAGGCGGTGCTTGCGCATGACGCGGATGGCCAGCGTGCGGCCCAGCGCGGTCATGCTGAGGTGCCTGTCCCCCTCGACCTTGACCAGGCCGTCGCGCTCCATGCGCGCCACCGTCTGGCTGACGGTCGGACCGCTCTGCTGCAGTCGCTCGGCGATCCGGGCGCGCAGCGGGACGATGCCCTCCTCTTCGAGCTCGAAGATCGTCCGGAGGTACATCTCCGTCGTGTCGATCAGGCCGTGTGCGGTCAAGGCTCCTCCAGTCCTTGTAAATCGATGCTACGACCTCCCCCGTGTTCGCAGCCGACCCTATTGGGGAAGCGACCCAGGATGGGAAACATCGGAGCCCAGCGATTCCTTCCGGCGGAGATCAGCCTGCCCGCGCTCAGGGAGGCCGCACGGCACTGCGAGGGCTGCGACCTCTACCGCGCCGCCACGCAGACGGTCTTCGGCGAGGGCGTTCCCGACGCACGGTTCATGCTGGTCGGCGAGCAGCCGGGCGACCAGGAGGACCGCGAGGGCGCGCCGTTCGTCGGGCCCGCGGGGCGCATGCTCGACAAGGCGCTCGAAGAGGCGGGCATCGAGCGCGAGGCGGTGTACGTGACCAACGCGGTCAAACACTTCAAGTACGAGCCCCGCGGCAAACGCAGAATCCACCAGAAGCCCACCGTGGGAGAGATCAACGCCTGCCGGCCCTGGCTCGAGGCCGAGATGCGTCTGGTGGACCCGGAGGTGACGGTGGTGCTGGGGGCCACGGCCGCCCGGGCCCTGCTGGGCCCGGACTTCCGCGTCACCAGGCATCGGGGGGAGCCGGTCCCCCGGCGCGAGGGGGCGTACTACGTGGCGACGATCCACCCCTCGGCGATCCTGCGCGCGCCCGACCGGGACGAGGCGTACTCCGGCTTCCTCGCCGATCTCAAGGTCGCGGCCAGGCTGCCCTGATCGCCATCGGCAGCGGCGCCTCAGGGGGCGAGGCGCTCCAGCGTCCAGGATCCGCCGGCTCGCCGGTAGCGGAGCCGGTCGTGCATGCGGTCGGTCTGGCCCTGCCAGAACTCGACCTCGGCCGGCATCACCCGGAAGCCGCCCCAGAAGTCCGGCACCGGCGGGTCCTCCGGCCAGCGCGCGGCCAACTCCCGGAACCTCGCGTCGAGCCGCTCCCTCGACTCCACGACGGCCGACTGACGGGAGGCCCACGCGCCGATGCGGGAGCCGTACGGGCGAGAGTGGAAGTAGGCGGCGCTGTCCTCGCGCGGGAGCCGTACGACGGAGCCCTCCACGCGGACCTGCCGCCTGATGGGATGCCACGGGAACAGCAGGCAGGCCCGCGGGTTCTCACCGAGGTCGCGGCCCTTGCGAGACTCGTAGTTGGTGAAGAAGACGAACCCGCGCTCGTCGAAGCCCTTGAGAAGGACGGTGCGGGCGGAGGGACGGCCACCGGCGGAGCTGGTGGCGACGACCATGGCGTTCGGTTCGGGCAGGCCCGCGGCGACCGCGTCCGCGAACCACAGCGCGAACTGTGTCACCGGGTCGGCGGCCATGCCGGATTCGAGCAGGGGCTCACCTTCGTAACTGTGCCGGAGCCCGGGAAGGTGCGAAGCGCTGTCCACGGAAAGGTATTCTCGCGTGTTCGGCATACGTCTCGCTCGGTGGCCCCTACCTGGGAGAACCCCGTTGGGTAGGGCCGGGGGCGCGACAGTCGGGCGCTGCGGGTTAAATTGACCCGCCGGTATCTCGACATCAAGGCTCTGGACTTCACAAGAGAGGGAGGCGGCCGAGAATGTCCGACTTCAAACCCGGGCTCGAAGGCGTGGTGGCGTTCGAGACCGAGATCGCGGAACCGGACAAAGAAGGGGGCGCCCTGCGATACCGGGGCGTCGACATCGAAGAGCTCGTGGGCAACGTCTCCTATGGACACGTCTGGGGCCTGCTCGTCGACAATACGTTCCAGCCGGGCCTGCCCCCGGCGGAGCCGTACCCACTTCCCGTCCATTCCGGCGACATCCGAGTAGACGTACAGAGCGCGCTGGCCATGCTGGCGCCTTCGTACGGCTTCCGCCCGCTGCTCGACATCGACGACGACCAGGCCCGCGACGATCTCGCACGCGCCTCGGTGACCGCTCTGTCGTTCGTCGCGCAGTCGGCCCGCGGCCTGGGACTGCCCATGGTCCCGCAGAAGCGCGTCGACGAGGCCGAGAGCATCGTCGAGCGCTTCATGGTCCGCTGGCGTGGTGAGCCCGATCCCAAGCACGTGAAGGCCATCGACGCCTACTGGACGTCGGCCGCGGAGCACGGCATGAACGCCTCGACGTTCACCGCCCGCGTGATCGCCTCCACCGGCGCCGACGTGGCGGCCGCCCTTTCGGGCGCGGTCGGCGCGATGTCCGGCCCGCTGCACGGCGGCGCGCCCGCACGGGTGCTGCACATGATCGAGGGCGTCGAGAAGATGGGTGACGCCCGCAAGTATGTCCAGAGCGAGCTGGACAAGGGCCAGCGGCTCATGGGCTTCGGCCACCGGGTCTACCGGGCCGAGGACCCGCGTGCCCGCGTGCTGCGCCGTACGGCCAAGGAGCTGGGCGCGCCGCGCTACGAGGTCGCCGCCGCGCTGGAGACCGCCGCGCTCGAGGAGCTGCACGCCCGCAAGCCGGACCGGGTCCTCGCGACCAACGTGGAGTACTGGGCCGCGGTGGTCCTCGACTTCGCCGAGGTGCCGTCGAACATGTTCACCTCGATGTTCACCTGCGCCCGGACCGCCGGCTGGGCCGCCCACATCCTGGAGCAGAAGCGCACGGGCAGGCTGGTCCGCCCCAGCGCCAACTACGTGGGCCCGAAGCAGCGCTCCATCAACGAGGTGCCCGGCGCCTCCGAGGTCATCGGCAAGGTCTGAGCCTCGGCGCGGTCGCGGCCCTGCGGCGTGCCACACGCTCCGAGAGGCCGCCGGGCCCGCCCGCGCACCGTCAGCACCCTTGACGGCCCGCCCCTTCCCGAGGGGCGGGCCGTTTCCGTGCCCGGACGCGTCACCGGCCGGGGTCGGCGGCGTCCTTGCGCGGGGGCGCCGACGGGCTCGCGGACGAGACCCCGGACGAGACCGCAGGGGCGTCCTGGGCCGCGCGCTCCCCGTCGAGGTTCCGGCAGATCCTCTCCTTGCTGTCCTTCTCCTTGCCGTCCTCGATCTCGGTGGTCGCCAGGCGGCCGCAGCGGAACGCGACCTCGGACCTGCCCGATCCGTTCACCTTCATGATCGCGATGGCCTTGTCCTCGGGCTCGTGGGCGGCGGCGCCGAACGAGATCACGCCGCTCGAACCGTTCCACCTGTCGCGCGGGGAGACGAGGGAGATCTGGTAGAGCATGTCCCCCCTGCTGGGCAGCCCGCCACGATAGGCCGCGTTGACGCGCTCGTAGAAGAGCTTGGCGGCGTCGTAGCTGAGGATGAGGTTGTCGTCGGACTCCTTCGGGTGCCGTCCGCTCAGCAGGCTCCGCACGAAGCCCGTCGGCGCCACGGTGTTGCCGCGCCACAGCTCGCGGCTCGCCAGCGCCGCGTAGTAGACCTGGACGCGCCGGTAGTCGCCGATCACCGCGCCGCTGTTGGCCACCGCTTTGATGACGTCGTCGCCCGCGAGGACCTTGATCTGCTCCTTGCCGCAGTCCTTGCCCTCGACGTAGCGCAGGAAGTCGAGGAAGTCGGCCGCACGGCCCGCGTAGAGGAGCAGGTCGGGCCCGTGCCCGCAGGCCCGGCTCACCGCGAGGTCCATGCCCGTTCCCCGGTCCTTGTACGCGACGCGGTCGCTGACCGTGATCCCCACCGCGCCGGCCTCGTCCGCGTAGTCGTCGGCGAGGTTGTTCGTGTAGTTGTCGTCGTCCGTCTGGTCCTGGACGACCACCGCGGACGGCTTGAGCACACCGCCGAGGAGCCGGTAGCGGGCGAACCTGGCGGCCAGCCGCGCCTGCCGCCGGTTCGACGGCCCCAGGCGGAACACGTACGGCGAGGAGTAGCCGGCCCCGGACCGAGCGGGGTCGTCCGCCAGATACCCGAGCCGGTCGGCGGTCGCGGTGGTCACCAGCATCGGGATCTTCGCCGTGTTCAGGGTCTGGATGGCCTCCTCGACGCCGCGGACGCTGCGCTGGAAGCCGATCACGCCGAGGACGCGGGGGTCCTCGGCCGCCATCTCGCTGACCAGCTCCGCCGTACGCCGCCCCTGGCGGAAGTTCGTGCCGGAGTTGGCCACGAGCACCTGGAGGCGGGGCGCGCCGGAGACGCCGCGCTGGTACTCCTCCACGGCCGTCAGCTCCGCCCGGGCCCCGACGAACGCGCTGTCGTTCTGGTCCTGCGCGACGGAGTACTCGCCGAACAGCACCACGCTCACGTACGTCCCGGCCTCCCTGGCCAGGTCGTTGTTGCGGTCGATCCGGGCGACGAGCCTCGTTATCTCGCTCGACGGGAAGAGCCCGTCCGGGGTGGGCCCGTCGGCGTTCAGGACGCCGACGCACTCCTTGCCGATGCGCTCGACCCAGGACAGGCCGCCGCAGTGCGCGTTGCGGTCCTGCTGGATGCGCCCGAGCAGGACGACAGGACCGATGAGCAGGAGCGTCATCACGCACCAGTAGCCGATCGCCCGCATCCGGCTGCCCACAAGGCGCGGCCGGTAGTCGTCGTCCAGCGGGATCGCGGGCGCGCTGACCATCAGCCGCAACGGCGGCACCCGCCGCCGCGCCGCCGTCCGCCACGACGCCACCAGCGCGGACAGGTCCGACATCCGGCCCGCGGTGACCGGCCGGCTGCCCGGCGCGTACGACTCGGGCACGGCGGCCAGCACCAGGAGCGGCGGCAACAGCCCGGTCTCCTCGACCGTCTCCTCCAGCGTGCGCAGGAACCGCTCGTTGACGTCGCCGGACCACCGCGCGTCGAGGACCAGCATCGCGTAAAGGCCGCGCCCCCAACTCGGCCACGGGATCAGCCACTTCTGGTACGCCTGGCGCAGGTCCCGGCACAGCGCGTGGACGAGCAGCCGCTCGACCTCCGCCTCGCTCGCGTTGGCGATGCGCAGCGCGTACTTCGCCAGGCGCTCGAAGGGCTTCCTGGTCAGGTAGGGCTGTTTCCTGAACCAGCCGTTGAAGAGGGATCCCCTGATCGAGAGCATCGCCTGGATCAACGTGCCGACGACGGCGACGAGCACGCCGAGCGCCCACGGGATCAGGCCGACCAGGTCGGAGGCGCCGCCGAGCCCCCAGGCGGCGAGCGTGCCCACCGGCACCCAGGTGGTGGCCGCGCGGCCGAGGAAGTCCGCCGCGGTCCTGCGCCCCCGGTCCCCGCCGTACCTGCCCCTGCGCCAGTCCTTGAGCCGCTCCTTGAACTCCTCCTGGCCCGTACGCGACTGGGGGTCGGGCGGCCAGGTCCGGCCCGGCACGTCGACCGGCTCCCCGGGAGGCGGCTCCTCGCGCTGGCGCCGCGCCCACAGCACGAACTGGACGAGCGGAAATCGCGGCGGGGGCAGGAATGAGCCGCCGACGGGCATGCCGAGCTGGCCGCGCTCCCCCGCCAGCGCCGCGACGAGCTCGCGCAGCGTGTCGTACTCCCCCGCCCTGACCGTGGCCTGCGGGAGGGAGTCCTCGAAGGGCTCGGCGAGCCCCCGGGCCGTGTCGAAGGCGCCGCCGTCGCGACCGACCACGAGAACGAGGGGCAGTGGGCGGTCGGAGCGCCAGAAGAACGGCCTGCGAACCAGTGCCTCGATGACGGCGTGCGGGTCGGCCACGCGGATGTCTCCCGGGGGTGGAGTCCATTCTTGAGGTGGTGCGTGATCTTAAAACGGGACCATGATGTCTCACGATCCGGACCATGGTCTAGAGCATCCGCAGGTCTCACTACGCTTGAAGCGTGGCTGACATCGTGATTCCCGCTGACATCAAGCCCGCCGACGGCCGCTTCGGCTGCGGGCCCTCGAAGGTACGCCCCGAGCAGCTCGCCGCTCTCGCCGACGCCGGGGCGAAGGTGATGGGCACCTCCCACCGGCAGAAGCCGGTGAAGAACCTCGTCGCCCGCGTCCGCGCCGGGCTCACCGACCTGTTCTCCCTCCCCGAGGGGTACGAGGTCGTGCTGGGCAACGGCGGCACCACAGCGTTCTGGGACATCGCGTCCTTCGGGCTGATCCGGGAGAAGTCGCAGCACCTGCACTTCGGGGAGTTCTCCTCGAAGTTCGCGACGGTCGCGAAGAAGGCCCCCTGGCTCGCCGACCCCTCGGTGATCAAGTCGGAGCCGGGCAGCCACCCGCTGCCGGTCGCCGAGGAGGGCGTGGACGTCTACGCGCTCACCCACAACGAGACCTCGACCGGCGTCGCCATGCCCATCAAGCGGCCGACCAGCGGTGGCGCGGACGACGAGTCGCTCGTCCTCGTGGACGCCACCAGCGGCGCCGGCGGCCTGCCGGTCTCCGCCGGGGAGTTCGACGTCTACTACTTCGCCCCGCAGAAGAGCTTCGCCTCCGACGGCGGCCTGTGGATCGCGCTGTTCTCGCCGAAGGCGCTGGCCCGGGTGACGGAGATCGCCGAGAGCGGCCGGTTCGTCCCCGAGTTCTTCAGCCTGCCGACCGCGATCGACAACTCGGTCAAGGACCAGACGTACAACACCCCGGCGGTCGCCACGCTGTTCCTGCTGGCCGACCAGATCGAGTGGATGAACGCCCAGGGCGGCCTCGCGTGGACCACCGCCCGGTCGGCCGACTCCGCCTCGCGGCTGTACACCTGGGCCGAGAAGACGTCGTACACCACGCCGTTCGTGGCCGACCCGGCGCAGCGCTCCAACGTCGTCGGGACCATCGACTTCGACGACGCCGTGGACGCCGCGGCGGTCGCGAAGGTGCTGCGGGCCAACGGCATCGTGGACACCGAGCCCTACCGCAAGCTCGGCCGCAACCAGCTGCGGATCGCGATGTTCCCGGCGATCGACCCCGCCGACGTCGAGGCGCTGACCTCCTGCGTCGACTACGTGGTCGAGCGTCTCTAGTGGTTCTCCCGGCGGCCGCCCCTCCGGCGGCCGCCGATCTCGCCGACGGTCTCCGGGCCGTCGGCTTTTTCGTTTTTCCGGACCTGTAACGGTGTGCGGCGCTTCGTCCAAGCAGGGATGTGTTCTGTCACACGACCGAGGGGAGCGCCGGTGCGCCGTGAACAGACGGGTCCGGCGGGCTTCGCCCGTGATCCCGATGAATTCGAAGCCTTCTACCGGCGGCATGTCGACGCCGTGACGCGGTTCCTGGCCAGGCGGGCGGACGATCCGCACACCGTCGCCGACCTCACGGCCGAGGTGTTCCTCGCCGTGCTCGATTCCGCGCACACCTACCGCCCGGACAGGGGCAGCGAGATCGCCTGGCTCTACGGCGTGGCGCGCAACACGGTGCTGGCACAGCGCCGCCGTACGGCGAGGGAGTTACGCGCCACCAGCAGGATCGCCGGCCGCCGCCTGCTCGACGCCGACGACATCGCCCGCCTGGAGGAACGCGTCGACGCCGAGTCGCCGGCCCGCCTCGCGCTGGAGGCGATGGCCGACCTGCCGGACGGCGACCGCGCGCTGCTGGAACTCGTGGCCGTGGACGGGCTCAGCCCCGCCGAGGCCGCCGCCGCGCTCGGCATCAGGCAGGGCACCGCCCGGGTCAGGCTGCACCGCGCCCGGCGGCAGGTCCAGCGCTTTCCCGGCGTCATGGAACTGATCGGAGGAACGAAGTGAACGACACTTTCGAGGACAGACTGCTCGCGGAACTCAAGGCGGAGATCGCGGCCCGGGAGGCACGGACGCGCGTGCCGGCCGTGCGCCGGATCGCCCGGCCCCGGTTCCTGGTCGGGGCCGCGATCGCCGCCGCCGCCGCGGCCGTCGCCGTACCGCTGGTGATCGGCGGGCAGACCCCGGCGTACGCGCTGACGAAGAACCCGGACGGCTCGATCAACCTCAAGATCAACGAGTTCAGGGACCCGGACCAGGTCGAGCGGGACCTGGCGAAGATGGGCGTGCACGCCGACATCACCTATCTGCCGCTCGGCAAGAGGTGCGCCTACGGGCGCGCTCCCGTGGTGAAGGGCGACCGGACCTCCTTCGCCAAGAAGGACCTGGAGAGCAAGGACCCGGCCGTCCAGGCGCGCATCCGGAGGGCGACGGAGAATCTCGCGTCCAGTAAGGCCATCCGGCCGAAGAACGGCATCACCATCCACCCCGAATTCATCGAGCCGGGGCAGATCGTCATGATCGAGGTCAACGAGAATCCGGTGGAGCCGGACGCCGGCCACCCGGGGGTCGCCTGGCAGTTCTCCGGCCGGCTGACGGAAGGGCCCGTGAAGCCCTGCCGGGTCGTCGACGATCCCGCTGCCTTCGACATCGGGACCGCCACCCCGCCTCCCGGCTCCTGAGCCGTTCGCCGGTCAGGTCCTGCGGCGGCGGAGCAGCCAGGCGGCGATCACGCCGCCGATGAGGCCGAACAGGTGGCCCTGCCAGGAGACACCCGGCTGGGTGGGCAGGGCCCCCCACAGGATCGAGTAGTACAGCACGGCGACCACGACGCCGAGGACGATGTCGAGGGTCCGGCGGTCGAACAACCCCCGGGCCACGACATAACCGAAGTATCCGAAGACGAGGCCGCTCGCGCCGATGGTCAGTGTGTCCGGCGGGCTGGTGAACCACACGCCCAGCCCGCTGACCAGGATGATGACCAGGCTCGCCGCGAGGAACCTGCCGATCCCCCGGATGGCGGCCACGAACCCCAGGATCAGCAGCGGCAGCGAGTTCGCCATCAGATGGCCGAACCCCGCGTGCAGGAACGGCGCGAACAGGATCCCGGGCAGGCCGTCCGGCTCGTGGGCGACGATGCCGTACCTGTCGAGCCGACCGCTTTCCATGTAGTCGACGATCTCGATCGCCCACATCACCCCGACGAGCACGATCATCAGGATCGCGCTGCCGAGGGCTCCGGTGAGCAGCGCGGACGTCCGCTCCCGCATCGACCGGCCCGGCCGGGGCAGCCCGGGCCCGGAATCACTCATGGTTTCACCGTACGCAGTCCCGCTCACGAACGAGCGGACTGCCCCGATCCGCCGGGATCATGCCGTCGGGTTTGCCAGAAGAGCCCGGGCGGCTGTATTTATAAATGAACAGTCATTTATAAATGGGAGGGGCCGGTGGCGGGACGTCCCCGCGGGGTGGACGATTCGGTGATCCTGCGTGCGGCGGCCGAGGTGATCGGCCGGGTGGGTCCGGCCGGGCTGACCCTCGCCGCGGTCGCCGACGAGGTGGGGCTCGTGCCCGGCACTCTCGTGCAGCGCTTCGGGTCCAAGCGCGGCCTGATGGTTGCGCTGGCGAGGCAGTCCGCGCACGACGCGGAGGCACACCACGAGCGGCTGCGGCAGGGGCGTCCCTCCCCGCTGGAGGCGCTCCTGGCGCTGGCCGAGGAGTCGATGGCTCTCATGGACACCCCGGAGCGCTTCGCCAATCACCTGGCGTTCCTGTGCATGGACCTCACCGATCCGCAACTGCACGAGTACGCCCTGGTCATCCACGAAGCGCAGCGAAGGGCGATCCTGGCCCTGCTGGACGAGGCGGTGGCCGAGGGTGAGCTACGGACCGGCACCGACACCGCCGCGCTGGCCGAGTCCGTCCAGGCGCTGATCGCCGGCACCGGGCTGACGTGGGCCCTCGACCGGCAGGGCACGCTGCCGGAGCGGCTCAGGAGGTCGGTCACCGCCCTCCTGGCGCCCCACAACCGCTGCGAGGAGAAACGATGAACGACGACAGACAGCCGCTCGCCGGGAAGGTCGCCCTGGTGGCAGGAGGCACGCGGGGCGGCGGACGCGGCATCGCCGTCGAACTCGGGGCAGCGGGCGCCACGGTCTACGTCACCGGCCGCAGCAGCACGGCCGGCCGCTCCGACCTGGACCGCCCGGAGACCGTCGAGGAGACCGCCGCGCGGGTCACAGCGGCCGGTGGCACCGGCATCGCCGTGCGCACCGACCACAGCGACCCCGAGGAGGTGCGCGCCCTGGTCGACCGGATCGCCGCCGAGCAGGACGGGCGGCTCGACGTCCTGGTCAACTCGGTGTGGGGCGGCGACGCGCTGACCGACTGGGAGCATCCTCTGTGGGAGCAGGACCTCGACACCGGCCTGCGGCTGCTGCGCCGGGCGGTGGATACCCACATCGTCACGAGCCGGTTCGCACTGCCGCTGATGGTCGCCCGCCGGAGCGGCCTGGTCGTGGAGGTCACCGACGGCAACACCGCCCGCTATCGCGGCTCGTTCTTCTACGACATCGCCAAGTCCACCGTGATCCGCCTCGCCGTGGCCCAGGCGGCGGAGCTCAAGCCGTACGGCGTCGCGGCCGTCGCCGTCACACCGGGTTTCCTGCGTTCGGAGGCCATGCTGGAGCACTTCGGCGTGACCGAGGCCAACTGGCGCGACGGTGTGGCGAAGGATCCGAACTTCGCCCATTCCGAGACCCCCGCCTATGTGGGACGGGCCGTCGCCGCCCTGGCCGCCGACCCCGGCATCATGGCCAAGACCGGACGCGCCCTGGCCACTTGGGGGCTGTACAAGGAGTACGGCTTCACCGACGTGGACGGCACGCAGCCGGACTTCGCCGCCCACTGGGCGAACGCCCTGGAAGCCGAGTACGGCCCCCTCGGCGACCCGCTCTGACCCGGCTTCGCTCTCGCCCACGGCGGCCGGGCTCCGCCGTGCGCCTCGTGACGGGGCGCAGCCCTCCTCCGGCCTGGTGCGGGCGTCGCGGTCGCGTCCGGTTACGACGCGGCGGACGGCGTGGGGGTCGGCCAGGCGACGACCTCGGGCACGCTGGTCGCCATCAGCCTGCCCTCGGCGACGATGCGGAGGCTGTGGTCTTCGTCGCGGGCGTGGCAGGTGAGAACCACCGGACCGGGCGCGTCCAGCTTCGCGGTGACGAAATAGGCGATCGAGAGGGTCGATACCGGCCCACCGATGCCGGACTGCTCCGGCCTGGCGGAAGTGACGCCCGTGGGCGTACTGACGTCACACTCGACGATGAATTAGGAGAGCGGGACGGGAGCGCACGTCATCATCGCGGCGGATGCGCCGTCCTCCGTCCGGGTCAGGACGCGTCCCAGTCGGACAGAGACGCTGCCCCAAGGACCGCCCAGGCGCCGGAGGCACATCCGAACCGCAGCGACTCGGGGCGCCCCTGCGCGGAGCGCCCCGAGTGGGCACTGCGCGGAGCGCCCCGAGCGGTCTTACGAGGTGTGCGGGTTACTCGCCCTTCCAGACGGGAGCGCGTTTCTCGGCGAAGGCCGCCGCGCCCTCCATGGCGTCCTTGGAGCCGAAGACGGGCGTGATGATCTCGCCCTGCTTGCGGAACATCTCGTCGAGCGACCAGTCGGCCGACTCGACGATGACCCGCTTGGTCGCGGCGAGCGCCAGCGGCGCGTTCGCCGCGATCGTGCGGGCCAGTTCGAGCGCGCCGTTGAGCGCCTCGCCCGGGTACGTGATCCGGTTGACCAGCCCCAGCTCGTACAGCCGGACGGCCGGGTAGTGGTCGCCGGTCAGCGCGATCTCCATGGCGACGTGGTAGGGGATTCTGCGCGGCAGCCGCATGATCCCGCCCGCGCCGGCGACCAGGCCGCGCTTGGGCTCCGGCAGGCCGAACTTGGCCTCCTCGGACGCGACGACGAGATCGCAGGACAAGGCCAGCTCGAACCCGCCGGCCAGCGCGTACCCCTCGACCGCGGCGATGATGGGCTTCTTCGGCGGCGCCTCGGTGATGCCGCCGAAACCCCGGCCCTCGACCACCGGCATGTCGCCGGTGAGGAAGCCCTTCAGGTCCATGCCCGCCGAGAACGTGCCACCGGCCCCGGTGAGGACGATCGCGGACACGTCGGGGCTTTCGTCCAGCTCGTCCAGGGCGGCCGCGATCCCGCGCGCCACCGCGCCGTTCACGGCGTTCCTGGCCTTGGGCCGGTTGATGGTGACGACGGCCACGCCGCCGTCGACGATCTCTACGAGTACCTCGTCCGGCTCAGCGGCCGGCCCGGAGTTCACCTCGGACACCTGACCTCACTCGGCTTACTTGGGCTGGAAGCGGATGCCGCCGTCGAAACGGATGACCTCGCCGTTCATGTAGTCGTTCTCGATCAGCGTGCGCACCAGGTGGCCGAACTCCGAGGCCTTGCCGAGCCGCTTCGGGAACGCCACGGGCCCGATGAGCTTGGCCTTGAAGTCCTCGGCGTTCTTGTCGCCGATCTTCCCGTAAATCGGGGTGTCGATGATCCCGGGCGCGATGGTGAGCACACGGACGCCGATGGCCGCGAGGTCGCGGGCGGCGGGCAGGGTCATGCCGATGATGCCGCCCTTCGACGCCGAGTACGCCACCTGGCCCGTCTGGCCCTCGATGCCGGCGACCGACGCGGTGTTGATGACGACGCCGCGGGCGCCGTCCTCGTCCGCCGGCTCGGTCTTGGCCATGGCCGCCGCGCCGATGCGCATGAGGTTGAAGGTTCCGATCAGGTTGACGTCGATCACCTTGCGGTAGGACGCCAGGTCGTGCGGCGAGCCGTCCCGTCCGACGGTGCGCTGCGCCCAGCCGATGCCGGCGCTGCTGATCACGGCGCGCAACGGCTTGCCGGTAGCGACCGCCGCCTCCACCGCGGCCTGCACCGACGCCTCGTCGGACACGTCGGTGTGGGCGAACACGCCGCCGATCTCGTCGGCCAGAGCCTTGCCGCGCTCCGCGTTGAGGTCGGCCACGACCACGGTCGCACCGACACGGGCCAGCTCGCGGGCCGTCGCCTCGCCGAGGCCGCTGGCACCGCCCGAGATGATTGCTGCTGCTCCGTTCAGATCCATAGCCGGACCTTAACGCGCGAACCGAATGAAGTTCTACTCGGGGTGCCGCAAAATCGCGGTATCGACGTCGGGGTAGACCTTGATCCGCCGGTCCAGGCCGGTCGTGCGCAGGATGCGGGCCACCGGAGGCTGCGGTGAGGCGAGGCACACCCCGCCGCCCTCGCTCGTGGCCAGCCGCCACGCCTCGATGAGCACGCTGAGCCCGCTGGAGTCCATGAACGACAGCTCGCCGAGGTCCAGCACGAGCGTCGGGCCGTCGTCGCGTATGGCG
Organism: Microbispora sitophila; assembly: GCF_014892245.1. Classification (NCBI taxonomy): domain Bacteria; kingdom Bacillati; phylum Actinomycetota; class Actinomycetes; order Streptosporangiales; family Streptosporangiaceae; genus Microbispora; species Microbispora sitophila. Next base: position 113,731 of record NZ_JADBGC010000024.1, on the reverse strand, counting down.
TCCCGGATCTCGTCACGCAGGAACGGAGCCGTGAACAGGTCGAGTTCCCCCTCCACAGCCACCACGACGGCGTTGGAAAGCGATTGGCGTGCGAGCCGCAGCTTCATCGTCGGGACCTCCTCAGCTCCGGCCCACTTTACTTATCCATCACCCTCGCTGAGCAGGGACGGCGAAGCCGTAAGGAAGTTCGAGCCGGTGCGAGGCGAGCAACCGCTCGTCGGCGAGCAGCGCGTGCGTCGGCCCGTCGGCGGCGATCACCCCCTCGGACATGATGAGCGAACGCTCGCACAGCTCCAGCGCGTACGGCAGGTCGTGGGTGACCATCAGCACGGTCACGTCCAGGTCCTTGAGGATCTCGGCCAGCTCACGGCGGGACGCCGGGTCGAGGTTGGACGACGGCTCGTCGAGGACGAGGATCTCCGGCTCCATCGCCAGCACCGTGGCCACCGCCACCCTGCGGCGCTGACCGAAGGACAGGTGGTGCGGCGGCCGGTCGATCGCGTCCAGCATGCCGACGCGCTCCAGCGCGTCGTGCACGCGGCGGTCGAGTTCCGCGCCGCGCAGTCCGAGGTTGGCCGGGCCGAACGCGACGTCCTCCCGCACGGTCGGCATGAAGAGCTGGTCGTCCGGATCCTGGAACACCAGCCCGACCCGGCGGCGGATCTCCCGCAGGGTGTCCGCGCGCACCGCGAGCCCGGCCACCTCCACCGTCCCGTGCCCGGCCGTGAGAATGCCGTTGAGGTGCATGACGAGCGTGGTCTTGCCCGCGCCGTTCGGGCCGAGCAGGGCGACCCGCTCCCCCCGCTCGATCGTCAGGTCCACGCCGTACAACGCCTGCGTCCCGTCGGGATAGGCGTACGCGAGCCTGCTCACCGTGAGCGAGGGGCTGCCGGAGGTCATGTCGTGCTCCACGCCAGTAGGGCCGTCACCGCGGCGAGGCAAGGCAGCATGCCCGCCATCGCCCAGTCTCGCCCAGTCGCTGATATATCCCTAATCGTCGGCATCTCGCCTGTGTAGCCGCGGCTCAGCATCGCGAGGTGGACCCGCTCCCCCCGCTCGTACGAGCGGATGAACAGGGCGCCCGCCGACTTCGCCAGCACGGGGGCCTGCCGCAGGTCCCTGGCGACGAATCCCCGCGACTCCCTGGCGATCCGCATGCGCCGCATCTGGTCGAGGATCACGTCGAGGTAGCGCAGCATGAAGGTCGCGATCTGCACGAGCAGCCGGGGCAGCCGCAGCCGCTCGGCGCCGAGCAGCATCATCCGGGGCTCGGTCGTGGCCGCCAGCAGGATCGAGGCGACCACGCCCAGCGTGGCCTTGGCCAGGATGTTCCAGGCCGCCCACAGGCCGGGCGCGCTCAACGACAGGCCGAGCACCTGGACCCGCTCGCCCGTGCCGATCAGCGGAATCGCCACCGCGAACAGCACGAAAGGCACCTCGATCGCCATGCGCCGCACGATCGCGCCCGCAGGCACCCGGGCGGCGACCGCGACGGTGGCCAGCAGCAGCGCGTCGACGGCGAACGCCCAGAAGCGCTCGCGCGGCGTGGCGACCACGAACACCGCGAACGCGACGACCGCCGCCAGCTTGCACTGGGGCGGCAGCCGGTGGACGGGCGTGTCGGCGGGCCGGTAGATCGGGTGATGGTGCCCGGCGCTCACTTCGCACTCACAGTGTCATCATCGCGGACCCACCCCGCCCGGATGCGGGCAGGGCGCTCACTGCCTCGTCGGCGTCGTGCTCGCCGGACTCGGCGGAATCACTGGGCGCTCGCGGGCGTCATTCCGTCGGCCGCGCGCCGGCGCCGGCGGACGACGTAGAACACGCCGCCTCCGGCCGCGACCGTCAGCGCGACCCCCGCCACCCCGGCCAGGCCGCCGGACAGCCGCTGGTTCTCCACGCCCTTGACGCTGTATCCGGCCAGCGGGCCGTCCTCCGCCGCGTGCGGCTTCTCCTGCGTGCTCAGGCCCTTGTCCGCCGCCACCTTCTCCAGCCCGTCGGGAGCGCTGGAGGCGTAGAACGAGACGACGCCGGCCAGCAGCACGGCCACGAGAGCGCCGCCCACCAGGACCGGGCGCAGGCCGATCCCGGCCGAGGGCGCCTCCGGAGCCGCCGGTGCGCCCTGCTGACCCACCTGCACATCCCCGTCGGCGGTGCGCAGCGTCAGCGCCCTGGTCATCCCGCGCGCGCCGTACACGAGGTCGGGACGCACGGCCAGCACGCTGCTCACGGTGAGCGCGGTGATGAAGCCCTCGCCGAGCCCGATGAGCAGGTGCACGCCGCCCATCGCGGCGGCCACCGAGCCCACCTCGATCGGCGCGGTGCCGCCGAGCCAGAACAGGGCCGTGAAGACGAGCGCCGCCGCCGGGACGGAGACCAGCGCCGCCGCGAACGACGCGGCCACCAGCGTCGCCCGCCCGCGTGGCTTGCCCCCGGTGATCAGCCGGAACACCGCCCAGCCGACCACCGCGGTCACGATCGCCATCAGCGTGATGTTGACGCCCAGCGCGGTCAGCCCGCCGTCGGCGAAGAAGAACCCCTGGACGAGCAGCACGACCGCGACGCACAACACGGCGGTGTACGGCCCGACGAGTATCGCCGCCAGGGCCCCGCCGAGCAGGTGACCGCTGGTGCCGGCCGCCACGGGGAAGTTGAGCATCTGCGCCGCGAAGATGAACGCGGCCACCAGGCCCGCCATGGGGGCGGTCCGGTCGTCGAGCTCCCGTTTGGCGCCCCGCAGGCACACGGCCACCCCGGCGGCCGCGAAGACCCCGGCGCCGACGGACACGGGAACGTCAAAGAACCCATCGGGCACGTGCACGGCTATAACCCCTTCGAAACGGGCGAATCTCCTCCCACTTTAGAGCACCGAGTTGTTGTTGCAAATAATTCGCAATTAGTGCCGGCGCAGGACCCGGACCGTCCGCCTGACCACGGTCAACGGGGTCGCCACCCGCACCGACACACTGAGCCGCCGGTTGACCGCCGTGGCGTACGGCCGGACGGTCCACTGCACCACTCCCCATCGCATCGCGCCGCGCCACCACCGCAGGGGCCGGCCCAGCGCGTCCGCGTCGGCGACCTTGACCGGGAAGCGCGCCGGCGGGCCGCCGAGGCCGAGTTCGAGATAGGCGTCCCAGGTGCCGGGCCGCAGGCCTGCCGTCTCGGCCGCGAACTCCCGTGGCCCCACCGACACGGCCCGCTCGCGGTGTTCCCGCCCCGACGCCCGCTCGCGCCAGATCAGGTGCCGTACCGCCGCGGCGGCGGCCTCCTCGCCCACCAGCGCCAGGCCCTCGACTCGAAGCCGCCTGCCCCGCCACCACGCCCGCGTCAGCCGTACGACGGCGGGGATCCGGACGACGTGCCCTCCGACGTCGAGGCCGAGGTGGCCGTGGGATCGGGTGAGGAAGGGCACCGCGACGACCCCGCCCACCAGGCGGGCGGGCGGAGCGCCGGCACCGGGTTCGCGGCGGGAGCCGAGCCGGGCGAGCCTGCGCGCGCCCTCGCACTCGACGGCCACATGGACGTCCCACACTCCGGCCGGCAGCGCGGCCACGTCGAGCACGGCGGTGAAGGATCCGGCGCCGGGCCCGCCGCGGGTCAGGGAGGGCACGCGCTCCTCACGCGACAGGCGCTCGCGCAGCACCAGGCCCACGGTGCTGTCCAATACGAGGCCTTCCAGTGCGGTGCTGTCCGTGCCGGCGAGGGCGGCCCACCCTTCGATCACCAGGCGGTCGCCCCGCCACTCCACCCCGGTCAGCCGGTGCCGCAGCGGCGCGGCCTCGACGCGCGCGAGCCGTACGAGCCGGTCGGGGTCGTCGAGCGCGGCGACGCGGGCGGCGTCCACGCCGTCGAGACCGGCGCGCACGCCCGGCGTCAGCCACTGGCCGCAGATGTCGGCCACCTCAACGGCGATCTTCTCGCGCTCGGCCTCGCAGGCGGCCAGGAACGGCACCCCGAGCTGGGCCAGCACGTCGCGGCGCAGGTGCCGCAGGAGCAGACGGTCGCGCAGCGCGCCGGGCGGCACGTGCCGCGCCATGACCTCGATGGGCGTGCGGACCACGCGCAGCCAGCCGAGCGGATCCCGCGCGGACGCCTCACCCCCGCCCTCCGCGTGATAGCAGTCCCCGTCCGCGACCACCGAGATCACCCGCGCGTGACAGTACGCGTGGACGGTGAAGGCCATGTCCTCGCCGCGCCGCTGCGTCTCATCGAAGCGGATGGCGTGCCGTTCCAGGAAGTCCCGGCGGAAGAGCTTGAAGCAGGACAGATCGTCGTAGACGGCGGTTAAGGCGGCCCTGTCGGCGCTCTCCCGCAACCCCTGGCGCATACCGGCGACCTTCCCCACGACGACGTCGGCGCCGTTCCGGTCGGCCGCGGCGACCAGGCGGGCCAGCGCGTCGGGGGCGAGGTGGTCCCCCGCGTCGCAGAAGAAGACGTATCTGCCGGTCGCCCGTTCCAGTCCGCGGTTGCGGGCGCCGCCGGGCGTGCCGGGCTGGGCGTCCTGGACCACGGTGATCAGCCGGGGGTGGTGCGCGGCGTAGAGGCCGAGCAGCGCCCGGGTTCCGTCCCGCGAGCCGCCGTCGACCACGATGATCTCCTTGGCGACCCGCTGCACGAGCAGCGAGGTGAGGCAACGGTCGAGTGACGCCCGGCGGTTGTACGCCGGGACGACGACGCTGACGTCGATCCCCCGATCGGCGCGCTGGTCACTCTCCGTATCCATCGCCCTTCATTATGTGCCGACGACCCGCCCCAACCCCGCCTTCGCCGCGCCGAGTCACAGAACGGCACGTCGCTCAGGTCGACGACGAGGTGAGCCGCGCCTCCCGCGGCCCAGTCCGCCAGCACCCGCGCCTCCAGGAGGTCCGCGTCACGGGACCCGAGCTCGCCCGCGACCCGTACGACCGTGCAGTGGCCGCCCGCGACCACGCGGAGGTGTACGAGACCCATCACGGCTCCCTGCTCGACCACACCAGCCATAACAGCGTTATGAGCTCTCACCTATATATAACATCGTTATGAAGGGGAGGCGCCAGATGAGTCCTCGAACCGCCGATCCGGCCGTACGCACCCGGTTGATCGAGGCCGCCGCCCGGCTGCTGGATGCCGGAGGCCGTCAGGCGCTCACCACCCGCCGCCTGGCCGCCGAAGTCGGGGTGTCGACGATGGCGGTCTACACGCACTTCGGCGGCATGGACGAGCTGGTCACAGAGGTCGTACGGGAGAGCTACTCCAGACTCGGCCGAGCCCTGGCCCGCGTGCCGGAGACCGCCGATCCGGTGACGGACCTCATGGCGCTGTGCCGCGCCTACCGGGGCAACGCGCTGGCGAACACCAGCCTGTACGCCACCATGCTCGGCTTCACTCCCACATCCGACGACCAGCGGTGGGGGGCTCAGGCGTTGCAGGCGCCGCTTTCGGCGATCCGGCGGTGCCTCGCGAGCGGGCGCTTCCGTCCCGCCGAGCCGCTGCTGCTCGCGCATCAGGCGTGGTGCGGCGTGCATGGTCTCGTCGCGCTCGAACTCGGCGGCTATTTCTTCCCTCCCTCGCTCGCCGAGCAGTGCTTCGAGGCCCTGCTCCGGGACTTCGCCGTGGGCGCGGGCGACACGGTGGAGGCCGCTGCGCGCTCATTGGAGGCTTCGCGCTTCTCACGGGCGGGACCGCCGGCGGCCGCCGAGTAGCGGGGCCGGCGCGCGACGCGGCAGACTGAGCGCTCACCGAGTCACCGGGGGTTTCGCGTCGATGCGCACCGCGTTGTTCCCAGAGGGTTTCGTCTGGGGAGTGTCCACGTCCGCGTTCCAGATCGAGGGCGCCACCGACCGCGACGGCCGGGGCCCCTCCATCTGGGACGCCTTCGCGGGCGGGGCCTATGGCGACCCGGCCTGCGACCACTACGCGCGCCACCCGGAGGACGTCCGGCTGATGCAGGACCTGGGCATCGCCGCCTACCGGTTCTCGGTCAGCTGGCCACGCGTGCTGCCGGAGGGGCACGGCCGCGTCAACGGCCCGGGGCTCGACTTCTACGACAGGCTCGTGGACGAGTTGCTGGAGGCGGGCATCGCGCCGTACGCGACGCTGTACCACTGGGACCTGCCGCGGGCGCTGCAGGACCGCGGGGGGTGGACCTCGCGCGAGGTGGCCCGTCACTTCGCCGACTACGCCCGTGTCGTGTACGACAGGATCGGCGACCGCGTGGACACCTGGTTCACGTTCAACGAGCCCTGGGTCGCCGCCTTCCTCGGCCACGCCTCGGGAGTGCACGCCCCGGGCGTGCGGTCGGCGGCCGACGCCTTCGTCAGCGCCCACCACATGCTGCTCGCGCACGGGCTGGGCCTGGAGGCGCTGCGCGCCCAGGGCGCCGCCAGGGCCGGCGTCGTGCTGAACCTCTCCCCCGTCCTCACCCCCGCGCAACTCGGGGACATGTCCACCGACATCCCCCAAGAGGACGCCGAGGCGGTGGCGAGGATCGACGCCCTGCACAACCGGCAGTTCCTGGAGCCGGTGCTGCGCGGCCGCTACCCCGCAGACCTGCTGCCCCTGATCGAGAAGACCGCCGGGCTCGACCACATCCACGACGGGGACCTCGATCTCATCGGGCGGCCCATCGACCTGCTGGGGATCAACTACTACACGCCCATCGCGGTGCAGGCCCAGCCCAGTGCCGCGGCCGACCCGGCCTTCCCGGGCAGCGAGGGCGTCCTGTTCTGCAGCGTGCCCACGGCCGTCACCGCCATGGGCTGGCCCATCATGCCGAGCGGCCTGTCCCTGCTCCTGCGACGCCTGTCCGAGGAGTATCCCGAGACCGAGCTGATGATCACCGAGAACGGCGCCGACTTCGAGGACGTCGTGACCGGCGACGGCATCCACGACGTCGACCGGATCAGCTTCGTCGAGGAGCACCTGCGGGCCCTGCGGGCCTCGATCGACCAGGGCGCCCGGGTCCGCGGCTACCTGCTGTGGTCGCTGCTCGACTGCGTCGAATGGGCGGACGGCTACCGGCGCAAGTTCGGCATCGTCCACGTCGACTTCACCACGCAGCGGCGACTGCTCAAGGACAGCGCGCTGTGGTATCGCGACGTCATCAAGCGCAACGGGCTCGGCGCGGAGCGGCCGAAGCGGCCCACTCTCGAGACCGTCGCCGCCCGCTCAGGCGTCTCCCGGGCCACGGTCTCGCGGGTCGTGAACGGGGAGGCGCGGGTCAGCCCCGATGTGCGCGCCGCCGTGCTGCGCGCCGTGCAGGAGCTGGGCTACGTGCCCAACGCCGCCGCCAGGAGCCTCGTCACCCGACGGACCGACTCGGTCGCACTCGTCCTGTCGGTTCCCCGGCACGGCGGCGAGGCGCTGACCTCCGCCGTCGTCCAGTACGTCACCAGCGTCCTGGAAGGAGCCGGCAAGCAGATCACGCTCATGCTCGCCGACACGGCCGAGAGCCATCGGCGCATCCTCCGGCACGTGGAGGCGCGGCAGGTCGACGGGGTCGTGCTGGTCCCTCCGGACGGCCCGGACACGCTCACCGAGCGGCTCGCCCGCACCGGAGTGCCGGTCGTGCTGCTCGGCAAGCCCGCGATCGCCTCCCTCGTGCCGCACGTGGACGTGGACAACGCGGGCGGCGCGAGGGCGGCCACCCGGCACCTGCTCGACCGGGGCCGCCGCCGTATCGGGGTGATCTGCGGCCCCATGGACCTCGTCGCCGTACAGGACCGCCTCGCCGGGCACCTGGCCACGCTCCACGAGGACGGGCTGCGACCGGTGATCGCGCTCGCCGGCCTGGACAGCGGGTCGGGCGCCGCCGCGGCCCGCGAGCTCCTGTCCGGCGACCAGGACCTGGACGCCGTGTTCGCCACGTCGGACGAGCTGGCGATCGGCGCCATGGAGGCGGCGCGTGAGGAGGGACTGCGGGTGCCGGAAGACCTGGCGATCGTCGGCTTCGGCGACATCCACGCCGCCTCCTGCACGACCCCGGCGCTCACGACCGTCCGGGTGCCCGCCGCGGACCAGGCCCTGGCTCTGGCGCGCCTGCTCCTGTCCCGCCTCGACGGCCGCCACGCCGGCCCCGTCGTCCTCCCCACGCGCCTGGTGGTCCGCGCCACGACGTGACCCTCGCGACCCTCACCTGCGATGATCTACCAGGGGATCGGGCCCTCCTCCGAGCTGAACGTGCCGGTCGGGCCGCCGGGCGGAAGGGTCGCCATCCGCACGGCCACCGCCGCGCCCTCGGCCGCCGTACGGGTGCCGGTGTGGCCGGTCAGGTCGGTGGCGCAGTGGCCCGGGTCGACCGCGTTGACGAGGACGCCGGACCCGGCCAGCTCGTTCGCGTAGAGCACGGTGAGCGCGTTGAGCGCGCTCTTCGCCGAGTTGTAGGCCAGCATCGCCCACCCCACGTTGAAGTCGTCCTTCGCCTGGGTGAGGGTGAGGGAGGCCAGCCGGGTGGTCATATTGACGACCCTGGCCTCGCCGGCCGCCCGCAGCAGCGGGATCATCGCGCGGGTGACGGTGACGACCCCGAACACGCCCACCTCGTAGGTGGCGCGCATGTGGTCGGCCGTCGCGTCCGCCGGGCTGACGCCGTAGTCGCCGCAGATCGCGGCGTTGTTGACCAGCACGTCGAGCCGCCCGAACTCCTCTCCGACGAGCTTGGCCGCGCTCGCGACCATCGCGTCGTCGGTGACGTCGAGCAGCACGGGACGGGTGCCTTCGGGGGCGTGGCTCTCGTCGCGTACCCCGGCGAACACCGTCATGCCGCGCCCGGCGAGCTGCCGCGCGTGTGGGAGGGCATCGCCCTGCACACCACGCCGGAGATCCCCTACCGGCTGGAGCCCGAGGTGGCCCTGGTGACCGCCGGGGTGGAGGCCGACGTGCTCGGCATCGGGTACGCCGACCTGGCCCCCGAGGACGTCGCCGCGGTCGTCGCCGCCCATCCGCGTCCCGACTTCAAGCGGCAGATCCGGCGGCGTTCACCGAGGGGTTCAAGGATCGTCCCGACACCACGTTCGGCACCGTCAACGCCGACGTGCTGGAGCACTTCGTGCCCGGGTTCCGGCGCATCGACTTCGTCGAGGTGATTCAGGGCTCCGCCTGGCCCGAGTAGCTGCCTGCCATCGATCTTTCGCGGCGTACGGCATAGGTTGTCTGGTGTCGTCCCCCGGTGCGAAGGCAGGTTTTTGTGACTCACGAACTCAGCCACGAGCGGTTCGAGACCCTCAAGCGCGAATTCGAGGCGATCGACGGCGACGGCGACGGCTTCATCACCGAGGCGGAGCTGCGGTCACACTTTCCCGACCTGCCGCCGGAGGCGATCGGCGCGCTCGACCGGGACGCCGACGTGGACGCCGACGGCCGGTTCTCCCTGGAGGAGTTCATCCGCCTGACCGGCGCGCGCGACTGAAAGCGCCGCATGAGGCGCACAAAAACTGCGCCACACGCAAATTTACGCCTCCCGCATCTTTGCGCCATGCGCAAGTAGTTGTATGGTGATCCTGTGAGCAGGGAAGGCGAGCGTCCGAAGCTGCGCGAGCGCAAGAAGCAGGAGACGCGCATCGCGCTGAGCTGGGCGGCGATCCGGCTCGCCGTGGAGCGCGGGCTGGAGAACGTACGCGTGGAGGACATCGCCGCGGAGGCGCGCGTGGCTCCGCGGACCTTCAACAACTACTTCTCCAGCAAGGGCGAGGCGATCGCCGCCAGGCACCTCGACCGCGCCCGCCTGATCGCACAGGAGCTGCGCCGCCGCCCGGCGTCGGAACCCCTGTGGGAGGCCATCAAGATTGCCGTGGTCACCCAGCTCGCGATGGGCGAGAGCTACGACGCCAGGCAGCCGGACCAGCAGTGGCAGACCGGCATCCAGCTTATGATCAGCGAACCCTCGTTGCAGGGCGAGATGCTCAAGGCCAACGCCATCGCCGAGGACGAGCTGGCCGCGGCCATCGCCGAACGGACCGGCACCGACGTCGCCCGCGACCTCTACCCGCGCCTGGTGGCGGGCGCGGCGGGGGCAGCGATCAGGGTGGCGATGGACCAGTGGTTGCGGGCCGACCCGCCGGTGCCCGTTCGACCGCTCATCGAGGACGCGCTCGACCGGCTCGCCGCCGGACTGCCCGAGCCCTGACAGAAAGACGCCCCAGCTCCCGCCGGGGCGTTCCCGAACTCGCGATGTGACGTGCCACGCCGGCACGCCGCTCGGCCTTCCACGCCCTGACGCGGGCGCCGTAAGCACCCGGCGCCGTCCCTTCCATTCGCCATGCCGCGAATCCGCCATGCCGCAATTCCCCCTGCCGTGACTTCGCCATGCCCGCAGAATCCCCAAGGAGGACCGCCATGACCACCGACGCCGTGATCGCCGGAGCCGGACCGAACGGGCTCATGCTCGCCTGCGAGCTGAGCCTGGCCGGAGTGCGGCCGATCGTGCTGGAACGCCTGCCCGGGCGTACGGAGGAGAACCGGGCCAACGGACTGGTCGGCCAGGTCGTACGCGCCCTCGACCGGCGCGGCCTGTACGAACGACTGAGCGGCAGCCCCGAGCCGCCCCGGCCGAGCCCTGCCTTCGTGTTCGGCGCGCTTCCTCTCGACCTGAGCAGGCTCGACGACAATCCGATGTACGGTCTGCCGGTGCCGCAGCGCCGCATCGAGCAGGTGCTGGAGGAGCGCGCGCTCGAACTCGGCGTGGAGATCCGCCGGGGACACGAGCTGACCGGGCTCTCCCAGGACGAGGACGGCGTCACCGCGGAGATCGCCGGGCCCGAGGGGCCCTATCGGCTGCGAACCCGCTACCTCGTCGGCGCGGACGGCGGGCACAGCGTCACCCGCAAGCTGTGCGGCATCGGCTTTCCGGGGGTGACCAGGGACGACTCGGTCTCCCGAGGCGCGCACGTCAGCATGCCCGCCGAGCTGATCGACCCGGTCACCGGCGTGCTGAACGTGCCCGGCTACGGGCCGATCCCCCCGTTCATGCACCACCGCACCGACCACGGTCTGTTCGTGTACGGGCCGTTCCCCACCGGGACGCTCGTCAACACCACCGAGTGGAACCAGGACGGCGACGACGAGCCGATGAGCCTCGACGAGCTGAGGGAGAGCGTGCGCCGCGTGCTCGGCGTCGACCTGCCGTTCGGCCCGCCCGCGGGCCCGGGCCCGCACCAGTTGCGCCGCCTGACCGGCGGCAACACCCGCCTGGCCGAGCGGTTCCGGGACGGCCGGGTGCTGCTGCTGGGCGACGCCGCGCACGTGCACAGCGCGATCGGCGGCCCCGGCCTCAACCTGGGCCTCCAGGACGCGGTCAACCTCGGCTGGAAGCTGGCCGCCGAGATCCACGGCTGGGCCCCGCCCGGCCTGCTCGACACGTACGAGACCGAGCGGCGGCCGGCCGCAGAGCGCGTCGTCATGCACACGCAGGCGCAGTCGGCGCTCATCGCCCCCGGGCCCGAGGTCACGGCGCTGCGCGTGCTGTTCACCGAGTTGCTGCGCGACGAGCGGACCACCCAGCACATCGCGGACCTGATGTCCGGCGCGGACATCAGGTATGACCTCGAAGGAACTCACCCCCTCACCGGTCGGCCGGCCCCCGACCTCGTCCTTGAGACGGAGACCGGCTCCGTGCGACTGGCCGAGCTGACCAGGGCCGCCCGGCCGCTGCTCCTCGACCTGACGCCGGACGGGGCGCTGGCCGGGGCCCTCGACGGCTGGGGCGACCGCGTGGACCTCGTCACCGCGAAGACGAGCCGGGACGGCCTCCCCACCGCGCTGCTGCTGCGTCCCGACTGCTACGTGGCCTGGGCGTCGGACTCCCTCAGCCCGGACGCGAAGCAGCGCGACACCCTCCGTACGGCGCTGACCTCCGCCTTCGGCCCGGCCCGCTGAGTCTTTCGACGCTCCGCGCCGGGCGGATCAGGCGAAGGCGGCCAGCATCGCCTCGGTCGTGTCGACCTGCGCGATCCGCGGCAGGATCACCCCGAGAGAGTTCTCGTGGGCCGAGGCGACCAGGTCGGTGACCGCGTCGGAGGCCACCGCGATCTCGTAGCCCCGCTCGCGGGCGCCGCGCGCGGTGGACTCCACGCCGATGCTGGTGGAGATCCCCGCCAGCACGATCCCCGTGATCTTCCGGCGGCGCAGTTGCAGGTCGAGTTCGGTGCCGTGGAAGGCGTCCCAGCCCCGCTTGGTGATCCGAATGTCCGTCGGCCCGTCCGGCACGCGCTCGTCGTACTCGGCGAAGTCCGGCGCGGGTGCGATCGCGGGCCCGGGCGCGTCCGTCCGGGCCCGCAGCACGTCGCCGCCGTCCGGGGAGAACGCCACCCGCACCCGCACGACCGGAAGGCCCCGCTCACGGGCGGCTCCCGCCAGCCTGGCGGCGTTGGCGACCACCTCGGCCGCCGGATGCGCGGTGGGCAAGGCGGTGATCCCCTTCTGCAGGTCGACCAGAACGACGGCCGTACGGTCGTCGAGCAGTGTCACGGGCATGTGAGCTCCTCAAGATATAGACAGCTGAACTGTACAGCCTTGCTGTATAGATTGCCAGCAAGGCTGTACATCTCGGTTACGCTGAGCCCATGAGGGACGCGTCCGAGGTCGCCGCCGAGCTGCGGCTCGTGGTCGGGCAACTGGTCAGGCGGGTGCGCGAGGACGACCCGATGCCTCCGGGGGTCGTCGCGGTGATCGGCCTGCTCGGCCGGCAGGGCCCGATGACCACCAGCGAACTGGCCGCCGCCCGGCGGGTGCGCCCGCAGTCGATGGCCCGCACCGTCGGACAGCTGATCGACCAGGGGCTCGCCGAACGCGGCACGCACCCCGTCGACGGCCGCAAGGCCCCCGTCTCGCTGACCGCCGCCGGGCTCGACGCCCTGGAACAAGTGCGCGCCCGCCGGGCCGACTGGCTCGCCGAGGCGATCGAGGACACGCTGTCCCCCGCCGAGCGGGAGACGCTGGCGGGCGCGGTGGATCTGGTTCGCCGCCTGGTCGACTGGGAGCCGTCCGGGCCGGGCCGCAGGACGTGAGCCGTCAGCCGGTGGCGCCGGACAGCTCCGGGTTCTGCTGGCGGATGGGCGTGAAGAACGCGGCGACCGAGATCAGCAGACAGGCCGCGCCGGCCAGCAGGCAGACCACGGCGACCCCGTGGCGCTGCGCGCCCCAGGTCAGCACGGCCGCCCCCGCCGGGCCCAGCGAGAAGTGGATCGTCCAGAAGGCCGAGGTGACTCTGCCCAGCAGGTGGTCGGGCGTGACCTGCTGGCGCAGCGACATCGAGCAGATCCCGGCCACACTGACGCAGGCGAGATAGGCGGCGGCGGTCGCCGCGGCCACCGGTACGCCGGTGGACACACCGAGCCCCATGATGGCGAGCCCGGCGACCGCGATCGCCCCGATCCAGGACGCGCCGAACCCCAGCCGGCGGCGTACGGGACCGACGAGGAGCGAGCCGGCGACGGTGCCCAGCGCGGCGACCGCGAGCACCACCCCCACGGCGCCGTCGGACTGGCCGAGGTCGTGCTTGAGGTGGTAGATCAGCACGTCGGTCAGCCCGAGGGTCAGGAAGATGAAGAACGACAGCAGGACGGTCAGGGCACGCAGCACCGGCTGCCGCCACAGGAAGCGCGCTCCGGCGAGCAGCTCGTGCCAGGGCCCCCGTGCTTCCTCCGCCGAGGGCGAGGGCGCCGGCTGCCGCCTGAGCCGGATCAGCAGGATGCCCAGCGCCGAGACCCCGAAGCTGGCCGCGTTGATCGCGATCGCGGCCGTGGGACCGAACCAGCCCGCCACCACCCCGGCCAGCAGCGGACCGCCGACCCCCGCCGCGGCGGCGGTGGCGCCCAGCCGCCCGTTGGCCTCGGTGATCCGGTCCGCGTCGACCAGGCCCCGCACCGCCGTCACGTACGCGACCTGGAAGACCATGCCGATCGCCTCGCTGACCGGCAGGACCACGTAGAGCAGCCAGACCTTCGGCCCGAAGGCCCAGGCGACCGGGACGATGCCGTACAGCACCATCCTCGCCACATCGCACCAGATCAGCAGCCGCCTGCGGTCGAGCCGGTCGACCAGGACCCCGGCGAAGACCCCCGCCCCCACCGACGCGGCGCTCGCCAGGCCGGTCAGCAGGCCCATCTGCGCGACCGACCCGGTCACGTGCAGCACGAGCAGGGGAACGGCGATGAGGGCGAACGAGTCCCCCGCGACCGACAGCGTCTGGGACGCCCAGAACACGGAGAAATCCCGGTTACGCCACAGCTGCGATCCTTCTGCCACCTCACCATGCTGCCGTACGTAGATCAGGTGCGGGGACGGCGGACGACGGGGACGGGCTGGCCCCGGCGGGCGGCCTCGGCCTTCAGGCGCTTCCTGAGCATCCTGCCCTGGCCCAGGAACGAGCGGTTCCGCTCGCGACGGCTCCCGGAGAGGCTCCAGTCGTTCAGGGCCCGTTCGACCCGTACAGCCAGCCGGTCGCCCTCCCCCGCCGCGGTCCCGACGAGCACCACGTTCTCCTGCCACTCCAACCCCGGGCCGTGCCGATGGAAGGTGAGGCACACCGGCCCGCCGACGGCCTCGACGCCCGCGGGCAGCAGCAGGTCGAAGCCCGCCTCGGTGCGTACGGCCGAGCGGGTGCGCACGGCCAGCGGCATGCCGTCGGCGTCGACCATGGTGACGACGGGCTCGCCCAGGCGGGCCGCGCGGCCGGCGAAGGGCCGCCAGTCCGCCGGCGCGACGGACCGGCTCGGCAGCCGGGGACCTTTCGGAGCGGGGTCGGAGACGGGCGCGGCCGCCTCACCCGGCCGGGTCCACACCTCCGGTGTTCCGGACAGGTCGCCCTCGGGCCACCAGACGATCCGCTCCGGGGTGACCTCCACATAGACGCGGGCGAAGTACCACCCCAGCCGCTTCGTCAGGAACCACGGCATCCCGGCGAACCCGGAGCCCGTCTTGGCCAGGGAGTCCCGGACGTACCTGTCGGTGTTGGCCTGCAGGTCCGCGTCGCGTACGGCGGCCCGGCCCTGCACGAGGACGACGGGCGGCCGGTCGAGGCCGCTGCCTTCGGCGGAGGAGTACAGCAGCGCGACGCGCGGGTCGCGGCGGGCCCGCTCCGCCTTGTCCGGGTAGGTGAGGCCGGTGCTCACGTCGAGTGTGCCGCCCGCGCCGACGTACGGCGTGACCGGCCAGGTGACGGGCCGCCCGTCGCGGGTGAGCGAGGCGTACTCGCAGACGACGGCGCGGCCGAACACCTCGGCCGCCTCGCGCGGCCAGGTGGTCAGGGTGGTCATCATGACTCCAGGGGTGCGGGCAGAGAGATGGAGGCGCCGTACAACCGGGCGAACCGCCGCTGGTAGGCGGGCCACCAGAACAGGCGGAACATCAGCCGGGCCACGACCGGGAGGTCCGCGAAGGCGGCCGTGAGCAGGGCGGAATCGGCACTGGAGGCGAGCCAGCCGAAGATGACGGGGATTCTGCGGCGGCCGAAGTCGGCCGTCGCCTGGCGCCTGTCCGCCTCGATGTCGTCGAGAGTGAGGTGCCGGAGCATCAGCGGCACGGCCGTGCGCTCTTCGTGGTCGAGGTGCTCGTTGAGCAGCTCGTGCAGCCGCCGCAGCGCGGGAGCGCGCTCCGGCAGGGGCACCGCGCGGTCGGCGGCGGCCGTCACGAGCGGGTCGAGCACGGCGTGCTCGGACTCCAGCTCGGCCAGCGCGTCCTCCGCCTCGGGGGCGTGGGCGACGAGCTTGGGCCACAGCGTGGTGTCCTCGTGCGTGTGGTGGGCGTGGAGCATCTCCAGCAGGAGCGCGAGCTGCTCCTCCAGGAGTTCCTCGTGCTCGCCGTCCCGGGGGCCGCGGCACGCCTCCGCGAGGCGGCCGAACTCCGCCCGGAAGCCGGCGTGCATCAGCAGGAAGCCGGCGAGGTGTTCTTGTGTGATCATCTGTTCCCTCTCTATGTGGGGAACAGCGTGCGTTTCCTGCCCTTATGAGCACTTGTCGAGGGCTTGTCGAGCCCTTGACAGCCAGTAGCCCGCGCCCGCCTCCTCCAGGACGCGCACCGCCTCCCGCAGATGGGCCCGCGCTCCCGCACGATCTCCCAGCGCCAGCAGCGCCTCGCCCAGGTGGCCGTCGTACGCCCCGTCGACGGTGGTGCAGGAGCCGTTCACGTGCAGCAGGCCGGCGAAGGGACGGAACGCGTCGTAGACCTCCCGCACGACGTCCAGCTCGCCGAGCCGGATCGCCGCGTGCAGCCGGCACATGGTGGCCGTCGCCCATTGGTAGTCGCGCGGCGGGAGAGGGGTCTCATGCAGCAGCCGCAGAGCACGCTCACGCTCGCCCAGGTCCGCCAGCGCGCAGGCCAGGACGTAGGCGAGCCCCGCCAGGCCCGTACGCCGGAACATCTCCTCGATCCATTCCACCTCCGCGCCGAGGCGGTCCTCCTGGATGAGCGTCTCGGCCCGTACGGCGAGCATGGCCACCTCGAAGTACGCGAGGTCGGAGAAGGACAACGTCGCCCTGACCGGCTCGAAGTGGCGGGTCGGGTCGGGCACGCCCTGGAACAGGTCGAGCCCCACGTGCGCGATCGCCGCCTGCAGCGCCAGCGTCGGGTTGTGCAGGTCGCGCAGCAGGGCGTCGGTCTCCGTCAGCAACTCGCGCGCCTCCGCCACCCGGCCGTACTCGACGAGATGGGCGACGAGGTGGAGCTGTGCGATCACTGCGAGCTGGGACGACAGCTCCGGCTCCGCCAGCAGGCGCCGCGAGGTCTCGGCCAGTTGGTCGATGAAGTCCTGCCCCTGCATGGCGAGCAGCCGCAGATGGAGCACGCGCCGCAGCAGCGCGGGGTCGCCCAGCCGCTCGGCCGCCGCCACGGCCTGCGACGAGACCCGGTCGATGTGGTCCTCGCCGCCGGTCTGGGCCAGCACGACGGCCCGTACGGCCTGCGCGGACGCCCAGGCGGGGGTGTCTCGCGGCAGCTCGCGCACGGCGCGGTCCATCGACTCCTGCAGGACCCGCACGTCCAGGTCATGCCGGAAGGGGATCCAGACGCCGTGCCCCATCGCGATGTCGGCGGCCCTGACGGCCTGCTCCAGGTCGTCTCCGGCGAGGGCCAGCGCCTGTTCGACCGCCTCGTAGCCCTCGTCGTACCGCCCGGCGGCGTAGCGGCTCTCGGCCAGGCCGACCGCGAGCTCGAACCGCTCGGCCGCCTCCGCCCCGGCGAGCTCGGCCGCCGCCAGCGCCTCCTGCCACGAGGTGGCCGCGTCGTCGAGGGCGTGCCTGCGCATGGCCGCACGCGCGGCACGGGCGGCGTAGTCCATCGCCATGCGCGCAGGCTCGGGGCCCAGCTCGGCCGCCGCCAGCCAGTGCCGCGCGATGGTCGCCGCCTGGTCGTCCCGGTCGCCGTACGCGCGGGTGAGCACGCCGGCCAGCCGCGCGTGCGCGCCCGCCCGCCACAGGCGGGAGCGGCGCGACAGCAACGCGTCGGTCACCAGGGCGTGCGCGAACGCGTATCCGCCCAGCCTCGTGCCCGACTCGCGGATCAGACCGGCCGCGAGCGCCGCGTCCAGCGACGGCACCAGGTCGCCCAGGTCGCGCCCGGCGACCTCGGCCATGACCCGCGCCTCGAACTCGTCGCCCGCGACCGCGGCCAGCTCCAGCAGGGCGGCCGCCTCCTCCCCCAGCCCGGCCACCCGGTGCAGCACGACGTCGAGCACGCCCTGCGGCAGTTCCTCGCCCGCCCGGGCCAGCTCTGCGAGGAAGAACGGGTTCCCCCCGGTGCGTCCGCGCAGTTCCCCGGCCTTGCGGCTGCCCGGGTCGCGGCCGGACAGCTCCCGCACGAGCGCGCGCACCTCCTCGGTCGCGAGCCCGTCGAGCCCCAGCCTGCGCGCGCCGAGCCGGGACAGCGCCGACAGGGTGGCGGTCAGCGCCGACGCCTCGTGCCGCCGGAAGCTGACCACGACAAGCAGGCCCGGCCGCGCGGTGGACGCGACGTGGACCAGCAGGCGCAACGTCGCGTCGTCGGCCGCGTGGACGTCCTCCAGGACGACGGCCACCGGGCCGAGATCGGCCAGGAACGTCCCGACCGCCTCGAAGAACCGCAGCCGCGCCCCCTGCGCGTCGTACGCCGGGATCGCCTCCACCCCGCCCGACAGGAACGTGCGGACCTCCTCGGGCAGGACGGCACCGGGTGCCGCGTCCACGAGATCGCGCAGCACCTGCTCCCACGGCCACAGAGCGGGCGCCGTCTCGTGGTCGGGGCTCGACCCCCACCCCACCGGGACGCCGGCCGTCGCGCGGAACCTCCTGAGCAGGCTCGTCTTGCCGACCCCCGGCTCGCCGTCCACGAGCACGACCTGCCGGGCCGTGGACGCCGCCTTCACCGCGCCGGCCAGGAACTCCAGCGCGCTCTCGCGTCCCACGAACGGCCCGTCATCCGCGCGTCGCCGGGGGTCGGATCGTCTGGGTTCGCGTCGTCCGGGGGCGGGCCGTCTCGGGTGCGGCGGGGCGGGCCTTGCCGCCACAGTCAGCGCGGCGTCCTGGCGCAGCACTGCGGTCTCCAGCTCGCGCAGCCGGGGCCCCGGATCGATGCCCAGCTCGCCCGCCAGCACCTCGCGCACCCTGCGCAGGCACTCCAGCGCCGCCGCCTGACGTCCCGACCGATAGTGGGCCAGCGCGAGCAGTTCCCAGGCCCGCTCCCGCAGCGGGTGGTCGTGCACGAACGGTTCGAGCCGCGCGACCACGTCCGTGTGGCGGCCCAGCTCCAGCAGTGCCTCCGCCAGCCCCTCGACCGCGTCGAGCCGGAGCTGCTCCAGCCGGGCGATCTCCGGCCGCGCCCACTCCTCGGACCGCACGTCGGCGTACGCGTCGCCCCGCCACAGGGCGAGCGCCTCGGTGAGCACGGCCGCCGCCTGCTCGTGCCGTCCCTCGCCCAGGTGTCCCGACCCCGTGGACACGAGGGCGTCGAAGTCCCGCGTGTCGAGGTCGATCCCGCCGGTCATCAGGCCGTACCCGTCCGCCGCGCTGACCAGGACCGTGGCCGGTGCCCCGGCCTTCCGGCCGGGCTCCAGGCGGCGGCGCAGGTTGGAGACATACACCTGAAGGCTGCCCTGGGCGCTCGCGGGCGGGCTGCCGCCCCAGAGCCGGTCGGCCAGCACGTCCGCCGGGAGCACCCGATCGGCGTTCATCACGAGGAGGGCCAGGAGCGCTCGCTGCTTGGGCGGCCCGGCCGGCACGGCCTGCCCCGCCACGACGAGTTCCATGGGACCGAGGACGTTCAGCCGCACGGGCCAATGGTAGGGAGACAGCTTGAACCGGTCCAGCCGTTGCATTCCCGACCCACCGGACGACAACGGCAGGGATACGATCACTCGGCAGCCCGGACGGTACACGAGCAGAGAAGAGGGCCGCATGGCGGACGAGGACACCACGATCCGGCTCATCCGGGTGGACGACGCCGAGGTGATCGCGGCCCACCGCGCCCGCGACAGGCGGGCGTACGCCGCGTGGGAACCGGCCCAGCCGGACGAGTTCTACACCGCGGCCGGCCAGCGCCGGCGCATCGAGACGCTGCTCGACGAGCACGACCGGGGCGAGCGCTGGCCTGCGGTCATCCTCGCGGGCGGCGAGGTCGTCGGTCAGGTGACCGTGAGCACCATCCTGCGCGGCCCCTTCCGCAAGGGCTTCCTGGGCTACTGGGTCGCCTCGGCCCGCAACGGCCGGGGGCACGCGACCCGGGCGGTGGGTCAGATACTCAGCGTGATGGCCGAGGAGCTCGGACTGCACCGCGCTGAGGCGCACACCCGGATGGAGAACCTGGCCTCGCAGCGGGTGCTGCGCGCCAACGGTTTCCGCCCCTGGGGGATCGCCCACTCCCACATCTTCCTCGACGGCGCATGGCATGACGAGGTGTTCTGGGAGCGAACGCTGGACGACACCACCTCGTCTTGACCATTTCCTGGGACACCAGTTGCACACCCCCGGCGCGTCGCGCGCCGTCGTATGACCACGACCCCGAAACTCACTCTCCGTAACCGACTCGCGGAGGAGGAGTTCGTGGTCTCAATCGACCGTCGGGGATTCGCCAAGCTGGCCGGGCTGGGCGCGGTGGGATCGGTCATGAGTCCGTCCCTGGGCACGGCCCCCGCCTCGGCGGCGCGCGCGCCGTACGCGGGAGAGCGCTGGCAGACCTGCCTTCGGGTGGCGCGCGACCACCTGCTCGTCGACACGGACGGCAACGACCTCAAGCACCGATACCTGCAGGTGCTCATCGACAAGGGTCTGCCCAGGACCCGTAGGCCCAAGAAGGTCCTGGTCGTGGGGGCCGGCATCTCCGGCCTGGTGGCCGCGACGCTGCTGAAGCGGGCCGGGCACCACGTCACCGTCATCGAGGCCAACGGCAACCGGATCGGAGGCCGGATCAAGACGTTCCGGGCTGGGTTCCAGGACCGGCGGCAGTACGCCGAGGCGGGGGCCATGCGCATCCCGGACTTCCACCCGCTGACGCTGGCGCTCATCGACAAGCTGGGGATCACGCGCCGGCCCTTCTACAACGTCGACGT
The DNA here is from genome assembly GCF_014892245.1 of Microbispora sitophila. Lineage (NCBI taxonomy): Bacteria > Bacillati > Actinomycetota > Actinomycetes > Streptosporangiales > Streptosporangiaceae > Microbispora > Microbispora sitophila. The sequence continues at coordinate 93,240 of NZ_JADBGC010000024.1, read as the reverse complement.
GTCGCCCGGCGCCGTGCCCCGCGGTCCGGTGCCGCCGGTCGTCTACACCTCATACTCGGGACAGGTGTGGCGTTCCGGCCCGCCCAAGGGCGCCTTCACGGCGCCCCCGCGCATGAACCACACGTTCATCCACGTCAACGGCATCACCCAGCGGCGCGACGAGTACGCCAAGGATCCCCGGAAGATCAACGCGTCGTTCGGCCTCAGGGACGACCGGACCGCGGCCGAGATCCTCGACACCGCCCTGGACCCGGCGAGGGACTACTTCTCCGTACGCAGGGGCGACAAGCGGGTCGACAAGCCGCTGCCCGAGCAGATCGAGGGCTGGGCCCGGCTGCTGTACGACTTCGACGGCTACTCGATGTACGCCTACCTCAAGGAGCACGCGAAGCTCGGCGACGAGGCGATCGACGCCATCGGCACGCTGGAGAACCTCACCTCCCGGCTGCCGCTGTCGTTCATGCACACGTTCCTCACCCGCAGCCTCGTCAACCCGGCCGTGACCTACTGGGAGATGGCCGGCGGCAGCAGGGAACTGCCGTACGCGCTGGAGCCGGGTCTGCGCGACGAGATCCGCATGGACCGCAGGGCCGTACGGATCGAGACGTCCGGCCGGGGCGTGCGCATATCGACGGTCAGCGAGGCGGGCAGCACGGAGTCGGAGTTCACCCGGCAGACGCCGCGGGAGACGTTCGAGGGCGACGTGGCGATCATCACGGTCCCGTTCTCCGCGCTGCGCCACGTCGAGATCGCACCGGCCCTGTCCTACCGCAAACGCCGCTCGATCATGGAATTGCACTACGACTCCGCCACCAAGGTGCTGCTCGAGTTCCGCAAGCGCTGGTGGGAGTTCACCGAGGAGGACTGGAAGCGTGAACTCGGCGGCCGCTACCGTCCCGGGCCGGTGACGCACGTGACGGGCGGCGGGTCGGTCTGCGACAACGCCAACCGGTTCATCTACTTCCCCTCGCACCCGGTGCCGGGCAGCGACGGCGGCGTGGTGCTGGCCAGCTACTCGTGGGCCGACGACGCGACCCGCTGGGACTCGATGGACGACGAGGAACGGTACGGCTACGCGCTGCGCGGGCTCCAGGAGGTGCACGGAGACCGCATCACGGAGTTCTACACGGGCCGCGGCCAGACCCAGAGCTGGATGCGCAACCGCTACGCCTTCGGCGAGGCCGCGGTCTTCACACCCGGCCAGATGACCGAGATCCACCCCGCCATCGCCGTCCCCGAGGGCCCGCTGCACTTCGCCGGCGAGCACACCTCGCTCAAGCACTCATGGATCGAGGGCGCGCTGGAGTCGGCCGTACGCGTGGCTCTGGAGGTCAACGGCTGACCCGTACTCCCGCGGGGCCCTTGTGCCCGGGGCCCCGCGGGTTCACGCGGGCAGGCGACCTGGTGGTCACGGCTCGATCTCGGCTCTCATCGGCTGCCAGGGCGAGGCGTCGAACACCAGCATGATCGAGACGATCTTGCCGCCGTCCAGGCGGAAGTGCTCGGCGGTGCGCTGCGTGCCGGCCGGCGTCGCGGTGTGCACGTCGTACACGAGCGTCGCCTCGGCCTCACCGTACAGCTCGCTGATGAGGTCCACCCCGGTCACGATCGACACGAATCCGGGCAACGTCGCCAGATGCCCGGCCCGGTCGTCGGAGCTGAAGAACGGGCTCTGGAACCGGAAGGGCTCCCCCAGATGCGCCGCGGCGGCGGTCGCGTCCCCGCGGAAGCGGGCCTCGTGATAACCGCGTACGGCGCGGCGCGTCTGTTCCTGAGTGGCCACGTTCACGGCTGGGATCCGATCTGACGAAGGTGGGCGGCGAGGCGCTGCTGGTTGGCGGCCAGGCGCAGGCACAGGTCGCGCAGGACGACCAGTTCTTCGGGCGCGAACCCCTGGAACAGCGCCTTCATGGCGAGCCTCGACGGCTTGCGGAAGTCCTCGATCCACGCCCGACCGGCCGGGGTGATCTCGGCGAGGACCGAGCGCCGGTCATTCGGGTCGGGGACCCGACGGACCAGCCCGTCGCGTTCGAGGGTGTCCACCAGGCCGGTGACGTTGCGGGAGCTGACCCCGGCGGCCCGGGCGAGCTCGCCGATGCTGATCCCCTGCCCGCTCCCGGCGAGCCGGATCAGCAGGTCGAGAGCGCCCGCGCTGACGCCTCTGCCCTCGGAGCCGTGGCTGCGCAGGCGCTCGACGGCGTGACAGGCGGTGCGGACGGCCGCGCTCGCCTCGAACGCGCACAGATCGCCGTCTTCACCGTCTTCGCCGTCTTCACCGGCGAACCATGCCATCGCCGCCCTGGCTCGGGGGTCGTAAAGGAAGCCGTCAGGATCATGCTCATAGGTATCTACGTCCTTCATAGTAAGAACGTAGATTAGTACGTACTTCCAGATTTTGCGATCTTTTGCTGGAAGAAGCCGGCAGCCCCACTCTCAGCAGGGCGGGGCTTCGTCGCAGACGTCCACCTCCACACAGGCCGCCTCGGCGCCGCCGGTGGCCACCTGCTGGAGCAGGCTGTAGAGGGTCTCCCGCTGGTCGTGGTCGAGCGCGCCGAGCACCTCGTCCTCGACCGCCGCCAGCGCGAACTCGGCCTTGGCGAGCCGCTTCGCGCCCGCTTCGGTGAGCTCGACGACGTGCCTGCGGCGATCCTCCGGCGACCGCCGCCGCTCGATCAGCTTCTCGGCTTCCAGGTCGTTGAGCAGCCCGACGACATTCGTCCCGTCCATCTCCAGCGTGCTCGCGAGCGCCTGCTGGGTGCTGCCGCCGCGGTCCCGCAGCACCGTGAGGGCGACGAGGTGGCGGGGACGCAGGCCGAGCGGCGCGAGCACCGACTCGGAACGAAGACGCAGCCGGCGCGCGAGGTGTTCGAGCAGCGCGCCACACCGGTGCACCGGCTGGTTGACGACGGGCAGGGACGTCATGGTCCAACTCTAACCGACTTGACCTGCGACAGGCGTAGGACTAATCATTTGTGCAGCATCAATCATCTGTGGAGGGTTAAGAGATGCCTCACCTGCTGCACATCGACGCGAGCATCCAGGGCGAGCGTTCCGTCAGCCGCAAGCTCACCGCACGGGCCGTCGCCGCCTGGCGCGCCGCGCATCCCGGGGGCACCGTCGCCTATCGCGACCTGGGCAGCGCCCCGCTCCCGCATCTCGACCAGGAGAACGGCCTGGCCCGGATGGTCCCGCGGGAGCAGCACACCCCGGCCCAGGCGGCCTCGTGGGCGTTGACGGAACAGCTGGTCGGCGAGGTGAGGGAGGCCGACACGATCGTCCTCGGGCTCCCGCTCTACAACTACGGGGCGCCCAGCGCCGTCAAGTCCTGGGTCGACCACATCATCGCCCCCGGGCTGTCGTACGACCCCGCGACGGGCGAGGGCCTGCTGGGCGGGCGTGACTTCCTGGTCCTCGCGAGTCGCGGCGGCGGTTACGGGACGGGGACGCCCCGCGAGGGATGGGACCACGCGGAGCCGTGGCTTCCCCATGGCCTGTCCATGACGGGCCTGCAGCCGCGCTTCATCACGGCAGAGCTCACCCTCGCCTATGTCACACCGTCGATGACCGAGCTGATTCCGCTGGCCGACAAGAGCCTCGCCGCGGCGGAGCAGGCGATCGACGGTCTCTGGACTGCCACCGCCGCGGCGTAAGGACCGCCCGGCGGAAGCAGGCATCCGGCCGGCGAAAGGCACCTTCCCGGGCGCGGGAAGGTGCCTTCGCGGCCGTGGGGACCCTCGCCCGGTGGCCGCGTTCAGCCGCCGATGCCGGAGTTCTCCGCCGCGGTGACGATCGTGGTCGCGTCCTCCGGGAGGAGATATCCGGCGTTCACCGACGCCTGCGCGGCCACCCGCACCTTGCTCACGTAGTCGCCGTGCGTCGGGTAGAGCCGGCTGAGCGCCGGCTCGGCCGTACGCGGCAGGGACGGGTCGGACGGGTCGCCCGCGTTGTGCCGGTCCCACGGGTCGGCGTCACCGTTCCACGGGTCGCGGGCCCCGTACAGGCCGCAGAAGATGCCGCTGCCGCTGGTGTCCCGCTCCCCGGTGAGCGTGCGGGTCGGCACCGCCACGTCGGGGAGCCGGATGCCGCCCACGGCCAGGCCCGTGCCCGGGTCGCGCAGCTCGGGGTGAAGCGCCGCCCCGCTCGGCGGCCGGGGCCCACCCCTCGCCCAGGCGGCCAGATGACGCAGCGCGGCGTTCATGGAGTAGTGGCCGGGCCCGTCGTTGAACGGCGCCGACCCGGCCGCGCAGTCCGCCTGCGGCGCGGCGGAGCCCGCCGACTTCTGCACCGTCGGGTCACCGAGGTCGTACGCCCACTGGTCGCCGTGCGCCGTACCGGCCAGTTCCCAGTGCACCACCCGGTCGGTGTCCGGCTGCCGGGCCACGAACGCCGTCGGGACGTCGGTCTCGGTGAGCACGACGAACGTCGGCACCGGCAGATCCGTACGAATCCTGCTCGGGTTCGGCATCGTCAACACGTCGAGCAGGTTGCCGCTGATCGGTGAGCCGACAGCACCGTTGCTGTGGATCATGAAGCCGTCGTACACCTTCGACACAGGCTGGACGGCGTTGACGTACGTCGTCATGAAGCCGGCCGACTGCGACTCGCCGTCGGCGAGCAGCGTCGTGACATGCAGGCCGCCGAGCGGGTCCGGCCCGTTCGGGGTGCGCAGCGCCTGCCCTGCCTGGGAGAAGATGTCGTACGCGTAGGCGTCGCCGGGGTGGACGAGGCTGCCGTACCGCGCCGGGTCCCAGCCCTTGAGCCCGCGGATCTCGCCGAGGCCGCCGTTGACGCCGACCTCCTGCGCCGAGACGCCGACCCACGCGTAGCCCTTGCGCAGCAGTTCGTCGCGTTCGAACCAGTAGTCCGGGGACAGATCGATCTGGCCGCTGACGTTGAGCCACTCGACCACGACCGTGCCGTTGAACCTCGCCGGGTCGGCAGGCCGGCGGACCAGGAGCCGGGTCTTGTATGCGGCGCGGCCGGACGCCCGGACGTTCCACCGGCCGTCCGAGGTCCAGATGCCGGACTTGGCGTAGGAGGTGGCGGTGCCCTCGATGAAGTACTCGCTCTCCGTGAAGCCGAACGAGCCGAGGTTCTCCGCCGCGGCGAGGAACGGGAAGCCGTGGTCGCCGGGGGCCGGGACACTGATGGCAGGGCTCGCTGCCGCGGCCTGGGCGGCCGGCGGGGCGCCGAGGAGGGCGGCGGCGAGCGCCGCCCCCAGCGCCGCGGCGGTGATCCGCCGCCAGGGGGACCGGACGGGTACGCGCACGGGTTACCTCCGTGAGACGAATGTCGGGGAGGCACAGTGTCGCCCGCTCTGCCCGGCCGGGTAATCGGCGGAATCACCTGCCTTGGTACTGGCCCTGAGGCGCGCCGGCCTGCGCCTGCCGGCGGCGGAACTCGTCGAACGGCGTGCGGTCGAAGACGAACCGGTTGTAGACGATCTTGCCGTCGCGGACCGTGACGCACTCGGCCGCGGGCGCGCTCTTCGCCGGGATCGTCTCCGCGTCGTACATCATCAGGGCCCTGTCGTCGTCCCCGAACGCCGCGATCATCTCCGCCCTGACGAGGAACCGTTCGGCGAAGGGCGCCAGGAAGTTCCGGTACGCCTGGATCCCGGCGAGCCGTCCCGCCGGGGCGTCGAGCACGACGTCGTCGGCGATGTAGCCGGTCGCGAGGTCGAGGTCCCCGCCGGTCCACGCGCGGTGGTAGGCGAGGGCGATCCCGCCTTCTGGGTTCGCTGACCGACGCGGAAGACGTGCTGCAGGAGACGTTGCTGGCGGCCTGGCGTGGCCTGGACGGCTTCGAGGGCCGCGCGTCGTCGCGGACGTGGCTCTACCGCATCGCCACCAACCGGTGCCTCAACGCCCTGCGCGATCGTGGCAGGCGAATGCCGCCCGCGCCCAGCCCGCCGTTCCAGCCGCCGGAGCCGAGCCGCCACGGCGACGTACGGTGGCTGCAAGATGCGTGGCTGTCCATGCCGCCCGCGCCGCACGAATACCACGGTGTGGTGGCGATCGCCTCGTTCCTGCGGGCGAGCGCCGAGTGGCGGGCCGGCCGGCGCCTGGAGCTGGGTCCCACCCGCGCCAACGGGCAACCGGCGTTCACCTGCTCGCTCGACGGCGAACCCACCGGGGTCATCGTGCTCACGCTGAGCGGCGACCGGGTTCGCGGCATCACCCGGTTCCTCGACGGCCGGCTACAGGAACATTTCGAGGCGGGACGAACTCCCTGTCGGGTCGATTGAGAACTATCGTGACCAGCATGGAAAATCCCCCCCAGCGTCGGGACTCCCCGACGTCTCACCTGCGTGCCTCGGACAGCAACAGGGACCAGGTCGCCGCCCTGCTCGGGGAAGCCCTGAGCACGGGTCAGCTGAGCCACGAGGAGTACTCCGAACGCCTGGACAGCCTCTACCAGGCCAAGACCGTCGGGGAGCTCGAGGTCCTCACCCACGACCTCCAGGTCGAGCGGCACCGTCCGGCCGCGAGTTCGGTGTCCTACACGCCGGGCGCGAGCCCGGTCTCGTACGCGTCGAGCGCGAGCGCCGAGCCCGACAACATCATCGCCATCTTCGGCGGCAGCGACCGTAAGGGCCGCTGGCGGGTACGACGGCAGACCAAGGCGCTGGCCGTCTTCGGCGGCGTACGGTTCGACCTGACCGAGGCCGAGTTCGAGGCGAAAGAGGTCGAGATCACGGTCAATGCGATCTTCGGCGGGGCCGAGATCATCGTGCCGGAGGGGGTCGAGGTGCGTTGCCAGGGCGTCGGCGTCTTCGGCGGCTTCGACGTGCACAACAGCCCGGACGTCGACCCGTCGGCGCCCGTGGTCGTGGTCAAGGGCCTCGCGCTGTTCGGTGGAGTGAGCGGCAGGATCCGGCGTCGCCACGACCGCTGAGCCCCGCTGAGTCCTGGGGTACGCCGCGCGAGGAGCTCCGAAAAACCGGTAGACGGCGCTGATATCGTCCCAAAACGTGGCAATCCTCGATGTCGACCGGTTCGTCGCAGACGGGTTCGCCAAGGGCGAGGCGGTGGTCCCGCACCAGGTCGGCGACGCAGCCCGGGAACTGCTGTGGCAGCGGATCGGGTTGTCGCCGGACGATCCGTCGGTGGACGCAGCCGGTGGGACGGACGGCCGGCTGGTGAGGCCTCACGAGAACGGCCCCGCGTCGTGACCTACCGGCACACGACCATCCGGGACGACTATGCCGATCTGGCCGGCGGCGCGGTGCTGCATTCTGCTCCGGGATTCCCCGCCTTCCCGGTCCGTCTGGCGAGCGAGATGTTCCAGCGCGCGATGGAGCTGCGGGGCGGTGGACGCGCCACAGTGTGGGATCCGTGCTGCGGCAGCGGCTACCTGTTGACCGTGATCGGGCTGCTGCATCGGACCCGGATCTCGGCCGTGCTGGCCTCGGACATCGATCCGGCCGCCGTCGGGATCGCGGAACGGAATCTGGGCCTGCTGACACGAGCCGGTCTGGCGGCTCGTGCCGCCCATCTCACCGAGCAGGCCGAGCGCTGGGGCCGCGCTTCCTACACGGCGGCGGCCGAGGCGGCACACCGGATCGCAACCGGGCTGAGCGCCGACGGCGGTGACCTGCCCCACGCCGTGTATCAGGCTGACGCGTTCGTCGCCGACCGGCTCCGCCATGTCCTCGGCGGACACCGGCCGGACGTGGTGATCACGGACGTGCCCTATGGCGAGCAGACGTCCTGGCACGGACCCAACGGCGCCGACGGGACCGTAGGCATGCTCAACACCCTAGGCTCGGTGCTCGACGAAAAGTCGGTGATCGCGGTGGCGGTCCGCGGACGCAAGGCACCTCGCGCCGACCGCCTGCGTACGTGCGCGTCCTTCAAAATCGGGACCAGAACGGTCGCCCTGCTGCGGCCTCAACCGTGAGGTGACGCCGGTCCGCTCGGTGGCCGACCGTCGGCGGAGGCGGGATCGAGGCCAGAGACTTTCACGACTCCCGCACGACGGCGTTACCGTGATTCGCCAATCCCGTGATCGGCATATTCGCCCCGGTATCCCGCGGCGCAGGGTCACAATGGCGAAGTGACCGATTCAAAAGGCGTCTTAGGCCTACCGGCGGCGTTGACCGCATGCGCGTACGCGGCGGCCGTGCTCACCCTTACATGGATGACCGAAGAGGGTTATCTCGGCGATGCCATGTACGGAGTGCTGACCATGGTCCTGATGGCCTTTCCGCTCTCCCTTGTCGGGACTTCTCTGTACGGGGTGCTGAAAGACGCAATCGTCGGCCAGCGACACGATGACCCCACCTACGGCTGGAACTACAACTACGCCTGGGATTACGTCCTGATGGCCTGGCCGGGGATCGTCACGGCCATCGTCCTGATGCTCCTGCTGAGGCGGCGGCGTACCCGTTCGGCGGGCCAGGTCGTTGGCTGGGCGCTGACGGCGGTCGTCACCTTGACCGGCGTGCTGATCACCTTTGACGAGTGGGCGCCCCGTCGGCCGTACGGCTGGCCGTTCCTCGTGTACGGGCTGGTCATGGTCATAGGGTTGATCGCTTCGCGCAGGTCCGCCCCGAAAACGGCTCCCAACGAGGCATAACATGCCCCTTCCCCGTGATCTGCGGCGATTCTACGCGGGTGCCTGAGCCTCGACGAGAAAGCGATGGTCGTGAGTGAGAAGGCCGCCCTCCGTGGAGATTCGTTGGTGGAGATCCCGTAGTGCCTGTTCATAACGCCTGTGGTCGAAGTCGGGGATACGCCAGGGGACGGCGCCGGAGAACGCGAGCCACTTCTGCGGCGTTCAGGCCGCCATGCCGGTTGAGCACGAGGTCGTCATATGTGATCACCTGGGCACGCTAGCTCAGATCGCCTGTCGGTCATTGGGGTGCCGGTCAGCGGATCGTTTCTCGTATCGCCGGCGAGCGAGGGTTACGGGGATGTCGCACCACACCTCATGGATGCCGGTGACATCGGTTTTATGGAGACCGGCGACGACGATTGGCGCAGATTTGCGAGCCATGGGCTTTCGAGCACTGCTTGTAGATCCCATGTCGAAGCTCGGGCGAGGCTTTCCAACCACCTACGCGAAGGAGGCCGTAGTGCCGAGCTCACGTGTAGGCTGTCTACATGTAGACAGCCTACATATGGGAGGGAGTATGGCGAAAAGGCGTCCGCGAGGCCTTCGCGACCTGCTGGTATGGCTGCATGTCGTGACGTCCCTCGGCTGGATGAGCCAGGCGCTGGCACTGTCGGTGCTCGTCCTGTCCGGAGCGACGGCGGGCACTCCGACGCTGCGGTCGAGCGCCTACTCCCTCGCAGAGGTGCTGGATGGCCAGGTCCTCCTCTACATGGCCAACTCCTCTGCGTTCACCGGCCTCATGCTCTGCGGCCTCACCGCCTGGGGCTACTTCCGTCACTGGTGGGTGCTGGCGAAGTTCGTCATCACGCTCTCTCAGCTGTACCTCGGCATCTTCCTGCTCAGCCCCCGCCTCGCCGCTCTCGCCGAGGGGCACGGGGGCTCGCCGGGCGTGCAGGTGGCGGGCTCCCTGCTCATGGCGAGCGCGATCGCCTTCCAGGCCTGGCTGTCGATCGCCAAGCCCTGGAAGCGCACGCCCTGGACGCGCACCGGACAGCCGTCCACGCCCTCCGGGAGCGCTTCGATGTTCGCGTTCGCCCTGGCCGTCCCCGTCGCCGACTACCTGCTCGGGGCGCACGTCCTCGGGCACCCGCTGCCCCTCCTGCCGCTGCTGACGGTTGTCGCCTACCCCGTATGGCGGGCGCGGGCGGGCCGAGTCAGACCCGCGTGAGCAGGTCGGGGGTCAGCGCGGCGGCCCCGGCGCATGGCCCGCTCGCTGCCCGCACTGCTGGCGCGCCTGGTCAAGATGAGCACGGGCAGCGGCAATATGGTCGCTTGCACCTCGTGGTCGTGCCATTCGCGCAGGATGAAGCCCAGCCCTGATAGGTAGATTTCGGCAGGGAAGGTGTGGCTCACGCCGGGTGTGGTCATGGGGCTTCACCTTGGGTCGAAATTGGCGGCGGGTATATGTCGCCAGGCCGCGTTGCGCAGTAGTCGCAGTCCGTTGAGGCCGACGATCACTGTGGAACCTTCGTGGCCGGCCACGCCGAGCGGTAAGGACAGGTGGTGTCACCGGTCAACAGGACCGGCGGGGAATCGGTCATGGTGTTCAGACGAGCGATCACATCTGCGGCGCCGGGTCGAACACGGTCAGCCAGAGCCAAGACGGCGACCGGCTGACCGTCCAGGTGCATCAGTACGGCACTGTGTACCGTCTCGCTTGCTGGGCGGGTCACCCGTACACGCAAAACGCCGGCGCCGTTCAGAGTTCCCGCGAAGACCTCATCGCCTGGCTGCTTGTCGACGGGCAGGCTCTCCCCGGTGATGGACGCCTGGTCGACGTCGCTGGTGCCGACGACCACCTCGCTACCAGCGCTGATCCGCTCTCCAGGCCGCACCGCAATGATGTCGCCAACGACCAGTGCGACGGCCTCAACGACGTGTTCGTCACCGGAATCGGTCACGCGCGTCGCCCGGTCCGATGTCAGGTCGAGCAACCCTCGGACCGAGTCTGAGGTGCGCTTGGTGGCCACCGCTTCCAGCGCGCGGGAGGTGGCGAAGATGACGATCAACAGGGCGCCGTCGAAGACCTGCCCGATCGCCGCGGCGCCGATCGCCGCCGCCACCATGAGCAGATCGACATCCAGTGTCCTGTCACGTAGCGCCTTGAGCCCTGCAAAGACCGGGCTCCCACCCTCCTGCGGCATAGCAGGCCAGGTAGAGGCTCCACCACAGCCATGATGGCGCTCCGGCGAGTTGGCAGATGCCACCGGCCGCGAACCGCCCCCACAGCAGTAAGCCAGCACCTGGCCAGGCTTCGCCTCGCCGGATTGGTCAAGGGGCGGCGTGAAGGCACCTTCGTCTACTACACCGCTGCCGACGAACACGTTCGCCGTTTGCTGGCTCAGGCCCTCTACCACGCCGATCACCCTGACCGCGGTGAGTCCGTGACTTCACCCGTAGCGTCTCGCACGCCGGCTTAGTGGTTTTCCGGTTGTGTGCTGATCGGACACGCCATACCGCTCCAGCTCCACGCGTAGCCGATCGGCGCAGTGGCAGCGGTGACAACCTGGGGGCCGGCGGCCCGCCACTTCGGCGCCTCGATCATGCCCGCCCAGTGGACCCCGTTGCACGTGGACTCCGAAGTCCTCGGGCACGCCCGATGATCCGCGGAAGCACAAGGCCCCTGACAACGAGACTGTTTACAAGGAGAATCGGGGATGTCCAGAGGTGTCCACCACTGCCACTGGGGCCTTGGTCACGGGTGCCTCTGGCTGTTGCCGAGTCCATCGGGCTTCCACGATCGTCCACGGCCGTTGTTAGCACTCGTGTTAGCGAGATCCTTCCCGTGACCCCTTCGGTGCGGCGGGTTGGACGGTCAGGTCGTCTCGGCCTGGCAAGCCTGTTACAGGTCAGCCCCAAGTCCGCGAAACCATGCTGGCCTAATGGACCTGACCGACGCTGTTGAGGCGCTCACCACGACCGTGACCCCGGGTCGCCGCATGCCGGGAAAGATCGGTATGGGCATCCTCCTGATCTGCTGGCTCGCGCTCGGCGTGCTGCCGTTCGTGACCGCGGTGCCGGATTTCCGGCTCGCGACCGGGAAGATCGGCACTTCTGGCACCCTCACCGTCATCTCCTGCGTCTCCCTCGGCCAGGGACGGTATGACTGCAGGGGCAGATTCGTCCCCGACGGCGGTGGAGACGCGGTCATGGTGGCCGCATCGCCCGACTCAGAGGTGGGGGACGTGGCGCGGGCCCAGCTCACCCCTGAGGGGGATCAGGCGCTACCGTCCGGCACGAAGGGCGTCCTGCGGGCCATGACGCTCCCTGCCACCGGCCTCGGCGCGCTAGCCTTCCTGCCCTACGTCGTGCTGTACGTCTTCAGAGCCAGGCGGGGGCGCAAGACCGCCGTAATCGCGGGATCGGCGGTCACCGCCCTGTCCCTGGTACTGATCGTGATCGGCATGGTCGCCGCTTACTCCTGACCGGCCTGGCCGGGCGACAGGGTTTGGGCGAGGAAGTCCTTTTAAGGGGCCCGTCACGCCGCCCCGGTGCACCCTCTGAGCTGGGGTAACCGCTCACCGATGCGCCTCCCGGGCATGCGTGGGGCATGGTCCCGCGTTACCGGCTTCTCAGGCCTGGCTCACTCGTCCGTGACGGCGGCTTCCGTAGCCGGCGTCCCGGTTCACGTCGTCGCGGCCCGGCTCGGTCACTCGATCCGGCGATCGCGCTCCGGGCCCTACCCGGGAGCGCCTTCTTTGTTGGCCCGTTCGCCTGGCCACGTGGCGAGGATCTCGATACCGATCACCCTGCCGTTCTCGTCCAGGTCCAGATTCACCATCGGCCTGTCTACGGTCACCGTCTCAGCGACACCGCCGGGTGGAATCCGGCCGTGCAGGTAAACGTAGGCCGCTCCGGCTTCGGGGTCGTATGTCCACGTGCCCGGGTGCTCTTCCAAGGTCATCTGGTCTCCTGTCAGCAGGGGTGTCAGCAAGATTCCAAGATTGTCCAGACAAGCACAAGGCCCCTGACCGCGAGAGCGTTGATCAGGGGCCTGTCGTACGAGAGCCGCCTTGGGGAATCGAACCCCAGACCTTCTGTTTACAAGGGAAGGGCAGCCCCCTCCTTGAGGGCTCGCTGCCCTCCTCGGGCAGTAGATGCAGGCCGCTGGGGTCTGTTCGTGTGAGGCAGTGTTGCTGTACCGGCTGCTGTATAGCAACACTGCCTTGTGAGCCCTGACTCCTTCGATGCGAAGTTAACTAACCCGGCTGCGCAGTGATCGAATCGGGTGTTGTTCCAGGTTCGATATCCGCTGTCCTCCGTGTTCGCCGGAGTCCGTCGCGGTTGCCACTAGGAGCCAGCGCTCCTCGACATCGGAAGCTCACCGACGATCAGCGTCACTGGCTCTTGCGAGCACCATGAACGACGTAGAGGGCTACGAGAGCGGTGACTTGGCTGAGCACCTGGACGATCTCTTCCGCCGCCATACCAGCGCGCGCAAGCCCGTAGGCAAGCGCGGCCACGACGACAGCCGCACCGAGAGGGTTCCGACTGTCGCGCATAGGGTCGAGGGGTGGCCGGCGATCTTTGGCTTTGGAGTCTGAAGCCGGTACAGTCATTGTGCGGTCCTTTCCCTGCTGTGGATATCGATCGCGAGAGCGGCCTACTGGATGCACCCCAGTGGGCCGCTCGTTTTTGTGGCGACCCTTTGGCCTTGTTCGCCAATCATATTGCCAGAAGCCTGCACATGAACCCGATCTTCGGGTGATCCGCTTCTTATACCTAGGTAGAAGAGTTTTCTACATCGACACCCCTGCCGAAGTTTGTCCAGGCTATGGTGTTGCAACAGACGCACAGCAGTGCTGTCGCCGCAAAAAGCGCCTCTAGGAGCAAATAATGACGGACATCGCAAGGGATCTCGCCTACATTTTGCGACCCAACCCACCACAATCAGATGAGGAAGATTGGAAGGAGTATCAATTCCGACTTCAACAGACAAAACAGGCAAGAGATGACTTAGAGGCGCGTTTCCGGTCAATCCAGTTAGAGCAGGACGGAGACCCGGTGCTTGCCAGGTTGCAAGAACTAGAGCAACAGCGACGACAAGCAGTAGAGGAAACTCGAGCCATACTCGCGTATGCGCGCGAGTTCGTCAGGCCCGAACCTTATCGTCTACAAGCATTAGCCAAAGCCGCAGGAATGTCCATTTCGGGCGTGCGCTCGACTTATGATCACAAGCATATAGAAGTGGTCGCCAATAGGCTGCAACGCAGCGATAGGCGACAAAAGGCTCTGGGGATCAACCCTCCAAGCTTAGATCTACTATCAGGACCCATAGCCACCATCTACAACGACTCGGCAGGATACGGTCAGCAATAGATACTCGGCTTCGCTGTGCTGCCAGGACCTGTCAGGGGCGGTAGGTCCGATTGCGTAAGCATGCTGATCAGGCATTCATCTGAGCTGCCACGATCTGTTCACCGCCGTTCGAGAAAGTCCGCGGTCATTCGTAGCGGTCGCACCCAGTTAGTCACCCACCCTTACCTGACTCGAGCCCCACGAGTGAGGCGGTCTCGCCCGAACGAGACCGCCTCACCCCGAGGGATCCGGCCGAACATTTCGCCTGCCGCCTGACTGTGCTCTGGTTCTCGTGACCGGACGGTCGGGAGGCGACGCCTCCGAGTTACTTCGGTGGCCGTGGGTCGGTCCGTCATGGTGTTCTAGTCTCCCCACCAGTGACTAGGTAGGAGATGCGATGGGCGCTGCTGAGCTTCTTGAGCCCGACAAGTTGTGGCGTGCAAACGAGTTGCTGAGCCGGCCTAGCCCCATTCCTGCCGCTCCTGGGGTCTATGGGTGGCACTTCGACCGGTCACCTGACCCGCAGTTGCCCGCCGGCCGTCTTCTCTATGTCGGCATCGCTCCACGTCGAATGGCAAACCGAGCAAGCAAGCAGAACCTGCGCACCAGGATCCGCTACCACTACCGTGGAAACGCCGAAGGTTCCACCTTGCGGCTTACCCTGGGCTGCCTACTTGGGCTCGAGCTCCGCCGTGTAGGCAGCGGGAAACGCCTGACCTTTGGTCAAACCGGGGAGCGAGAGCTGACAGCATGGATGACTGAATACGCGCGCGTCTGTTGGCTCGAACATCCCGAGCCCTGGCTCGCCGAGTCAGAACTGATCGCCCAACTGGACCTCCCGCTGAACCTCGACCAGAACCGGCACCACCACTTCCATGAATACTTGAGCGATCTGCGAGCCACCGCACGGCTACGTGCCCGAGCCCTTCCTATCCTCGCTTGAGAGGGCCGGCCCTCTTGACCCCCAGGACGTTGGAGTAGGCGCTTTCGCAGCTCAACGACTTTCAGGCACGCGCGATCGATGTCCAGTTGCATGCGGTTTGTTCGACCCGATGCATAGCGTGTGGTCCCCAGATGGTCCCCGCCCGGATCTTGCTGTGGGAAATGTCGTAGCGAGGCGCTAGCTTCGTGGATGTGTCGAGTCAAGCGATCACAGCCCGCGAGTTCATTAAGCAGGTGGGGCGTCTTACCCCGCGGCGTCAGGGCAACTCCATCCCACTTCATCGGCCGTTGCTCCTGCTCTGGCTCCTGGGTAGGGCTGCTTCTGGAGCCCCACGACTGGTCTACTGGCGTGAAGTACGGCCCGCCTTTGAGAAGCTGGCAGCCAACTATGGCAATGGTGCAGACGGTGACGCAGCCGTCTACCCCTTCTGGGTCCTGCACGCCAACAATCGACTCTGGGAGATCGAGGACCCGGAACGCCTGGTCCTCACCTCAGGCGGTAGACGTCCGACTCGTGCGTCTCTCGACGCCGTCAACCCCGCCGCCGGCTTCCCGCAGGCCACCTATGACCTGCTCGTCGCAAAGCCAGAGGTGATAGCGCAGGCTGCCGCTAACCTTCTAGTTCGCTACTTCAATCCCATTCCTGATGGCTTGCTTGCGGACCTAGGACTGCTTCACCTCATAGCAGGCCATGAGGTTGAAGCGCTCGCACCAATTCCTGGCACGGATTTATACGATGATCGTGCGGCTATATATGAGGCGCATGGCGGGCAAAGATTCGCAGGCATCGGGCCGCTTGAGGACGGCTTGACGTGTTTATTCTCGGACGAAAAAGGGCCGTACAGTGATCGGCGCATTCCCGGTACCGGCCTGATCGAGTATCGCGGAGATGGGTTGGTTGGCGACCAAAGGCTTACGGGTGGCAACTCGACTCTCTATGAATGCCAGCGACAGCGAGTCGCCGTAAGGTATTGGCATAAGCCTCACGATGAACCATGGCGTTTTGAAACGTGGGCGGTGGTAGTGGATCGCCGCCGCGTCTGGGGCAAAGGCGCCGATCATAAGTGGCGTCGCGAATTTGCCTGGATTCTCGCGCCAGTCAACTCCCCGTTCCGCGACACCTGGACACTCCAGGTACAGGAACTCCTAGCTGAAGACGATGGTGAAACCCACGACGATACAGCGGGAACTGAGGCGCCGGCCGCGGATAACCCCGATGACGCTCGCGATCGATACCAGAAGTTCTGCGACTCGGTCGCGTCCCGTGAACGTCACAACCGAGGACGCTCGACTCGGCAGCAATCAGATCGATACTTCCGCTCAGCGCAAGCTCGTCTTGCTGTCCTTCTGCGTGCTGAAGGCCGGTGCGAGAATCCTGAGTGCACGGGACAGCCGGAGGACTTGACCGACAAGGGTGACCCTATCCTGGAAGTGGATCACGTGGACGAGCTTGCTAAGGGCGGTCGGGATCACCCTGAAGCAATGATCGCCTTATGCCCTAATTGTCACGCTATCAAGACGAGGGGTAAGAGCCGGCATGTTTTACGGCGCAAGCTAAAGTTAGAGGCGCTGCGACGCCACACGAAGTGGAGCGCTGGAGGGACCGACACGCCTAAAATCCTCGCCGAAGAGGCTTCTTCGCATGAGGTGTAGATCCCGACGGCAAGCCCGGGAACTTACCCTACAATAGAGGGTTGAGACCTGCTGCTCGCACACGCTCTTGAGAAACAGCTTCCATCGCTCGGCTAAGGAGCAGAGACCTCACTTGCCACGGAACTGATTGGCTGCTACAGAGGCGAAACCAAGTACGCTCTTCTTCTATAGTCCTAGGTAGCGGCAGCTTCAGCGCAAAAGCCTGTAAGGCGACAGAATTCCCACCCTGGCCATTTGCGATTTCACCGGTCAGCTCCTCTTCTAGCCTATCGCTCAATGCATCCCCACTCATCAGTTGTAGAAGAAGAGCAATGAGACGAATCTCCGGGTTCTGCTCACTCCCGCACTCGTGCAGCTTGTTATTCGGGCGAGCTAAGGAGGTAGCCGGGCCAAACAGTGAGAAAGTTAGGCGCAGGAGTCCAAGAAGATGCGGGTGTTCCATCCACAGTTCGAAGACCTCGTTAGCGAGTCCTCCTCCAGCTCGCTGATCCCCATACAGGGAACATTTCAGCCCTAACTCATGCAGGAGGGTTACACCCTCTGGGATATCTAGCAACGGCACCACAGCACCGTCCGGCGACGGCGCCCATTTCTCCGATGCCCTCGCTATCGAAAGCCGAAGTTGCTCGGCAGAGGGGGCAGCTTTCGAGTACCTAACCGCAAAGTGCCAAATGGAGGAAAGTGCGTCAGTCTGCTGCTGGCTCTCGCTCAGCGCTTGGTAAACCTCTTTAATTCCCGACTCCTCTCCACTGGTGTACGCATAACCAACGAGAGCTTCGAGCGGGAACTTCCCCTGCTCTATCACGTATTGTGATGGGGTAAGTGCCGGATCAGGTCGAGAGAGATCATTAGCATGCACCCCTAGGCTCCACCGATTTTCCAACTCTCGCCATAAAGAAGGCTCGCCAAGATTAGATGCAACCTGTGTTGGCGTAAGATCTGGTCGGCGGCGCATCTCTTCTAGGCCCACAAGCAGTATCCACGGGAATAGACCGGGAAGGCGCTGCCACGGAGCTGGCGAGGCAGCAAAGGATTCAAGCGCGGAAATAAGGCGTTCCACGGAAGGGTCACGAATGAAAGCAGCCGCGTTCTTCGCTGGCAGCCATTTCTCGGGGTAGTCCTCATTCACAGACTCAGGCCGAGTAGGATCATCAAGGAAACAAGGATTGATCCGGATTGATAGGCCTGTTGCGTCGCCTAGCGAGTTATTTATCGCACATGAAAGATCATCTCTATCTACAAAGTATGCCGAGGCAGTGAGCACCTCAAGTATCCAGCCAGGAACCGGAAAGTCCGACATGATCACATATTGAGGCGATTCGTCGAGAGAAGAACGTAGCGAACCGGTACTTAGGAGCTTCAGAAACTCCTCTATCGAGCATTCTCCAAGATACGAGGACGCAACGGCCAATAGCGCCTCGCTGCCGGTGTACATGGCCAACGCGGCCATACCTCTGCGGGAAGATTCACCTGTGGTGCGCCGATACTCTCGTTCGAGTAGCTCAAGGCTATGCTTATCTCCCTGTTCCGCAGATACAGCCAAGTAGTTCCAGGCGCCAAGTTTGCTGACCCAGAATTGCTGTCCGAGAACCTCGTTTAGCTTGGCGTTCACCACACCCAGATGAAGGTTTTCATGGACTGCGGCGAGCTTGCGCTGCAACTCGTTAGGGGGAAGTGTAAGCACATCGACGGCTGCATTTGTGAGCAGCCTCTTGGTTCCTGGCTGTCTATTCGCAGCTCCATCCTCTAGCGCATCCAGAGCAAGATTTGATCCTGCGTGAACTGTTCGCTGTAGGCCAATGCCTGTAGCCCCAGTGTTGAGTTCAGAAAAGACCTCCAACAGTCGCGGCCTCAGCGCTTGGCGGTCAACGAGAATCTTCCCTGCAACGAACAGGGCGACATTACGCCAATAATCACTTGGCCCAATATTAATTAAACGACTTACTATTTCGTCGTCCCTGCCATCTGCAATTGCCTCCGCGGCCATGAATTCCTGCAGGGACCGTACTTCAAATCCAAAGCCATCCGCACGGCTAGGGACGATGAAGACTAGGCGTTCTAATGCTGCCTGAATAAGAACTTCCGCCAGCTCCCGCGCTTCCTCCGGTTCATGCTCTTCCGCTAAAAGCCTTTTCATGACGAGCTCACGGAAGTCCGATTCGGAGAGGACTGCTTCAGATCCGCCTCCCTCTTCCCCGCGCATCTGCAGCTGTAAACCGAAGTAATGGTGGATTGCGTCCACCTCGGTCTGGTAGTCCCGAAGAGCGGAGCTAACTATTGTCCCCTTTTCCAGCTCACGCTGGTAAATTACCCGATAGTACTCCTTGAACAGCGAATATCTTTCTCGCGGGGGCTCACCCACTCTCTCCAGTAGCACACTCATAATTGTGACCTGTAGCGGAGAGCGCATCAAATGGGCAGTATTCTGCTCAGCAAGGGCTCGCTCGAATCTTCGTGTGACCAACTCACGACGATCCGTATCTGTGAGTCGAGCTGTGATCAGCCTGGTGAAATAGTGACTGGCTCTAGCACGGTCAAGTGGTGAGAGCTCAAGATGCGTGTAGTACTCAGGCGAGAATTCGTGGCTATAACCTTGCGGCCTTGTTGTCGCTACAAAAATTACGTCGCCGTCAACCGCGGATACATCGAGCCAAAACTCTTGCACGAAAGCAAGTACCATTGCCCTATTACTACTAGCCGGCACCTCGTCTAGGCCATCTAAGACTATGAGCCATGGATATTCCTCTAACCACATCTGAAGGTCAGAGACACTTATCTCCGTTCTCATGCGCTTGGTGATGCGAGCCGCCAGAAAGTCAAGCAGAGAGCAGGCTGTGTTGTCTGCAATTGCATCAGCAAATTGCGTTAGATTGATGCGGAATGGCCAACGCTTCGCCAAGGGGAATGGAAGATTTTCTGCAGCTACCTGGGATTGCATCCGCGAGATGTATCCCTGTAGCTCCGGGAGATTCTTATAATGCTCCGGCCGGTCCTGTAAGAGAGCAGCTCTGTAGACCTGGCAAAGCCACTGACTGACAGTGCTCTTACCTTGCCCAGGTCCTCCAACGACAACATATCGTCCGAACGTCGATGAGGCTGGGCCGAGTTTCTCGTTTACCTCACCCCGGCCTCTTGGCCTGCAACGGTCACCAGCACCAATCAAGGTCCTCAATACCGTCGCCTTTTTGCGGGACTTCAAAGGGAGGTCAATCATGACGTCTGCTAGAGACGTGGGATTATCTCCAACAGAGCCAGATTCCCGCAAATTGACGTTCTGTTCCTCCATGAACTCCCGAGCAAGGAAGGATTCCATGGTCCTTAAGAAGTGAGCCTTGCGTGCATCCATTTCGTCGAGTAATTTCGACAGAATGTCGCCAGGAGTTATCCAAGCGCGATAAGTTTTTCGCACACTTTCAGCGTTGTCCAGAAGGCGGCAGATTTTTTCGAAGTGCCAAACTTGATACCCTCGCAGGCCGAGAGGTTCTCCCAGCGACTCCAAGGCGCGTTCCACTTTGTCTAAGCCGCCAGCAAATTCGACTGCACTTAGCTTGATGTTAGTTATTATGATATAATACTCGGGAATCCGAGATTTCGTGGGCTTATTCCAGCGTCGAAATTCCTTCTTCAGTTCCGTTATCAGCCAGTCTGCGTCCGCGGCAGGAGTTGTCAACTCCTCCTTTGCTTTAACCTGCAGCACCCCATAGCCATTCCATTGGCCACAGGCTGTTTCGATAGGAACTGGACCATCAAAAGTTGCTTCCCGACCACCATCGGGCCCGCTCCCAAATATACCTAGCTGCGGACCGAGAAAATTAATAGCCAGAGACTGCGCCAAATCCTCGAAATCTCCGGGGCTAAGTCGCTGAAGGTCGTAGTTCAAACTAATGCTCCGTCCGGCAAAGCTATGTGCAGCTCTGAACAGTGCCCGCGGTACGGTAAAGCCAGAGGCCCCATCCTAGAGGAGTGATACGGCTTGTTACAGGCAAGTCGGCAATGTCCTCTACTCCAGAACTATGGCAAGCAGCCCTTCTCGGCAGATGGGGGCGAGGTTCTGACCACCGGGGTAGGAGCGGAGCGACAAGTTCAGCGGTTCCTACTGATCTTCCCGTCTGCCTTCGACCCGCCCCGCAGGGGCAGCGGGCCGGCGACGGAGGGTCAAGCTCGGCTTCGCGTGTACATGCTCCCGGTGAGCTTCCTCGTTCGCTGGTTGTCCTGCGTGCACAGCCGGGCTTGACCTGTAGGAGCTGGTCTGCTGGGCTTGCCCGGGTCGATGGCGGGCGGGACGATCAGGGCACTCACCTCAGCCCTCTACGGGCTTCCTGCTCGCAGAGTCGATCATCCCGGAGCCTGAGCGCCCCGGGGTTTGGGGCGGAGCCCCAAGGTGGTCCACTGTCTCCTTCGCCTGCTACTTCTTCCGTCTTCCCCACCATTTGTCGCCAGCGTCGCCCCTGGTCTCCGGGCTTGTCTCTGCTTGTTGGGCTGCCTGCTCGTGGTCTTCCTGCATCTCCCCAACTCTCACCGCATCTCGGGGCGGGCTCTTCATCGGCACTAGCGTCTATGCCGCCATCACACCGCTGCGCCGCTTGCCGGCGCGGTGCGCGCCTGCCTCGACGGCGGGTCGGCCCGAAGAGGCCGCACGCCCGCCGGAGAAGGCGAGGCGCGCGGCCCAGTGGATCGCTATGTGGTTCGCGTGCAGTTCTGGAAGTGCGGGCCGTGACTGGCTTCTCGGGGCTGCGTTGTGCCTCTTTCCCCTCCGCGCCCCTTCACCAGGTGCTGTCAGGGGCCGGCAAGCGTCGCCCACCTCCGCGGCTCCCCGTAGTGTCGATCTCACTTCCCGGCGGTGCCCTCCTCTGGACACCGCCTATCTCTGAATCGTCCATCGCGAACCCTCTTGAGACTCCCACCCCCTCCCCTCTCCCTCCCTGAGGCTGGTGCGGGCTGTCCCGCCGAAGGCGGCTTGAAGACGTAGGGAAACCTGTAACAGGTGCCCGCGTTGCTAGACCAGCCTGCTCGTATATCCGGCCTTGACCAACCGCTTGAAGGCGATCTCGACATCTGGTGAGACGTCCTGCGGAATGGCGAAGCCTCGTTTCGCGTACTCGGTGATCCGCTGTGTGTCGCCAACGATCATGTTGATCACTCGGTCGGCGTCGCCGATGTCCTTCACGTACTCGTCAAGCGGGAGGGGCCTGGATGCGCAGATGACGTCCACTTCAGGCCATAGCTTGCGGCACGTCGCGTATGCCCGGCGCTGCTGGTAGGGGCGTGAGATCAACATGACGGAGGACGGGTGAATGCCGTTCTCGGTCAGAAGCCGTCGAGTGAGTTCGATGTTCTCACCGGTGTTTGTGGCCGCTGGCTCGATGAGGATCGCCTCGGCCGGCACTCCGAGCGAGATGGCTTGCTCTCGATAATGGACGGCTTCACCTCGGGGAAAGCGCTCGATGGTAGTGGGTGCATTGGCGCCGGTGAACACGATGAGGGGGAACATCTCGGCGCGAAAGAGTTCGGCGGTGAACGTGGCTACGCCAAGGTCGTGGCTGCCCAGTCCGATCCCCACATCGCAGGGCCTTCGTTCGTGGTGCATGTCGTGGTAGTCCCACAGGGTCTCGACGTCAGCCCGCAGATCGTCGGGGATGGCAGTGGTCATGAGTCCTCCCGAGGACGGTTGCCTAGTCCGGGATCTTGAAGGAGTAGGACCACTCGAAGTGTGAGGCGGCGTGGACTCCTCGTGCGAACTCGACTACCCGACCTTCTCTGGTGCTAGTCGTACGGGTGAGGACCATGACGGGTTCGCCTGTAGGTAGCTGCAATTGCTCTGCTTCTTCGGGGCTGGGCATCCGTGCGCAGAGGGTTTCAGTCATGGAGTCGGGTTCGAGTCCTTGCAGGGTTAGGACGGCGAAGCCGCCTCCTCGTCCGGCTGGGCCTGGTGTCGGATCGACAATGGGCGTGCCCTCGACGTCTTCGGGCCGGTAGTAGCTGGTGAGCGTGTGCGTCGGCGTCGTGCCGTCCTTGACCAGGCGCGCACGCTCGTACACGGGAGCGCCTTCGGAAAGGCCCAAGGCTTGTGCAACGTCGGCGTCTGCCTGAACTTTCCGAACGGTCTGAGTCTGGTCGGTTGGCTGCCAGCTCCGTCCTGATGCTTCCCGGTCGGCGGCAAACGCAACAAGTCCGAACTTCCACTTGCTCTTGGCGTAGCGCTCGATGCCGAGGCGCTTCATGGGCGGCCGGCTGCGTACGACGGTGCCACGGCGCCGGATAGCGGTTACAAGTCCTTCGCTCTCCAAGAGCTGGATCGCCTGGCGGACGGTCTTGATGTTCACGCCGTGCTCGGTGGCGATCTCGTCTTGTTTGGGGAGCGTGCTCTCTGGGGGGTAGTCGCCCCGTGCGATAGCGGAGCGTAGAAGCGCAGCTAGCTCCCGGTAACCGATTCCCACGGCGGTCCTCCTCGATCTTGCGTAATAAGGCTAGCGCTACCTGCGTCAACACGACACCTGTAGCGAATAGAGCCGGTTCTATTGGCACGACCGCTACCGTAGGGCCTAATAGAGCTAGCTCTATTCAACGTCCAACGGAGGCACAGTGCGCAACATTCCTGTAGACATCTCGGGCCTGTCGTTCACGGTCGCGGGTGAGCCGGAGCCGAAGATCGTGGATCGGGCGACGGGTGAGGTGAAGAAGGACGCGGAGGGGCGGGACCTGTACGTGATTCCGCTGCTGCCGAAGCCGAACGACGACCGGCGTAACCCGGTCATCAACGTCACGTTCCCCTCGCTCGACTTCCCGCGCATCCCGGAGGGGGTGCAGGTGCGGCCGGTGGGGCTGTCGGCCTTCTACTGGCAGATGAACGGCCGTTCAGGGCTGGGGTTTCGCTGCGAGGCGATCCGCCCGGCCAACGAGCCCGCCCCCGCCCCGGCTCCCGCGCCGGCGGTCTGAACGGTCAGAAGGTAGGTCCCGGGACGGCTGTGCTTGGCGGCTTCGACCGTCCCGGGGTCTCCGATCCGCTCATCAACTGATGGAAAGGAGGACTCCAGTATGGCTGACTTCCTGATCCGCGCGACGCTGGTCGCCGCGGTTGTGGTGGTGGCGCTGCTGGTGTGGCGTCGGCTGCACCGGGTGTCGTTTTGGCTGGTGCTGGGTTTCCCGGTGAAGGCGCTGATGGTCTACGGCACTTGGCGGGCGGTGGCCTCGGGGTGCGGGCTGGCGCGGCGTCGCCGGCGGTTGCGCTGGACCTTCCCCGGCTTCCCCTACCTGGGGGGCTGACCCGATGGTCATGATGCTCACGGGCCAGCGCCGCAAGCTTCGCCGGGTGGAGGTGGAGCGGGCTCCGCGGCTCGGGCTGATCCGCCCGACCTCGCTGGGCTTCCGCGTGACGGTCCGCCTGCATGA
The DNA here is from genome assembly GCF_014892245.1 of Microbispora sitophila. Lineage (NCBI taxonomy): Bacteria > Bacillati > Actinomycetota > Actinomycetes > Streptosporangiales > Streptosporangiaceae > Microbispora > Microbispora sitophila. The sequence continues at coordinate 69,339 of NZ_JADBGC010000024.1, read as the reverse complement.
TGGGCAGACGCCGGAGGACTATACGCGGGTGCTGGACAAGCTCGCCCACGCCTGGAAAGTGCACTCGGTGCGGCTGGCCGGCTGGAAGCCCGGCAAAGTCACCCTGGTCGCGACGCTGGTCGATCCCCTCGACTCGGTGACGATCCCGGTCCTGTCGGATGGGCTGCTGCGGGTCCGCGTCGGGCTGCTCGACACCGGGGCGCCGTTCGTGGTCGACTTCCGCACCGTGCCGCACTGGCTGAACGTCGGCGCGACACAGTCCGGCAAATCCAACCTCGCCAACGACCTCGTCGTCGGGCTGGCACCGCAGCCGGTCGCGCTGGTCGGGTTCGACCTCAAGGGCGGGGTGGAGTTCACCCCGTACGAGGCGCGCATGTCCGCCCTGGCGACCGAGCGGGCCGAGTGCGCCGAACTGCTGGCCGACCTGGTCGGCATCATCAAAGACCGCATGGCCTTGTGCCGCCGGCACCGGGTCAAGAACATCTGGCACCCCCGCCTGCCCGAGGCCGAGCGGCCGGTCCCGATCGTCGTGCTGGTGGACGAGGTCGCCGAACTGTTCCTCATGGCCGACAAGAAGAAGGAACAAGACGAGGTGTCCGCGGTCGCCACCAGGTTGCTGCGGGTGGCCCAGCTCGGCCGCGCCTTCGGGATCTACCTGGTGGTGTGCGGGCAGCGAGTTGGCTCCGACCTCGGCTCGGGGGTGACCGCGCTGCGTGCCCAGCTCACCGGGCGGATCTGCCACATGGTCAACGACGAGGAAACCGCCAAGATGGCGCTCGGCGACATGGACCCCGGCGCGCTGGTCGCCGCCCGGCAGATCTCCCCGAACAAGCCGGGAACCGCCATCGTGATCGGCTCCGAAGGCCGCTGGCACCGCATGCGCAGCGTGCACGTGACCGAGGAACAGGCCGAAGCCGCCGCCGCAGCGCACGCCCACCTGACCCCCACCTGGGCCCAGCTCACCCGCGGCGCCGCCGCGACCAGTGACCTCGACCCCTCCGAGGTGGAGGAGTTCACCGAACCGGACCTGGAAGACCTCCCCGTCTAACCCCACTCGCTTTCGAGTGCTTCTCGGGCTTGGCGTGAGCCCTCAATCACGCCAGGTCCCTACCCGACTCATGTCAAAACCCGCCTTCTTCTCACCTGCTGGGAGTCCTGTGATGTTGCGTCGTCTGCGCTCGCTGCTGGCCGATTCCGGGCCGGTGGTCGTGCTCGCGGGGATCGCGGCCGTGGGCTCCTTCGACCACATCAGCAAACTGGCCGCCAAGCACGGCCAGAGCGATTGGCGCTCGTGGGCAGTCGCGGTCTGCATCGACCTGATGTGCGTCATGGCCGCCCGCGAAATCCAACGAGACAAACGCACCGGCCGGCGCCGCCGCGGTCTGGTGTCGTGGCCGTCGCTGGTGCTGGCCGGCGGGATCGTCCTGACCCTGGCGGCCAACCTCGCCGAAGCCGAACCCTCCGCGTGGGGATGGATCGTCGCCGCAACCCCCGCGGGGGCGTTCCTGATCGCCATGTCGATGCTGGAACGTCGGGCCGGCCACGCCCCCGCCCCGGCGGTCGTGGATGGCGAGCTTGTCGCCGACCAAATCCCCTCGACCCCGGCCACCTCCGGCGACGACCGCGCGGAACTGCCGACCGCGCACGAGGCACCGGCCGAGCTCAACCCCGCACCTGTGCCGTCATCACCGGCGCGCCCGGAGATCAACCCGGCCGTGCTCGATGACGCCCGGTACTTCGCCGGCGAGTACGCCCGCCTGCACAACGCGCCGATCCCGGCTGACGAGCTGGTCCGCCGCATGCGAATCACTCCCGACCTCGCCCGTGAGCTGCTCGACCAGCTCACCCCAACCACTGGAACCGCCTGAACCGAAGGAGCCGAACCATCATGACCACCGACCCCACCGCCCGCGCTGAGTTCATCGCCGGACTGCGCCGCCTGGCCGCGTTCCTGGCCGACAACCCCAAGGTCCCCGTCCCCGACTACGGCGCCGACATCTCCATCCACGTGGACGGCACCGACGCCCAGCAGCGAGCCACCATCGACCGCATCGCCGACCTGATCGGCGCCCCCACCTCCGAGGGACTCAACTACACCACCGCCCGGGACTTCGGGCCGATCAACTACCGCGCGGTCGCGGTGTGGGAGCAGACCTCCCGCGACTGGGACGCGCTCATGAGCTACCACGGCACCGTCTCCGTCTGAGGTGGCCTCGTGATGCTGCGCAAGCTGACCGCCCGCGCCCTGCTGCTGTTCGCCCTGTTCTACCTGTTCACCCGCCCCGTCTCGGCCGCCGACCTCGTCAACGCCTCCGTCCGTGTGCTGCATGTCGCCGCGGACAACGTCGCCGGCTTCCTCACCCACCTGAACTGACCGGAGGAGAGACCCGTGAGTGACCAAGTCACCTACACCCATCCCGACGTGCTGACCATCGGCGTCCGCCAGGGGTGGGCCGACCCGGAAACCGACCCGACACGGATCGACTGGGCGCCTCGTCAAGCCAAGGCTGCGATCCCGTTTCGGGTGATCGACGGCCGCCCGGTCAACCCGTGTGAGCGCACCGGCATCCGCTACGGCCGCAACGAGCTCGGCCACTGGGGCGAGGCCCTCGCCGCTGACGCCATCGTCACCGCCACCGACCAGGACGGCCACCGCTGGCTGGTAATGGTGGAGCGCCGCGACGGCCACGGCTGGGCGCTGCCCGGCGGGCACGTGGATCCCGGCGAAGACCCGACGCACGCCGCAATCCGCGAACTGCACGAAGAGACCGGACTGACCGGCATCACCTCGACCTGGGAGGCGCTGCCGCCGCGGTATGTGCCCGATCCCCGCGCCAGCGACGAGGCATGGATGGTCACCGTGCCGGTCCGCACTCACCTGGGCACCCGCCACCGCGACCACCTGCCCACCGTGGTCGGCGCCGATGACGCCGCCCGCGCCGCGTGGGTCCTGGCCGACGCCTACAACGACCTCGTCACCTACCTTGCCCGCAAGTTCGGCGGGGAGGTCTTCCCGGCCCATCGCGGCATGCTCGCTGAGGCCCTGACCCCCAGCGCTGCGGCTTCGATCAGCAGGGGGCAGCGGTGAACAGGTTCCGGCCGCTGATCACGCCGCAGGGTGTCGATTCGTCCACGCTGGCCGACCTGCACGAGCAAGCGGCGCTGGTACGCGCTGAGCTGGCCCGGGTGGACGCGAAAGCGGGTCTGCTCCTGGGGTGGACTGGCGCCGCGCTCGCCGTCGTCATCAGCGTGACCACCGCGGCGACCTCCACCAATCGTGTGCCCACCGTAGCGCTGGCCGGCTTATGGGCTGCGGCCGGCCTGCTCGGGCTGGCAGTCGCGGTGCTGCTGCTGGCCGTCCGCCCCCGCATTCCCCGAATCGGCGGCACCGGCTTCGTCGTCCACGCCCGCGCCGCCTCTCCGGCCGCGCTCCTGCACACCCTCACCACCACCGATCCCGCCGGCGACGTGGCCGCGGACGTGTGGCTGCTGTCCCGCCTGGCCGTGACCAAGTACCGGCGCCTGCGCCTGGCCGTGGACCTGCTCATGGTCGCGCTGCTGGTCCTGGCCGCCGCGCTGCTCGCCGCTTAGCTCCCCTCGATCTCGATCAGTCATGCAGAAAGGAAGCCCCGCAATGGCACGAGGTGAACACGAGGACTACCAGGTCATTGCCTGGTGCGTGCTGTGCGGATGGTCCACCGATGACCCCGCTGACACCGTGTGCGACTGCCCCGGCGGCGTCCCGCACTGCTGACCTGCGATCCCGCCCACCTGTGACAAGGAGTTCCCCTGTGAAGTCTCAGCGTCGCACCTGCGGCACCTGCCGCGGCTACCGCACCGTTGGTGTCCTCAAGTCCGTCAAGCGCGGCGGCCAGACCGTCATCATCGAGACCCGCCAGACCTGCCCCACCTGTGCCGGACGGGGCGAACTGTGACCCCCACCGCCAGCACGCCCAAGGCGCCCGAGACCTGCCCCGACTGCGACGGCGAGCGCCAAGTCCTGACCGCGATGGTGCTCGGCCGTGGCCTGCGCCGCCGCACCGTCGAGCAGTACGCCGCCTGCCTCACCTGCGACGGCACCGGAACCCACCCCCGCACCGAATGACCGTGATCAGTCATCAGCCCGACCGTCAGGCGGTCACCCGAGTTTGAGCCTCGGGCGGGCACGCAGCAAACCCGCTGTCCCCCTACCAATTTCGCGACATCAGGAAGGAGACCCCAGCCATGGGTGACAAGGAGATCAACATCTGGCGCGCGGCGCAGAGGAGGTACCTCAAGGAGGAGCGCAAGGCATCACGCCGCGGAGAGTTCGACGGCCCCTCGGCCCCCGGCAAGGCGTACCGCAAGGCACTGCGGAACCGGGTCGAAGCAGACGAGCAGCTCAGCCCCGAAGACATCGCCGCGATGCAGCAGGGGGGCCGCTGACATGACCTCGCGCGAACAGTTCCCCGCCTACGCCTACCGCTGCTGCACCTGCAACGGCACCGGAATCGACGCCGACAACCAGCGGTGCCTCGACTGCGACGGCACCGGCATCGACAACCACGACTGAACCGCATCCCGGATGCGACGCCTCCACGGGGCGGCACGAGCTTGCCGGCACCGCCGTCCCGCGGGGCGTCTCCCTCGCCTCACAGCAAGGAGACACCAGTATGCGCCACCTTCGCCCCGTCACGCCCGTACTCCGCTCCGGCGGGCCCTGGCTGCCGCCCGGCACCGCCTCCACCTGGGTCTGCCGCTGCGGCGGGATCAACCCCCGCACCTCGACCACCTGCGGCAGGTGCGGCCAATGAGCACCGGCCACTACCGCACCTGCCCCACCTGCAACGGCTTCTGCTCCACCGGCCTCGACCCCAACCGGCGCCCAATCCCCTGCCGCACGTGCAACGCCACCGGGCGCATCTACGTTCGGGGCCGCAAATGAGCCGCTACCAGGTGCAGGTCACCGAGACCTACGCCCCCGGCGCTGAGCGCCCCTGGTCAGTCACAAACCGGGTCCTGGCCGTGGAGTCCGGGCCGTGCCTCGCGCCGGTTCTCGTCCGGCTTGGCCGTCTGCGCACCCGTATCGCCTGCGGGCGCCGTCTCCCGCTCGACAAACAGTGCCGCAACTGCTGCCCCCGCATCGTCGTCACCGAGGTAAGGAGGATCACCGCTTGAGCGCGCCTACGCCGCTCGCCGAGCTGGTCGGGCCGGTCATCCGTGACCTGGCCCGCTGCTCGGGCAAAGACCTCACCCGCTGGCTCGACCAGGTCGCCCGCCTGCGCGGCTGCACCGAACCCATCCGCCTCACCGGCGAAGCCCTCACCGTGGATGCGGGCACGGGTGAGGTCCTGCACACCTACACCACCAGCAGCGAGCCGCACGGGCAGCTCCTCGTCCGCTGCGGCAACCGCCGCGCCTCCCGCTGCCCCTCCTGCGCCGAGCTCTACCGCGCCGACACCTTCCACCTGATCCGCGCCGGCCTGATCGGCGGCACCAAGGGCGTTCCCGAAACCGTCCGCACCCATCCGCGGGTCTTCGCCACGCTGACCGCCCCGTCCTTCGGTCCTGTGCACCGCGGCCCGGGCAAGAGCGGCGCCCCGCAGGTCTGCCACCCGCGCCGGACGGGGCCGGCCTGCTTCGAACGCCACGTCGCCGATGATCCGCGCATCGGGCAACCGCTTGACCCCGACAGCTATGACTACGTCGCGCACGTGCTGTGGAACGCCCATGCTGGGGATCTGTGGCGCCGATTCACCATCTACCTACGCCGCCACCTCGCCGCAGCGGCCGGCATGAGCCAGGCAGCGTTTAACAGACAGGTCAAAGTGTCCTTCGCCAAGGTTGCCGAATACCAAGCCCGCGGCGTCGTCCACTTCCACGCCATCATCCGCCTCGACGGCCGACCCGACGACCCCGACGACACCACCCCCATCCCGCCGCCGGATTGGGCCAGCGTGCAACTCCTCGACGGCGCGATCCGCTCGGCCGCCGCCGCGGTCCACATAGACGCCCCCGACCTCGGCCAACCCACCCTCGACCTGCGCTGGGGCGATCAGGTAGACGTCAAGCTCATCAACCCCGCCGACCTCGACCCCGACGGGGAGACCGACCAGCTCACCGAGCAGAAGGTCGCCGGCTACGTCGCCAAGTACGCCACCAAAGCCGCCGAATCCGCCGGCACCCTGGACCGGCGCATCCGCTCCCACGACCTGATCCACCTGCGCGACAAGGGCGCCAGCGAACACGCCGCCCGACTGATCCGCACCGCCTGGACCCTCGGCGACCCCATCACGCACCCCGAACTGCTCGATCTCAAGCTGCGCAAGTGGGCACACATGCTCGGCTTCCGCGGCCACTTCTCCACCCGCTCCCGCGCCTACGCCACCACCCTCGGCAAGATCCGGCAGGAACGTGCCGACTATCGCCACGCCCAGCTCCGCGAAACCGGCTGGGCCTACGACCCCGACACCACCCTCGTACTCGCGCACTGGGCCTTCGCCGGCCAGGGCTACACCCCCGGCGAGTCCGCATTGGCCGTCTCGATGAGTAGGGAGGACCGCGATGGCCCCTGATCTGCTGACCGTCCCCGAAGCGATGGCCGTGCTTAAGGTCAGCCGGTGGACGATCTACAGCCTGATTCGGTCTGGTGAGCTTCGCTCGGTCGTCGTCCGCACTCGCTGTCGCCGCATTCCTGTTGCCGCGCTGGAGGAGTACGTGACCCGCTTGTGCGAGGAGGCCGCCTGATGGGCAAGCGTGCCAACGGAGAGGGTTCCGTCTTCCCATACAAAGACGGCTGGGCGGGCTACGTCTGGGTCACGACCCCGGAGGGCAAGAGGACCCGCAAATGGGCGTACGGAAAGACCCGCGAGGAGACCCACGAGAAGTGGCTCAAGCTTCACGAGCTGGCGGGCAAGGGGCCGGTGCCGACGAAGCATCCCACTGTGTCGGCGTACCTGACGCAATGGCTAGCCGAGGTCGTGAAGCCCAACCGCGAGCCCACAACTTATGTCGCCTATGAGCCGCTTGTACGGCTTTACATCATCCCTGGCATCGGGAAGAAACGGCTCGACAAGCTCACCGTCCGCGACGTACAGACGTGGCTTAACAGCCTGACGACCCTCTGCACCTGCTGTGATCAGAAGAAGGATCACAAGCGCCCGGAGTCCAAGCGACGGTGCTGCTCCAAGGGGCAGTGCTGCAAGAGCTACCCGTCCCGCAGCACGATCGCCGGCATCCGGAGTGTCCTGCGTGCTGCGCTAGGCAATGCCATACGTGAAGAGCTGATCTTGAAGAACGTCGCGACGTTGGCCACGCTGCCGACGAAGGCCAAGAGCAAGCGCAAGAAGCGTCATGCCGTCTGGAGCGTTGATGAGGCCCGGCGATTCCTGGAGTACGTGAAGGGCAAGGACGATCCGCTCTATGCCGCGTACGTACTGATCCTCGCGCTGGGCCTGCGGCGCGGTGAAGTGCTCGGACTGGTGTGGGACAGCGTCGATTTCGAGAACTCTGAACTGTGGATCAACCACCAGCTCACTCGGGTCAGCGGTCAACTGCTGCACCGCGACACCACGAAGACGGAGGATTCCGAAAACTCTCTCCCGCTCATCGGCTTGTGCGTGTCGGCGTTGCAACACCGGCAACGCGTCCAGGAGGACGCACGGCATCAGGCAGGCGAGAAGTGGAAGGGCTCCGATCTCGTCTTTACCACGAAATTCGGCACGCCGATCGAGCCGCGGAACTTCAACCGCTCGTTTGATCTCCACTGTGCAGGTGCCGACGTCCCTCGGATCCGCGTCCATGACACCCGGCACACGTGCGCCTCGCTCCTGGCCGCGCTCGACGTTCACCCGCGCGTGGCGATGCGCATCCTGCGTCACTCGCAGATCTCGCTGACCATGAACGTCTACACACAGATTCCCTCGCCAGCCACACGCAAGGCTCTCGACCGGCTCAGTGAGAGTCTCGACGGTGGCGCCTGAGGGCGTTGCTGTATTTCGCTGCTGTACAGAGATCGCAAAGGCCCCCCGCGATGATCGCGAGGGGCCTTTGACGTGCGAGCCGCCTTGGGGAATCGAACCCCAGACCTTCTGTTTACAAGACAGATGCTCTGCCGATTGAGCTAAGGCGGCCTGCTGCAGACGAGTTTAGTGGGCCGGGGGCCGTACCGTCACGGTGGAATCACCGGCGACGGTGGCGGGCGACCTCGTAGAGGGCGATCCCGGCGGCCACACCGGCGTTCAGCGACTCGGCGGCGGCGTTCATGGGGATGCGGGCGATCTGGTCGCACGCCTCCCTGACCAGGCGGGACAGTCCCTTGCCCTCCGAGCCGACGACCACGACGAGCGGTTCTGTCGCGAGTTCGACGTCGGCGATGTCCACTGTGGCGGTGCCGTCGAGGCCGACCACGAACAGGCCCTCCTCCCGGTACGCCTGGAGGGTCTGGGTGAGGTTCGACGCGCGGGCGACGGGGAGGGTCGCGAGAGTGCCGGCCGAGGTCTTCCAGGCGCCGGCGGTGACGCCCGCCGAACGGCGGGACGGAACGAGCAGCCCATGCGCGCCGAAGGCGGTCGCCGAGCGTGCGATGGCGCCGAGGTTGCGCGGGTCGGTCACGCCGTCCAGGGCGACGATCAACGGTACTTCGGCGGCGTCCCTGGCCCGCTCCACGAGCTGCTCGGGATGCGCGTAGTCGTACGCCGGGACCTGCAGGCCGAGGCCCTGGTGGACGGTGCTCTCGGTCAGCCGGTCGAGCTTGTCCCGGCTGACCTCCAGCAGGGCGATGCCGCGGTCAGCTGCGATCTTGATGGCCTCGCGGACGCGGTCGTCGTTGTCGACCCGCTGTGCCACGTACAGCGCGTTCGCGGGGACTCCCGCGCGCAGCGCTTCGATCACGGGGTTCCGGCCGCCGATGACCTCCGGGGCGTCCTCCCGGCGCGTACGGCTCGGCGCGCGTGAGGAGGAACCCCCGCCGCCCCGGGCCTCGCGCTCGATCCGCTCGGCCCGGGCCTTGTCCTTGTACCAGTGCCGCATGTGCGCGGGCGGCGTCGCTCCCTTGCCCTCCAGGGAGCGCCTGACCTTGCCACCCGAGCCCTTCGCCGGCCCCTGCTTCTTCGACGGCTTCCCAGAAGCCCTTCCCGCCATGGTCTCTAGCGTAGGGCCACGCCTACTGTGCCAGCTCCCATCGCGGACCCTGCGGGGTGTCCTCCACCACGATCCCGGCCGCCGCGAGCTGGTCGCGGATCGCGTCGGCGGCCGCGTAGTCCTTGCGGGCACGCGCGGCCTGCCGCTGCTCCAGCGCCACGGTCACGAGCGCGTCCACGACCTCCCGGAGCCCCGAGTCGCCGGTCGTACGCCACTGCTCCGACCTGGGGTCGAGGCCGAGCACGTCGAGCATGTTCTGCGTCTCGGCGAGCAGCCGGGCGACCTGTTCCTTGTTGCCCTGGGCCAGCGCGACGTTGCCCTCGCGGACCACCTCGTGGATCACGGCGAGCGCCTGCGAGACGTTCAGGTCGTCGTCCATGGCGTCCACGAACGCCTGGGGCAGCGGCGCGGCGGCATCCACGTCGTGGATCACCTCGGCCGCCCGCGTGACGAACCCCTCGATTCGGCGGTATCCGGCCGCCGCCTCCTGGAGCGCCTCGTCCGAGTAGTCGATCACGGAGCGGTAGTGGGCCGCGACCAGGTAGTAGCGCAGCTCGACCGCGCGCACCTTGCGCAGCATGTCCGGGATCAGCAGCGAGTTGCCGAGCGACTTGGCCATCTTCTCGCCGCCGAGCGTCAGCAGCCCGTTGTGCAGCCAGTAGCGCGCGAAGCCGTCGCCCGCCGCCTGCGACTGGGCGATCTCGTTCTCGTGGTGCGGGAAGATCAGGTCGACCCCCCCGCCGTGGATGTCGAAGGTGCCGCCGAGATACTTGGTCGCCATGGCCGAGCACTCCAGGTGCCAGCCGGGACGGCCCCGGCCCCACGGCGTCGGCCAGGTCGGCTCGCCGGGCTTGGCGCCCTTCCACAGCGCGAAGTCGCGCGGGTCGCGCTTGAGCGAGTCGGTGTCGGTGTCGGCGGCCGCCCGCATGTTCTCCAGCTTCTGGTTGGAGAGCTTGCCGTAGCGGTCGGCGTAGGACACCACGTCGAAGTACACGTCACCGCCCGCGGCGTACGCGTGACCCTTGTCGATCAGCCGCCGCATCAGCTCGATCATCTCCGGCACGTGGCCCATCGCGCGGGGCTCGACGGTCGGCGGCAGGCAGCCGAGCTGGTCGTACGCCCAGGTGAAGGCGCGCTGGTTGCGCTCGGAGACGACGAACCAGGGCACGCCCTCCTGATCGGCGACCCTGATGATCTTGTCGTCGAGATCGGTGACGTTGCGGCAGAAGGTCACGTCGTAGCCCTGCCGCGTCAGCCACCGGCGCAGAACGTCGAAGTTCACGCCCGACCTGATGTGCCCGATGTGCGGCGGAGCCTGAACGGTCGCACCACACAGATATATCGAGACCCGGCCGGGCTCGACCGGTACGAATTCACGGACCGTACGCGTGCTGGTGTCGTAGAGGTGCAGGCTCACGAAGGAAAGGCTAACGCCTGACGGCGCAGCACAGGGCTACTTGGGCGCCCGTGAACGGCTTGGTGTGGTCGATCATGGAAACTTCCGACACATAAGTCCCGATATGACCCCAAACAAAACGGGTAACGATCTGTACGGCAGTCCGCGGGACCTTCGCATGACTCCCCCAGGGCCCGGCCGGACACGCAGCGTCGCCGGGCCGGGACCGCGCCGGAGGTTCCCGGCGGAGTCCCCGGTTCCGACACGAAACGGGTGATCACGCGGGTGCGATCGATCGTCACTCCGATTCTGTAGGCTCGAAACGCCATGGACGTGACTCCCCCCGGCGCGGCAGGCACGGCCTCCCGCCCGTCCCGAAACACCCCCTCCGGAATCCCGCTGGTGCTGCGCCGCCTGGCCATCGGCCTCGCGGGCGCCGCCCTCGCGGTGCTCGCGGGGGTCGCCTGCGCGCTGTCCTTCGACGACCTGCGGGCTCTGGCCGTCTCCGGGCGTGCCGAGCCTCGGCTCGCCTACCTGTATCCCGCGGCGTTCGACGTTCTGCTGGTCGTCGCCCTGGTCGGCGTGCCGTTGCTGCGGGGCGCGCGGTTCCTGGTCCGGTTACAGGCGGGCTTCGTCCTGCTCCTGCTCCTGGCGGCGGCCGCCGCCGCGAACGCCGCGACCGCCGTCGGCGTCTCCTTCGACCCCGACGCCTCCGCTCTCGTCGTCGCGCTGTTGCCCTGGGTGATGCTCGCCATCGGGCTGTGGCTGCTGCTGCTCCTGCTGAAGCACGTGCGCACCAATCGGGCCGACCTGGACGGCGACGACGACTCCGACGACGACCTGGTGCCCTTCGACGGCGTGCGCGAACCCCGGGCCGCCGTCACCGCCCCCTATCCGATGGCCGTGCGGGAACGCCCCGCGCCCGTGCACGCCGTCAGCGAGGAGCACGGCGCGCCGCCTCTGCAGCCGGTTCCCGAGGCCGTGGCGCCTCCCGGCTACGTCCCTCCGCTGCCGGTCAGCCCGGTCTCCGAGACCGTGGCGCCACCCGAGTACGCCCCGCCGCTGCCCGTCACCCCTCCGCAGGCCGAGGACGAGGCCGGACCGCGCGCCTTCACCCCCGACACCGACGAGGACGGCGTACGGCTGCCTCTCGAAGCGATCCCCGAAACCGTCCCCGAGGCCGAGTCGGAGACGACGCCGGGCCAGGAGCCGGACGAGCCCGAGGTCCTGCCTGTCGTACCTCCGACGGCGGCGCCCCGCACCCCGCCCGTCACCCCAGAGGCACACACCACAGAGCCGCACACCACAGAACCGCCCGTCACGGAGCCGCCCGTCGAGACGGCCGCGGACGAGCACGCCCGCGACGCGGAGCACGTCGCCGCCGAGACGCCCGCACAGCCCGCCGTAGCCCCAGAGGGGCCTCCTCCCGCTGAAACGGCTGACCGCCCGGCGCAGCCCCGCCGGAACCGTCCCGTGCGCTGGGGCGATCTCGTACGGCCGCACACCGGCGACGTCCTCGTACACCCCCGTCCCAAGCCGGAAGAGCCCGCCGGCGCCGAGCCGGAGCGGCCCGAGGACGAGGCGGGCGTCGACACCCAGCCGCTCCGCCAGATCAGAGACGTGCCGGATCCCGCCCACGCGCAGGACTGTGCCGACCCGGCCGAGCAGGACGGAAGGCACGAGCCGAACGCCCCGGAAAGCGGCCATCAGGACGCGCCGGAAGCCGGCAACGCCGAGGATGGCACGGAGAGCGCCGGGGAGAGCACTGTGCCGATGGAGAGCACTGTGCCGATGGCGCCTCCGTCAGGCCGGATGCGCAGCACGCCCCGCCCGCCCGCCTGACAGCGCCCTTGCGAGCCACCCGTGAGGCCGCCGGCCGTACAGCGCGCAAGGCCCGCCCGGCTGGGGAGCCGGACGGGCCTGCGCGCTAGGGGGTGAGGGCGGGGGCCGCCCCACCGAGCGAGTGCCTTACACCCGCGACCCTCGCTTGATGCCGGCGACGATGCCGACACCCACGACGGCCAGTACGACCTGCATGACCAGTTCGATCCAGTCGATGCCATCCGTCGTGGCCACGCCCATGACCTGGGCGATCGCGGTACCGATGAGCGCCGCGACGATGCCGACGACGATCGTCAGCAGCCAGCCGATCGGCTGCCGGCCCGGCAGGAACAGGCGGCCCAGAGCGCCGATGACCGCACCGATGACGATGGCGCCGAGAATGGACTCGATTGTCATATCGACCTCCCGATGAGGGTGACCCTTTCATCCTCGGACTGTCGGATACCCCACGGAACGGAAATATGCGTCCCATGAAAGAAAAAAGAGGGCGGCGGCTCGATTCCGCGCCTTGGTTCGAGCCGCCGCCCACGTGTTAGTGAGACGCTCCGGGTCTCATTCAGGTTGGCATGTCCGATTGGAACGGACCATTCACGCCGCCGGGAGGATCAGGGCGGTCGCGATGGCCGCCACGCCCTCGCCGCGACCGGTGAGCCCGAGGCCGTCGGTCGTGGTCGCGCTGACGCTCACCGGCGCCCCTGCGGCGGCCCCGAGGGCCTTCTCCGCCTCCGCGCGGCGAGGCGCGACCTTCGGCCGGTTCCCGATGATCTGTACGGCCAGATTGCCGATCTCGAATCCGGCCGCCCGCACCTGACGGGCCGCCTCCTCCAGGAGGGTCACGCCCGCGGCGCCCGCCCAGCGGGGATCGGAGGTGCCGAAGAGCGCGCCCACGTCTCCGAGCCCGGCCGCCGACAGCAGCGCGTCACAGCAGGCGTGCGCCGCCGCGTCGCCGTCGGAGTGACCGGCCAGCCCGGTCTCCCCCGGCCAGAACAGTCCGGCGAGGTGAAGCTCCCTGCCAGATGCGAAAGGGTGGACGTCGACACCGACGCCCACCCTTGGCGATGTGATGTTCAGGAGTTCAGCACCTCGTCGAGCAGGGCCTCCGCCTTGTCCTCGTTGGTCTTCTCGGCCAGCGCGAGTTCGCTGACGAGGATCTGGCGTGCCTTGGCGAGCATGCGCTTCTCACCGGCGGACAGGCCGCGCTCCTTGTCGCGCCGCCACAGGTCGCGCACCACCTCGGCCACCTTGTTGACGTCCCCCGACGCCAGCTTCTCAAGGTTGGCCTTGTAGCGGCGGGACCAGTTGGTGGGCTCCTCCGTGTGCGGCATACGCAGCACGTCGAACACCCGCTCGAGTCCCTCCTGGCCGACGACGTCGCGCACACCGACGAGCTCGGCATTTTCCGCTGGTACCTGTACGGTCAGGTCGCCCTTGTCGACCTTCAGCACCAGGTAGGTCTTTTCCTCACCCTTGATGGTTCGGGTCGTGATGGCCTCGATCCGAGCAGCCCCATGGTGGGGGTAGACGACAGTGTCGCCGACCTGGAAAGTCATGTGACGAGTACCCCTTCCGCTGTACTCCAGGGTACCACGCGGTTACCGCCTCCCGGAACAGTGAAAGGAACATAACTGCAGGTCAAAGCCTCGTTTTGGGGCTTGACAAGCCACTCACTCTGTGAATGGGCATATGGGACATAGCAGGTGACCTGCACTGCTGCGGCGCGTGGACCGGGAGCCGACGCCGGACCGGTGACCGGCGCGGATAAGGTGATTGCTGCCCATACACGTGCGTACCAAGGAGACCTCGAACCGTGACCAGCAGCAGCCGTCGCAGGGCGATCGCCATTGCCGCGCTCCTCGCCGCCGCCATCCCTGCACTGGCCGCGTGTGGCGCCGGTTTCGACGCCAACACCAATGTGCCGTACGCCCCGAACGAGGCGGGTGTCCTCTACGACGGCGACGGCGCCGGCAAGGCCTACGGCAAGAACGGCGTCATGATCCCGCAGGCGTTCATCCTCGGGCCGGACTCCGGCCAGCAGCTCGCCGCCGGCGGGTCGGCGCCGCTCTACCTGACTCTCCTGAACAGCACGGGGACCGCCGACCAGCTCACCAGCATCGTCCCCGAGGAGCAGAAGGCCACCTCGGTCAAGGTGCAGAGCCCCATCGACCTTCAGCCGGGCACGCTTGCCAAGACCCCCGGCGTCACGGTCGAGGGCCTGAAGACGGCGCTGCGCGGCGGCGAGAGCATCAAGCTCACGCTCCAGTTCAAGAACGCCGGCGACGTCGCGCTCACCGTGCCGGTCGTCGCCCGCAGCCGCGAGTTCGCGACGCTGCCGCCCGCGCCGACGGCCGCGCCCGCGGCCTCGCCGCTCGCCACCGGGAGCCCGGCGCCGTCGGACGTCGCGACCCCGGAGACCACCGGCGCCGCGTCCGAGTCGCCCGCCGCGGACGCCCAGTAGCGGGCCGCGTAGACGCCCAGGAGCCCCTGTCCGGCCGGACAGGGGCTCCTTTCATGCGTACGTCCGCGCGAGCCGTACGAGGCCGTACGGACTCAGTCGTCAGCGGGGTCGAACTTGTAACCGAGGCCGCGCACGGTGAGGATGCAGCGGGGGTTGGACGGGTCGGCCTCGACCTTGGCCCGCAGCCGCTTCACGTGCACGTCGAGCGTCTTGGTGTCACCCACGTAGTCGGCGCCCCAGACCCGGTCGATGAGCTGGCCGCGGGTCAGCACGCGCCCGGCGTTGCGCAGCAGCACCTCGAGCAGCTCGAACTCCTTCAGCGGGAGCTGCACCTGCTCGCCGCGCACGGCCACGATGTGCCGGTCGACGTCCATGCGGACCGGTCCCCCGGTCAGGACGGCCGACTCCACCTCCTCGATGTCGCCCTGCCTGCGCAGCACCGCGCGGATGCGCGCCACCAGCTCGCGGGACGAGAACGGCTTGGTCACGTAGTCGTCGGCGCCCAGCTCAAGGCCGACGACCTTGTCGATCTCGCTGTCCTTGGCGGTCAGCATGATCACCGGCACCTTGGACCGCTGCCTGAGCGAGCGGCACACCTCGGTTCCGGGCAGGCCCGGGAGCATCAGGTCGAGCAGGACGAGGTCGGCGCCGTTGCGGTCGAACGCGTCCAATGCCTCGGGGCCGGTGGCCGCCACCGCGACCTCGTACCCCTCTTTCCTGAGCATGTACGACAAGGCGTCCGAGAACGACTCCTCGTCCTCGACGACGAGTACCCGAGTCACTTAGCGGCCTCCTGGGGGATGGTCGTGCTTGGTACGGGGACCGCCTGACCGCCGAACGCGGGAAGGCGAAGAGTGAAGGTCGAACCGGAGCCCTCTTTGCTCCACACCGCGACCTCGCCGCCGTGGGCGACGGCCACGTGTTTGACTATCGCGAGGCCGAGCCCGGTGCCGCCGGTGGCCCGGGACCTGGCCGCGTCGACGCGGAAGAACCGCTCGAAGATGCGCTCCTGGGCGCTTTCGGGGATGCCGATGCCCTGGTCGCTCACGCTCACCTCGACGGCGTTCCCGGCCGGCCTGGCGCTGATCACGACACGGGTGTGCTCGGGGCTGTAGGCGACGGCGTTGTCGATGAGGTTGCGCAGCGCGGTGACGAGAAGCTCCTCGTCGCCCCAGACCTTCAGGCCCTCCGTGCCGCCCGCGACGAGCGTGATGTCCTTCGCCGAGGCCTTCGTGTTGCACCGGTCGATGGCCTCGTGGACGGTCTCGTCCACGGGCACCTGCGCGGGCGCCGGAATGGGCTCGCCGCCCTGGATCCGCGACAGCGTGATCAGGTCCTGCACCAGATAGGTCAGACGGGCGGCCTCGTGCTGCATCCGACCGGCGAACCGCTTCACGGCCTCGGGGTCGTCGGCCGCGTCCTGGATGGTCTCGGCGAGCAGGCTCAGCGCGCCGACCGGCGTCTTGAGCTCGTGGCTGACGTTCGCGACGAAGTCCCTGCGCACCGCCTCGACCCGCTGCCGCTCGGTCTGGTCCTCGGCGAGCACGAGCACCTGTCCGTGGGAGCCGAGCGGAGCGACCCGCACCGCGAACGACGTGGACTCCTGCCCGAACTTGCGACCGGCGGTCTCTATCTCGCTCTCGCGGATCTCCCCGTCCCTGCGGACCTTCCGTGCCAGCGCGAGCAGTTCGGCTGCCATGAGGGACTCTCCGCGTACGAGGCCGAAGGCGCGCGCGGCCGAACTGGCGCGCAGCACCCGGTCCTCGCGGTCGAGGACGACCGCCGAGGAGGGCAGCACGGCGAGCACCGACGCCACCCCCGGAGGCAGGCCGTCGTCCACCGGTTCCGGTGCTCGGGGCTTGTCCGTCTGCCGTCGGATCGCGAGCATGACGAAGGAGCCGAGGACGAATCCGCCCATCGCCGCCAGGCTCGCCAGCAACTCGTTCACATTCAGCAGCCTAGGCGGCATTTCTGGTTCTTCCACCTGTCCGACCTGGCACGACGCCCCTGTTTCCGGAAAAGTTCATCCGGCGGTCGGGATTCGTTCATCGACCCGCGCGTAGCGTGGCGGCCATGCGCGACGCCTATCACGAAGAGCTTGCGGCCCTGACCGACCGCCTGGTGGAGATGACCCGCCTGGTGCGGTCGGCCATGTCGAGGGGGACGACCGCCCTGCTCGACGCCGACCTGCAGCTTGCGGAGAGCGTCATCTCCCAGGACGCCGAGGTCGACCGGCTGCACCAGGAGCTGGAGGCCTCGATCTTCGAGCTGATGGCCACGCAGCAGCCGGTGGCGGTCGACCTGCGTACCGTCATCACCGCCCTGCGAATGGCCGCCGACCTGGAGCGTATGGGCGACCTGGCCGAGCACATCGCCAAGCTCGCCCGGATGCGCCACCCCGAGTCCGCCATCCCGGCGGAGCTGCGTGACACGTTCGTGGAGATGGGCGCCATCGCCGAGAACCTGATCACCAAGGCGGGCAGTTGCATCGCCTCCCGGGACATCGATCTCGCGAAGGAGCTGGAGGACGACGACGACGCGATGGACCGTCGTCACCGCCGGCTGTTCCGCGTCCTGCTCTCGAAGGACTGGGAGCACGGCATCGAGGCCGCCATCGACATCACACTGGCCGGCCGCTACTACGAGCGGTACGCCGACCACGCCGTACGCGTCGCCCGCGACGTCGTGTACCTCGTCACGGGTACGCGCGACGCGGACGCCCTCGCCGGCTGACGCGGCGGCAAACGGGGGCGCGGAAGCCCCGGTCCTCGGGGGGCCGGGGCTTTCGCGCGCCCCTCGCACGTTGCCGGGTTTGTCGCACGTGCCGAATAGTCTTCGCTCTCGTGCCGAGACGATCATGGGTGCTCTGGGCGGCGGCCGCGCTGACCGCGGTGGCTCCCACCCTTTACTTCTGGGTCGTGTCGATCCTGGCCGGCGACTACGGCAGCCGGAGCTACATATCGACGTACTGGGGCTCCTGCCTCGGCTGGGACATCTATGATCAGGTCCACTCCCGGACATACCTGATCAGCGACTTTCCCCTCTTCTCGTACGGCGGAGCCCCGTTGATCGTCCTGGGGTTCGCGGGCTGGGGCCTGAGCCTCCGGAGC
Source organism: Microbispora sitophila (assembly GCF_014892245.1). NCBI lineage: Bacteria > Bacillati > Actinomycetota > Actinomycetes > Streptosporangiales > Streptosporangiaceae > Microbispora > Microbispora sitophila. Next base: position 51,416 of record NZ_JADBGC010000024.1, on the reverse strand, counting down.
GGGCGAGCCGGACCGGGCAGGATCATCGGCCGTTGCGTCGCCGTCGTTCTGCTCGTCCTCAACCTTCCCGACTTCCTGCTCCCCACCCTCGACGCGGCGCTCGGCCCCGCCTGTCTGGACGCGTGGGGGCCGCCCGAGCTGTTTTCCTGGCAGATCGGACGGGGACTCTACGACTGCCTTCCGCCGTTCCTCGTCCTGCTCGCCGTACGCGCTCCCCGGCGTGTGTTCGTACGCCGGGGCCCGATAGTCCGTACGACGGCAGCCGTCCTGGCGGCGACCGCGGTCGTCCTGCTCCCGGCGGCGTCGGCCCCACCCGGGAAGGTGAGCGCGCAGTGGGAACTGGGCTGCTCCGGATTCGGCGACGGCACCGTCAAAGGGCTGAGCGAGGCGGACAAACGCTTCCTCTGCGCGGTCCGGTACGACCACCGGTACGGCTCGGGCCTGGAGGAATGGAACGAGGTTTCCGACCAGGCCGTCCTGGATCAGGGGCGCCACCTGTGCGCGCTGGCGACCCGGCACGGGGGCGACATCGGCGCGCGGGTCGTCCAAGAGGCCCCGCAGGCGTCCCTGGCGATCGCGCTGCCGAGCCTGTGCCCGGCCGTGGCCCGCTCGCGGCAGGCGGAGGAAGAGCGGCGCCAGGCGGAGTCGGACGCGTACGTCGCCCAGAAGGAGCGGGCCTGTGCGGCGCATCCCCGGCACCGGCCGCAGATCAGGCCCGTACGGCAGCGCCGGGCCACCTTGTGGACCGAGTTCTCGACCATCGAGGGCCGGGAGGAAGGCTACGAGGGCGATCCTCCGGACCTGGTGGAAGACCTGGTGGGCAGCGGCCGGGGCACGCTGGCGATCTGGGCGGCCGACGAGATCGGCCACGCCTGTGTGACCGTCGAGTCCTACCCCCGGCGCCCGCCGCTGGAGACCAGCGGCTGGGAGGAGGTGGTCGAGGTCGCGTACGAGAGCCCGTCCGGGTCCCTGGAGCTGCACGGCGGTGAAGGACCGACACTGCAGGGGCTCACCACACGTGGCCCGGGCTCGTACCGCGTCAGGGTCCACCTGCGCGGCCGCAACCTCGTGACCCAGGTGCCCGATCCCCCGGACGGCGCCGTCGAACTCCTGGTCATGGTGTTCCCCGGCACGGCGAACAAGCCCGCCGTCTACAAATGACCGAAGGCCGCGCCCCTGGTAAGAGGCGCGGCCTGCGGGACAGGTGCGAGGGTTACTTCTTGCCCTGGTTGGCGACGGCCTCGATGGCGGCCTTGGCGGCCTCGGGGTCGAGGTACTCGCCCTTGCCGACCGGACGGAAGTCGGCGTCCAGCTCGTAGCGCAGCGGAATGCCGGTGGGGATGTTCAGGCCCGCGATGTCGGCGTCGCTGATGCCCTCCAGGTGCTTGACCAGCGCGCGCAGGGAGTTGCCGTGCGCCACCACGAGCACGTCGCGACCGGCCGCCAGGTCGGGGACGATCTCGTCGTACCAGTACGGCAGCATGCGCACGACGACGTCCTTGAGGCACTCCGTGCGCGGCACCAGCTCCGAGGGGAGCAGGGAGTAGCGGCCGTCGCCGAGCTGGGAGTACTCGTCGTCGTCGGCGATCGGCGGCGGCGGCACGTCGTAGGACCGGCGCCACAGCATGAACTGCTCGTCGCCGAACTCGGCGCGGGTCTGGGCCTTGTCCTTGCCCTGGAGCGCGCCGTAGTGGCGCTCGTTCAGCCGCCACGAGCGCTTGACCGGCAGCCACAGCAGATCGGCCGCCTCAAGCGCGATGTTGGCGGTCTTGATGGCCCGGGTGAGCACCGAGGTGTGCACCACGTCGGGCCGGATGCCGGCCTCCAGGAGCAGCTGACCGCCGCGCCGCGCCTCCTCCTCGCCGGTCGGCGAGAGTGTGACGTCCACCCAGCCGGTGAACAGGCCTTTGACATTCCATTCGCTCTCGCCGTGCCGCAGCAGCACCAAAGTCGCCATGCTGCCAATCCTATCGGCGTGCGGCAGACGTCCCGTTGGTCAGGACTCGACCACCCGGGCGAAGGCCCGGAGGTTGGCCAGCGACTCGCCGCGCTTGACCCGCCACTCCCACTCGCGCCTGATGGACGTCGCGAAGCCCAGCTCGAGTGCGCGGTCGAACGACTCGTCGGAGTAGGTGAGGACGCAGCCGAGGACCCGGTCGATCTCCTCCTCGGTCACCGCGTCCAGCGGCAGCCGGCCGACCAGGTGCACGTCGCCCGTGGCGTCGACGGCGAAGTGGACGCCGTACATCGAGCCGTTCTTGTGGAGCAGCCAGCGGTAGAACTCGGCATGGTTCTCGTCGGGCTGCCGGCAGAAGAACGCCTCGATGTTGAGCGCCTGGTCGCCGATGACGAGCCAGGTCAGCGTGGCGAGCTTGTGCTGGCCCGGCAGCTTGACCAGGAACGCGCCCGGCTTCGGCCGCTCATAGGACAGCTCGGCGGACTCCAGCGCCGACGCGATGACCGCTTCCAGATCCGGTCTCATACGCCCCACCCTAAGTCGTGTTTCGAAAGCCATGCCCTGCTGCGCGTGGCCCAGGCGGCGCCTCGCCCCACGCTCACAACGGGCAGCCCTTTTCAACACTCCTACGAGTTGACCGCGATGGGGGTCCGGTGGAGCTGGGCCATGGCGCCGGCGTACACGTCGGCCAGCCGGGCGGCGGTCGCCGACCAGCCGAAGCCCGTGGCGTGCTGCACGGCGCCCGCGGCCAGTTCGGCGAGCCGGTCCGGGCGCCGGGCCAGCAGGGCGAGCTCGCGCGCCCAGTCGTGCGGGTCGTGTCCCGCCACCAGCACGCCGGACACGCCGTCCTTGACGGCCGTGCGCAGGCCGCCGACCGCCGCCGCGACAACCGGCGTGCCGCACGCCTGCGACTCCAGCGCGACCAGCCCGAACGACTCGTTGTACGAGGGCACCACGGTCACGTCGGCGGCCCGATACCAGTCGGCCAGCTCCGGCTGCGGCGCGGGCGGCGCGAGCCGTACGACGTCGGCGATGCCCAGCTCGGCGGCGAGGTCGCTGAGCAGGGAGGGATGGGCGAGGCCGTTGCCGCTGGGCCCGCCCACGCAGGCCACGACGAGCCGCGACCGCAGCGAGGGGTCCTCCACGAGCATCCGGGCGGCGGCCCTGAGCAGCACGTCGGGGGCCTTGAGCGGCTGGATGCGACCCACGAACAGCAGCACGTGGGCGTCCTGCGGCAGGCCGAGACGGTGGCGCGCGGCGCCCTTGGACGCGGGCTGGAAGACCGCGAGGTTCACGCCCGGGTTGACGACCGCCACCCGCTCGCGCGGCGCGCCGTACAGGCTGATCAGCTCCTCGGCCTCGGCGGCGGTGTTGGCGACCAGGCGGTCGGCGACCTCCACGACCTGCTCCTCGCCGAGCACGCGCATCGCCGGCTCGGGCTTGTCGCCCTCGGCGAGCAGCGCGTTCTTCACCTTGGCCATGGTGTGCATGGTGTGCACGAGCGGCACGCCCCAGCGTTCCTTGGCCAGCCAGCCCACCTGGCCCGACAGCCAGTAGTGCGAGTGGATGACGTCGTACCTGCCGGGGTCGTACATCGCCTCGGTGCGCAGCACACCGGACAGGAAGCCGCACAGCTGCCCGGGGAGGTCGGCGCGGTCGAGCTCCTCGTACGGCCCCGCGGTGACGTGACGCACGAGGACGCCGGGGCTCAGCTCGGCGACCGGAGGCAGGTCGCGGGCGGTGCGCCTGGTGAAGATCTCCACCTCGATGCCCAGCGCCGCGAGACGCTTGGCGACCTCGAGGATGTAGACGTTCATGCCGCCCGCGTCCCCGGTGCCCGGCTGGTCCAGCGGGGACGTGTGCACGCTGATGGTCGCGACGCGGTTGACCCGACGCCGTAACACCGACACCCGAACCACCTCCGAAGGCTTTATAACCACCAAAATCATCACTGGATTCCCCGACATCGGTGAGATCGGGGGGCCCTGAGAGGATGTCGCCTGCCGACCTGGGCGATGTGGAAGGACGATGGCGGTGACGATGACCAATCCCGCAGTGACCGATCCCGCAGTGACCGATCCCGCGAGGACCAGGACCGCGGTGGTTACCGGCGCGAGCAGCGGCATCGGCGAGGCGACGGCTCGCCGGCTCGCCGCCGAGGGATACCGGGTCGTGGCGGCGGCACGACGGCGCGACCGGCTCGACAAGCTGGCGGCCGAGGTGCCCGGCGTGCACCCGGCGACGCTGGACGTGACCGACCAGGCGTCGGTGGACGCGCTGGCGGCCTCGCTGGACCGCTGCGACGTCCTGGTGAACAACGCGGGCGGTGCGTTCGGGCTCGAGCCGGTGGCCGAGGGCCGGGTGGACGACTGGCAGCGGATGTACGACGTGAACGTGCTCGGGTCCCTGCGAATGACCAGGGCCCTGCTGCCGAAGCTCATCGCGTCGGGGGACGGCGTGCTGGTGATGCTCACCTCGACGGCCGGTCTTGTGTCGTACGAGGGGGGCGGCGGCTACTGCGCGGCCAAGCACGCCCAGACCTCGATGACCGAGACCCTCCGCCTGGAGCTGTGCGGCGACCCGGTGCGGGTCGTCGAGATCGCGCCGGGCATGGTGATGACCGAGGAGTTCGCCGTGACCCGCTTCCGCGGCGACGCCGAGCGGGCCGCCAAGGTGTACGAGGGCGTCCCCGACCCGCTGAGCGCGGACGACGTGGCCGACGTGATCGCCTTCGCCGTGACCCGCCCGTCGCACGTGAACATCGACAGGCTGGTCGTCCGGCCCCGCGCGCAGGCCGCCCAGCACAAGGTGCACCGGGTCGCGCCGGGCAAATGAGCGCCGGGTGAATAAGCGCGGTGACATGAGCGCGGTGACATGAGCGCGGTGACATGAGCGCGATGACATGAGCGCGATGACATGAGCGCGATGACATGAGCGCGATGACATGAGCGCGGGGACATGAGGCCGGTGCGCCCGGGCCGGCCCGTCGGGACGGTCACGCGCGGCACCACCGGGCACAACCGGCTGCGCCGCTGCGACCGCTGGATCGCCGCCGTGTACGGCCCGCTGCTGCGCTCGGCCCGCGCGGGGGCCGCGCCATTGGTGGTGGACCTCGGCTACGGCGCGTCCCACACCACGACGACCGAACTGTTCACACGGCTGCGCCGGGTCTGCCCCACGGTCGAGGTGGTGGGCGTGGAAATCGCCCCCGAGCGGGTCGCGGCGGCCAAGCCGTACGAGCGGGAGGGGCTGTCGTTCGTCAGGGGCGGCTTCGAGCTGCCGGTCCCCCGCCCGCCGATAATCGTGCGCGCCTTCAACGTGCTGCGGCAGTACGGCGAGGCGGAGGCGTGGGAGCACTGGGACCGGCTGCGGGCCGGCCTGCACCCCACGGGCGTGCTGGTCGAGGGCACCTGCTCGGAGATCGGCCACCGGGCGACCTGGGTGGCGCTCGGCGCGGAGGGACCGCGCACGCTCACCTTCGCGGCCCGGTTCACCGGCTTCGAGCGCCCCTCCGACCTGGCAGAACGCCTGCCCAAGACGCTGATCCACCGCAACGTCCCGGGCGAGCGGATCCACGCGTTCCTGACGGACTGGGACCGCGCCTGGGCGACCTGCGCCTCCTTCGGCGCGTACGGCACGCGGCAGCGCTGGATCAGGGCGGCCGAGCTGCTGGCGCGCGACTGGCCGGTGGAGGCGACCCCGCCGACCGGCGGCACCGGCCGCTGGCGGCTCGGCGAGCTCACCCTGCCCTGGAGCAGCGTCTCTCCCGGCGGTTGATAACGTCCGGGCCATGCGTTTCGTCCTCGACCCGGAGATGACCCCCGAGCTCTTCGAGGAGCTCCTGAGCTGCTGGGCGGAGGTGACCAACGCGGGCGGCGCGGTGGGCTTCGTGCCTCCCGTGACGCCGGACGACATCAGGCCGACGGCGCAGAGGGCGTTCGCCCGCACCCGCCCGGCCGCCGGTCCCGGCGCCCCCGACAGCCTCCTCGTCGGGTTCGGCGACGACGGCGCGGCGGGCGCCTGGCTCATCCTGGGCGACAACGGCTCGGGCCTGCGGGCGCACTGGCGATGGCTGCTGCGGGTCATGGTGCACCCCAAGCACCAGGGCAGGGGGTACGGCAGGGCGCTGCTGCTCGCCGCCGACGACGCCGCCAGGTCGCTCGGACTGGAGGCGTTGCAACTCACCTGCCGCGGCGGCACCGGGGTCGACCGCTTCTACGCGAGCGTGGGCTACCGAGAGGTCGGCCGGGTGCCCCGCTCGATCCGGGTGACCCCCGGTGACGACCGCGACGAGATCTACATGCTCAAATGGCTGTGAAAGTTTTGGGCGAATGCTTATCCGATGTCCCGTAGGGCCGACTCGAACACCGCATAGGCTGCGGTGTTGAACAGCACGAAGCGCACCTCTTCCACCACGACGGGGGCCGCCTGCCGCACCGCGGTGATCGCGATGCGGGCGGCGTCCTCGACCGGCCACCGGTAGATCCCCGTGGAGATCGCGGGGAACGCCACCGTGCCGGCGCCCAGCGCGTCGGCGACGACGAGCGACTCCCGATAGCAGGAGGCGAGCAGATGGGATCGGTCCTCGCTCCGCGAGTACACGGGCCCGACCGTGTGGATCACCCATCGCGCGGGCAGGCGCCCCGCGGTGGTCGCGACCGCCTGCCCGGTCGGCAGTCCCCTCCCGTAGCGGGAGGCGCGCAGCGCCCGGCACTCCTCGAGGATCTCGGGGCCGCCGCGCCGGTGGATGGCGCCGTCCACCCCTCCGCCGCCCATGAGCGAGGAGTTGGCCGCGTTGACGATCGCGTCCACCCGCTGCTCGGTGATGTCTCCCTCGACCAGAACGATTTTCATGCTTCCCACCTCTCTACAGGACGTAGTACTACCCCGGGTAGGCTGAAAGACGTGAAGGGACTGGGAGAGCTTGAACGCAGCATCATGGACATCCTCTGGGCGGAGAATGTCCCGCTCACGGCCCGCGAGGTAGGACGCCTCATCGAGGACCGCGACCTCGCGCCGACGACCGTGATGACCGTGCTCGACCGGCTCGCCCGCAAGGGCTTCCTCACCCGCACCCGTGACGGCCGCGCCTGGCGCTACCAGCCCGCCGCGAGTCGTGACGCGTACGTCGCCGAGCTGATGCTCGAGGCCCTGGACCTGACCGGCGACCGTGACGCGGCGCTGACCCGCTTCGCCCGCGCGGTCTCCGGATCGGAGGCCGAGATCCTGCTGAAAGCCCTCACGGAGCTGGAGGAAGAGTGATCGCGGCGGCGGTCTTAGCGGCGCTCGCGACGATCTGCGCGGTGGCCGCGTGGCGGCTGACGTTCGCGCGCTGGACCTGGCGCGCCCCGCGCACGGCGATCCTGCTGTGGCAGTCGCTCGGGCTGACCTGGGGGCTCGCCTCCACCGGCGCCCTGCTCGCCTTCGCGCTCGACCCCTACCGCAAGGGCGTCGTGCACGGGCTCGCGGAGTTCCTGCTGAGCGTTGAGTTCGGCGTGCGCCAGCCGTACGACTACCTCCGACTGGCCGCGCTGGTCGCGGGCCTGTCGCTGCTCGCGGTGCTGGTGGCCCTGCCCCTCGCGGCCGGGGCGCAGACACTGCGTGCCCGCCGCCGGCACCGGCTCCTGCTCGCGCTGGTCGCCAGGGACGAGCCGGCCGTGCCCGGCGTCCGGGTGGTCGACTTCCCCGGGGCCGCCGCCTACTGCCTGCCGGGGCTCAAGTCGCAGGTCGTCATCAGCGACGGGACGCTGCACCTGCTGTCGTCCGCGGAACTGGAGGCCGTGCTGGCGCACGAGGCCGCCCACGTGCGCGAGCGTCACGACCTGGTGCTGCTGCCATTCGCCGCGCTGCGCCGCGCGCTGCCGTGGTCGAAGCTGGTCCGCGACGCGCAGGCATCGGTCGAGTTGCTGGTCGAGATGGCCGCCGACGACCGCGCCCGGCAGCGGTGCTGCCCCCGCAGGCTGGCCACCGCCCTGCTGCGCTTCGGCACCTCGGCCGCGCTGCCCACGCCGCAAGGAGCGCTCGGCGTGTCCGCGCCGTCCAGCGTGATGGCCCGGGTCGACCGGCTCGTACGGCCAGAGGTCGCGCTTCCGGCCGCCCACCGCTTCCTGATCCTGGCCGGATCGGTGGTGCTCGCCACCAGCGCCCCGCTGCTTTGGCTGCTACCTGGCTGAACCGTTTCCTTGCCGAACCATGGTGCTAGCTGTAATTATCCGCCGAGTTTGCAATTGCAAGCAGTGCGAGGCAGACTGGGGGTATGGAACTGCCCAAGGTCGCCTCGCTCGGTGAGTACATCCGCCAGCAGCGGCAGCAGGCGAAGATCTCGCTTCGTCAGCTCGCCGCGCAGGCCGGGGTGTCCAACCCTTACCTGAGCCAGGTGGAACGGGGCCTGCGCAAGCCGAGCGCGGAGATCCTGAACCAGATCGCGAAGGGTCTGCACATCTCCGCCCAGGCGCTCTACGTCCAGGCCGGCCTCATCGAGGACCGCGAACCGCACAGCGACGTGCTGACCGCGATCCGGGCCGACGTCACACTCACCGGGCGGCAACGCCAGGTGCTGATCGACATCTACGAGTCGTTCCGCAAGGAGAACCGGGCCGACACCGCCCAGCCGCCGCAATCGGCTGAGCATCTCGGGGACGACCCGGTTCTCCCGCGCGACGGCATTACACCGGATTCGAAGGAAGGATAGCCCATGACCATCACGACCCAGGCCAAGAAGATCACGGAGTCCAAGCCGTTCTACGCGCTCACGGGCGCCGGCGACTTCGCCGTGGAGAAGGCCCGCGCCTACGCCTCCACCGTGCAGGACAAGGCGGAGATCGTCGCGCGCGAGCTGCCGGAGAAGGCGAAGGGCTACGCGGACGCCGCCGCCGCCCGGTTCAACCGGCTGTACGACGACCTGGCCACCCGCGGCCGCAAGGTGGTCAGCCGGGTGAGCGGCGAGGCCGCGCTGGAGCTGACGGAGGTCTCGGAGACCGCCGAGCCGGCGATCGCCGCCGAGACCACCGCCAAGCGGACCGGTCGCGCCCGCGCCACGACCCAGGGCTGATCGCAGGCCACACGCGATCGACACGGCGGCGGCCCGCCTTCTCTCCGGGGGAGGCGGGCCGCCGCCGTTCACGGGCCGCCGCCGTTCACGGGCCCCCGGCGGATCCGCGGCGCGGCGCTTTGGACGTTCGCGGAGCCCGGCCTTCGGCGCCCGCGCCACGTGTCGGCGCCGCCCATTAGTCTGGGGGCGTCAGCGACTGTGACCGTGTGGGAGAGTCCATGTTCGGGCTGTACGGCATCCTCGACATCATCTTCTGGCTGCTTTCCGTCGGGGCCTTCGTGTTGTCCGGCTGGGCGCTGGTGCACGCCCTGCGGATCCCCGCACGCGCCTTCCCCGCGGCCGGCAAGCAGACCAAGCAGCTCTGGCTGATCATCCTCGGCCTCGCGACGCTGTTCACCTTCGCCGCCGCGATCAACTACCTCGGCATGGGCATGGGGCTGCCCAACATCTTCACGATCGCCGCCGTCATCGCGGCGGGCATCTACCTCGCCGACGTGAAGCCCGCGGTCAACGGCTACCGGGGCGGCGGCAACCAGGGGCCGTACGGGCCGTGGTGACCCGCCGTCAGAGCCAGTCGCGGGCCCGGAACACCCGGTAGAGCGCGGCAGAGGCGACGACGATCAGCACGGTGGACGTCCAGAAGCCCAATGAGTGCCCGAAGCCGGGGAACGGGACGTTCTGGCCGTAGAAGCCGGTGATGAGGGTGGGCACCGCGATGATCGCGGCCCAGCTCGTCACCCGCTTCATGATGAGGTTCATCCGGTTGCTCTGCATGGTCAGGTGCGTCTCGCGGATGTTGCTGACCAGGTCGCGCAGCGACTCCGTCCACTCCGTGGCCCGCAGCACCTGGTCGTACACGTCCTGGAAGTACGGCGTCATCTCGCCGTCACCGCTCAGGCCGTTGCGGCGCAGGAGCGTGTTCACGGCCTCCCGCATGGGCATCACGATCCGGCGCAGCGTGACCAGGCTCTTGCGCAGCTCGAACGTGCGCCGCTGGTCCTCCGGGCCGACCGGCCGGTCGCCGAACACCGTCCCCTCCAGGTCCTCGACCTGCTCGTCCATGGCCTCGACGGTGTCGAAGTGGCTGTCCACCACGTAGTCGAGCAGGCCGTGCAGCAGGAACGCGACGCCGTGCCGGGCCAGGGCCGCCCCCTCGTCCCAGCGCCGGACCACCTCATCGATGGAGAAGTCGTCCGACTGGCGTACGGTGACCAGCGCGTTCTTCGTGATGAAGGCGGTGGCAGGGGCGATCCGCACCTGGCCGGACTCGCTGTCGAAGGCCGCCGCGTAGACGCTGAGGAACATGTGGCTGTCGTAGACGTCGAGCTTGGGCCGCTGCCGGTGCTGCAGCGCGTCCTCCACCGCCAGGGCGTGCAGTCCCAGCTCCTCGCTGATGGCGTGGAGGTCCTCCTCGGTGGGGGCGCACATGTCGAACCACACCACCGCCGACGGGTCCTTGACGTGCTCGGAGACGTCGGCGACCGGAAAGCCCTCCGCCTCCAGGGTTCCGTTCCGGTACAACCGGGTGTGTCCCATGGACGGTCACCCTACCCATCCGGCGAGCCACGCCGAAGGGGGCGCCCTCCCGGGTCATGCGGGAGGACGCCCCCGTCTCGCACGGCACCGGCCACCGGCGGTGCCGAGCGTCAGCCCTTGCCGAGCTGCTGGAAGCGGATCATGTTGCCCGCGGGGTCGCGGAAGGCGCAGTCCCGGACGCCGTACGGCTGGTCGATCGGCTCCTGCAGGACCTCGGCGCCGGACTCGCGGATCTTCTCGAAGGTGGCGTCGCAGTCCGGTGTGGCGAAGACGACGGCACGCAGCCTGCCCTTCGCGAGCAGGTCGCTCAGCGCCGCGCGGTCCTCCGGGGAGGCGGTCGGGTCGGCGTTGACGGTCTCGAGGACGATGTTGACGTCCGGCTGCGACGCCGGGCCCATGGTCAGCCAGCGGGCGCCCTCATACCCGACGTCGTTGCGTAGTTCGAGGCCGAGCACGTCCCGGTAGAAGGCGAGCGCCGCGTCGCCGTCGTCGACCGTGATGTAGCAGTAGTGAAGGGTGAGTTCCATACCGATGACGCTACGGCCGGCGGCGTTTCCCACGCTTCTCGATTCCTGACCGGTCCGGCGGCCCGCATCCGATCTGCGGTTGGAGCACCGGGACCGATAGGGTTGCGGCTCATGGTGGATCTCGCGCGCCGGCTCGGACTGGCGGCACTGCTCGCCGTCCTCGCCGCCTCCCCCGCGCACGCCGTCACCGCGGCTTCCGCGCCTTTGGCGAAGGACGAGGTGACGATGGAGCTCCGCGAGAACGGCGTGCTCCATGTGAAGGAGACGGTCGCCCCCGCCGGCGAGACGGTGCGGCGCACGCCGCTCACCCGGACCCGCTACGACGACGGCCACGACCGCGTCTACCGCATCTCCAACGTCAAGGGCGGCTCGTACGACGGGGAGACCCTGACGTTCAAGGGCACGGTGGAGTACGACGTGACCGGCGCCGTGACACCGACGGCATCGGGCGAGGAACTGCGGTGGTTCGCGGTGTCCGGTCCCGTGCAGGACGCGGTCGTCACCGTGACCGGCCCTGGCCGGGTGCAGAATTTGTCCTGCTTCGCCGGCGAGCTGAGCTCGGCCATCGCCTGCACCAGCGCCTCGGTGGAGGAGACCGGCGCCACCTCCACGTTCGAACAGCAGGGCCTCGGGGAGGGCCAGACGCTCACGGTCGTCGTCGGCTACCCGAAGGGCGCGACGGGGGCCCGGCCGATCCTGGAGCGCAGGTTCGAGCTGTCCACCGCGTTCACGCTGAACGCGGTGACCGGCGGATGCCTCGCGGCGCTGCTGGTGCTGCTGCTGGGCGGCGTGGGGCTGCTCTACTGGACGCGGGGCCGCGACGCCCGCGTGGTCGGCAGCGAGTCGGGCCCGGTCAGCGGCCATCGCGGTGGGCACTTCACTCCTCCGGACGGCGTGCGCCCCGGGCAGATCGGCACGCTGTTCGACGAGCAGGCCGACGTGGTCGACGTGACCGCGACCATCGTGGACCTCGCCGTGCGCAACTACCTGCGGATCGACGAGCAGCAGCGCCAGACCTATGACACCCCCGACTGGTGCCTGGTCAAGCTGCCCGGCGCCCCGATCGGCCACCTGCTGCCGTACGAGCGCGCCCTCTACGACGCGATCTTCGACGGCCGCGACCGGGTGCTGCTGTCGGAGCTGCACGGATCGTTCGCCGCCCGCCTGGCCACGGTGCGCGACGCGTTGTATCAGGACGTCGTGGCGCAGGGCTGGTTCGCCCGGCGGCCCGACTCCACCCGGTCGCGCTGGACGACCCTCGGCCTCGCCGTCGTCGCGCTCGGGGTGGTCGCCACCGTCCTGCTCGCCTGGTTCACGACGTACGGCCTGCTGGGGCTCGCCCTGATCATCGCGGGGGCCGCACTGGCCTTCGGCGCGCAGTACATGCCGGCCAAGACGGCCAAGGGCGCCGCGGCCCTGGCACACACGCTCGGGTTCCGGGAGTACCTCACCGGGGCGAGCGTCGACGACGTCCCCGCCGGCCAGCGCGTGGAACTGTTCTCCCGCTACCTGCCGTACGCGGTGATCTTCGACAGCGTGGACCGGTGGGCGCGGGTGGTCAGCGCGTTCAACGGCGACGGACGGCAGACCGACCACCTGTACTGGTATCAGGGCCCGGCCGAGTGGGATCTGTCCAGGTTCGCCGACTCTATGCGGACGTTCGTCATGACCACCTCCGGGGCGATCTCGACCTCCCGCCAGTTCCGCTCCCTATAAGCCCGCCAGTTCCGCTCCCTATAAGTCGGAGTCGGGGGCGCGGTGACGCCGGTAGTGCCGGGCGACGCGGGCCCGGTTGCCGCACCGCGCCGCCGAGCACCAGCGCCGGCGGGGATGGGCGGGCAGGAACAGCATCACGCAGTCGTCGGCCGCGCACTCCCGCACGGTCGTGACCGCCGGGTCGGTCAGCAGTTCGGCGACCGCCTCGGCGAGCACCGCCGACAGCCTGGCGCCCGGCGGGCCGTCCCTGCGCGGTACGGCGGTCACGGCCGCGCCGTTCCAGGCCAGCGCGCGGACGGCGGGCGCCGCACGCTGCGCGCTGTTGAGGCCGCGCAGCGCGTCCTCGGGCGGCCGCAGGCCCCGGCGCACCCGATCGATCGCGTCCGCCGCATGCCCACGCACGTCGTGCACCGCGCTCACCGCCGCGGCGAGGTCGTCGTCCGTCAACGGCGCCTGCCCGTCCTCCGGTAGCGCGCCGGCGAGCCGGCCTGCCTGCAGGCCCAGCCAGGCGCGCAGCCCCTCGGCGGTGGCGATCAGGTCGACCGGGCCGTCCGGTGTGCGCGGCCGGGTGTTGACGAGGTCGAGGGCGAGCGGCTCCCCAGTCAGCGGAACGAGATCGATCACGGTTCTAATGCTATCTCCGATGATTGACACATTAGGCGCATCGTTACCGCGAGGAGGCATTAGGCATGACGGCGCTCACCGTTCCGCGTACGCTCCACCGGCACATCGACGTCGGGGATGTGCGGGTCTTCTACCGCGAGTCGGTGCCGGACGAGGGCGGCGACGACGCCCCCGTGATGCTGCTGCTGCACGGATTCCCGTCCGCGTCGCACCAGTTCCGCCGGCTCATCGACGTGCTGGGAGCCCGATATCGGCTGATCGCGCCCGACTATCCCGGCTTCGGGCACACCGAGGCGCCCGCGGGCTTCACCTACAGCTTCGACAACCTCGCGGAGGTGATGGAGGGCTTCGTCGAACGGCTCGGGCTGACCCGGTTCGTCATGTACGTCTTCGACTTCGGCGCTCCGGTGGGATTCCGGCTGGCGACCCGGCACCCCGAGTGGATCGCCGGCCTCGTCGTGCAGAACGGCAACGCGTACGAGGAGGGCCTGTCGGACGGCGCCCGCGCCTTCATCGCACTGCGCCCGGACGTCGAGGGCGACGAGGACAGGGTGCGGGCGCTGCTGACGCTGGAGATGACCCGCGGCCAGTACGAGGGCGGCACGGCCGATCCCCGGCTGGTGGCCCCGGACGGATGGACCCTCGACCAGCACTTCCTCGACCTGCCGGGGCGCAAGGAGGCGCAGGTGGCGCTGGCCTTCGACTACCACACCAACGTGGCGCGCTACCCGCTGTGGCAGGCATGGCTGCGCGAGCACCGGCCGCCGACGCTGATCACCTGGGGCCGCGACGACATGTTCTTCCCCGAGCCCGGGGCCCGCGCCTACCTGCGCGACCTGCCCGACGCCGAACTGCACGTCCTCGACACCGGTCACTTCGCGCTGGAGGACCGGCTCCCCGAGATCGCTCCCCTGATCGCCGCGTTCCTCGACCGCGTGTGGAGGTGACCCGCGGCCGGTCAGGCGGGACGGACGCGGACCTCGCCGACCGGGGCCCCGCCGCCGAACAGCGGGGCGGTGGCCAGCCCGGCCAGCTCCGGGGCGTCGATCCCGGCGGCGCGCAGGGCGGCGACGGTGACCGGCACGCGGGCCCGGTCGCCGCCGTCCACGATCTTCACGGCCCCGGCCCGGCCCTCGGCGTCGGCGAAGGCGTCGAAGGCCTCCGCGCCCGCCTTCACCAGCAGCCCGGGCACGGCCCGCATCAGCAGGGCCTCGGCCCGGGTCGTGCCGCTCGTCCACTCGGGGTGCGCGCGCATCGCGTCGGCGACGCGCCGCTCCGGCGTGCCCTCCGGGGCGAGCGTGAGATGACGGAAGGCGCGGGCGACCCCCGCCATGGAGACGAAGAACAGCGGGGCGCCGCAGCCGTCCACGCCGGTCGCCGCGACCCGCTCCCCGGTCAGCTCCTCCACCGTGGCCCGGATGGCCCGCTGCAGCGGGTGGCCGGGATTGCGGTAGTCGTCGACCGGCCAGCCGTTGACGACGCAGGTGGCGAGCATCGCCGAGTGCTTGCCCGAGCAGTTCATGAAGATCCGGCGGGCGTCGCCGTGCTCCCTCAGGACCTGATGGCGGGCCTCCCGGTCGAGGGGCAGGTCCTCCGGGCACCGCAGGAAGGTCTCGTCCAGCCCCGCGCCCGCGAGGATCTTCCGTACGCCGTCGATGTGGAAGGGCTCGCCGCTGTGACTCGCGGCGGCGAGCGCGAGCAGTTCGTTCTCGAGCGGCAGGCCCGCCCGCACCATGCCGAGCGCCTGCAGGGGCTTCATGGCCGAACGCGGCGACGTCAGGCTCGACGTGTCCCCGCACACCAGGACCGGGGCGCCGTCCGCCCCGATCACGTGCACGCGTGCGCGGTGCACCGACTCGACGAACCCCGACCGGACGACCTCGACGACCATCTCCGACATAACGGGCAGTCTATGAAGCCCCTGGACGTGGCAGAATTCGGGGCCATGCGTGCGGTCGTACAGCGGGTCAGCTCCGCGTCCGTTGTGGTGGAGGGTCAGGTCGTCGGTGCCATCGACGAGCCCGGCCTGCTCGTGCTCGTGGGCGTCACCCACACCGACGGGCGGGCCGAGGCGGCCAGGCTCGCCGCCAAACTGTGGGGACTGCGCATCCTGCACGGCGAGAAGTCCTGCTCCGACATCGGTGCGCCGCTGCTGGTGATCAGCCAGTTCACGTTGTACGGCGACGCCCGCAGGGGCCGCAGGCCCACCTGGCAGGCCGCCGCGCCAGGCCCGGTGGCCGAGCCTCTCGTGGAGGCCGTGGTGGCCGAGCTCCGGGCGCTCGGCGCGCGGGTGGAGACGGGCGTCTTCGGCGCCGACATGAAGGTCACTCTCACCAACGACGGCCCGATCACCCTCGTCCTGGACGTCTGACCGTCACGGTCTCCCCCGGCCTGCCATCATGATCGGATGCGGGAGGCGTGGAGCACCTGGGGACATGTCGTCGTCGCGACCGTCTGCGCCGTTCCCGTGGCCGCTGTCGCCGTCCTGCTCCTCACCCGCCGCCGCGCCCGCCGGGGACATCCCGCTCCCCTCCGTACGGCCGTCGCGGACGCGGTCATGGTGGCCGGGACCGCACCCTGGATCTGGATGATCCTCACGCCGGGGACGGAGGAGGGCGTGCACGTCGTCCCCCTGGTGGACCTGGCAGGCCAGGTCGCGCGGTTGTCACCGGGAGCGGCGGTCGTGCAGATCGGCGGCAACCTCCTGGTCTTCGCCGCGCTCGGCGCGATGCTCCCGGTCCGCTCCGCGCGCTTCGCCTCGCTTCCGGCGGTGGCCGCCGCCGCGGCCACCGCCTCGCTCGGCGTCGAACTCCTCCAGTACGGCCTGCGGCTCGGGCGGGTGAGCTCCGTGGACGACGTGATCCTGAACGCGGCGGGCGCCGTGCTCGCGGCCCTGTGCACCCGCAGGTGGTGGGCCCGCCGCTAGCGGATGCGGCGGCGGAGGGCGGGGTCGATCCTCACGTTGCGCCCGGCGTCCGGCGGCACCACGACCTCCTGGCTCGCCGCCACGCCGCCGGCCAGCAGGTCGATGTCGACCGGCACCGTACGCTTCACGACCGCGAGCGCGATCGGGCCCAGCTCGTAGTGGCGGGCCGACGAGCCCACGAAACCGATCTGCCCGGGCTCGGCGGAGCCCTCCACGGCGGCCTCCGGCTCGGCCTCGACCGGCGTGCCGACGCCGAGGGTCACCGGGGCGCCGTGCGGAGGCAACTCGTCCACGCTGCCGTCGAGGTGCAGGAAGACCAGGCGGCGCGGCGGGTGGCCGAGGTTGTGGACGCGGGCGACGGTCTCCTGCCCCCGGTAGCACCCCTTGCTCAGGTGCACGGCCTCGTCGATCCAGCCGACCTCGTGGGGGATCGTCTTGTGGTCGGTCTCGAACCCGAGCCTGGGCACGTGCGCGGCGATGCGCAGCGCCTCGTAGGCCCACAGACCGGCGGGCCGCAGGCCCAGCGCGTCCGGGAGGCCGCCGAGCCGCTCACGCGGCACGAGCAGGTCGCCACCCATCGCGACGGCTCCTTCCACGATCACGCCGAGCGCGTCGGCGCTCTCGTCCGGAGAAGGTGGGGCGAGGGAGACCACCGCGTATTCCGAGGTGACGTCGGCGACCTCGACACGCAGCATGAACCGCATCTTCTCCAGGAAGGCGACCAACTCGGCCGAGGTGCCCGGCTCCACGTGGGCCCACACAGCCTCGCCGTCGTCCACGAGCGTGAGGTGGTGCTCGACGCGACCCTGCGGGTCGAGCAGCAGCGTCTGGGTGGGCGTGCCCGGCTGGAGCGTGTCGAGCTTCTGTGAGCTGAGGCTGTTGAGCCAGCTCAGCCGGTCGGGTCCGGTGATCCGCACGACCTCGCGGTTGCTCCGGTCGACCAGCGCCCGCCCGCCGGCCAGCGCGCGCTGCTCCGCGTAGGGATCGCCGTAGTGGGCCGCGACCGTCTCGTCCGGCGCCTGCGCGGCCACCGCGCCGGGTGTGTCAAGCAAAGGGCTCCGCATGCGTTCAAGGCTATTCGGTCCCATGCGGCCGACGTGGCGGCGGCGGGCTCACCTGTGGACGACACGCGGCCTGTGGACGACGCCTCAGAACGGCACGCGACGGACGGCGACCAGCGCCACGTCGTCCTCGCGGGCGCCGAAGGTGGCGATCAGCCGGTCGCAGAAGCCCTCCAGGTCGTCGCCCACGTCCTCGGCCTGCTGGCGGGCGACCTCCAGGCTCTCGTCCAGCAGTTTGTCGCGGTCCTCCACCAGCCCGTCGGTGAACAGCAGGACCGTGGCGTCCTCGGGCAGCCGGACGCGGTCCACCCGATAATCCTCGTGGGCCACACCGAGCAGCAGGTTGCCGAACCCGTGGTAGGCCGCCCCCTTCCCGGCCAGCAGCGGCGGGATGTGCCCGGCGTTGACGATCTCACTCTCCCCCGTCGCGGGATCGATCAGCATCAGGCAGACGGTCGCCGTCATGCTGGGGTGGTAACGCCGCAGGACGGCGTTGAGCAGGCTCATCGACTGGGCGGGATCGACGGCGTCGATCACCGATGCCCGCAGCGCGTTGCGCAACTCCGCCATCACGGTGGCGGCGTGCAGCGAGTGGCCCTGCACGTCGCCGAGCGCGACCAGGACCCGATCGCCGAGGGGCAGGACCTCGTAGAAGTCGCCGCCCACCTCCACGTTGTCCACCGCCGGCTGGTAGCGCACGCTGATCCGCAGGCCGGGGATCCTGGGGATCTCGGCGGGCAGCAGGCTGCGCTGCAGTGTGAGCGCGATCGTGTGCTCCTCCGCGTACGCGCGGGCCGCGTCGACCGCCAGCGCCAGCGCCTGGCCGAGCTGCCGCAGCAGGCTCAGCTCCTCGCCGTCGAGCGGCGATCCCGTCTCCACCCCGAGGAAGACCGGCGGCCGGCCCGTCTTCGTACGGCACAGCACGCCCGACACGCGCGCGACCACGTCGCTGTCGGGGACGACGCGAGCCCAGGTCGCGTTGTCGATCTCGAACGTCTGCACCCCGGGGAACTCGCCGATCGAGATGGTGCTCAGCCGCTCCAGCGTGTCGGGATGGACCGGCCTGGCCGCCGCGCGCTCCGCCGGCCGGGCGGCGAACCTGCGCAGCCTCCCGTCCGGCGCGATCGCCAGCACCCGCGAGTAGCGCTCCAGCAGGCGGGAGCAGCCCTCGGCGGCCACCGACAGGAGCCGTTCGAAGTCCTCCGCCTGGTTCATCTCCAGCGTGATCTCGGCCAGCTCGCTCAGCCTGGCCGCCATCCGCTCGGCATGCTGCCGCGCCCGGTAGTAGCGCAGGGTCGCCCGCACCGTCGCGGCGAACTCGTCGGGCTGGATCGGCTCCGACAGGTACGCGTCGGCACCGCGTTCCAGCCCCTCGGCGCGGTCGGCCGGGGTGACGGCGTTGCCGGACACCTGGATCACCGGAATCGAGGCGGTCTCCGGGTCCGCCTTGATCTTCTCGCACACCTCGATGCCGCCCACGTCGGGCATCCGTACGTCGAGGATGACGAGGTCGGGCTTGAGCGCGCCGACCACGGCCAGCGCCTCCTCGCCGCCGCCCGCCTCGACGACCCGGTGCCCGCCACGGCGCAGCCAGCTCGCCAGGATGTAGCGCTTGGTGGGGATGTCGTCGACGACCAGCACCGTCGCCGCGGCGTCAATCATCGGCCCCGCCCCCGTCGCCCTCCACGCTCCCGGCCTTGTCGCGCACGGCCTCCCGGATCGCCTCGAGAAGCTGGTCCCTGCGTAGTCCGTGCTTCGACAGCATCGGGTGAGACGCTCCCGGCTGCTCGGACACCACCGACACGACGACCGCGGGGATGCCGTGCAGGACGTCGTCCTCGGCCATCCTGTGCAGCAGCGCCGTGCCGTCCAGGCGCGGCATGAGCAGGTCGACCAGGACCACCTCCGGCGGCCGTTCGCGCATCAGGTTGAGGGCCTCGATCCCGTCGGCCGCCTCGTCCACGCCGGCCGCGAACCCGAAGAGCATCCGCCGGGCCACCGCGCGGAACCCGGCGTCGTCGTCGGCCACGAGCACCCGGCCCACCTCGGGGCTGGCCATGCGGTGCGGCACCCGCAGCGTGGCCGTGGTGCCCTCGCCCGGCCTGCTCGCCAGTTCCAGCGTGCCGCCGAGCGCCTCCGTCAGCCTCCGGGCGTACGGCAGGCCGAGGCCGGTGCCCTTCGCCTTGAGCTGCAGCGACCCGGGTACCTGGAAGAACTCCTCGAAAACGCGCTCCAGGTGCTCGGGGGGAATGCCCACGCCGGTGTCGGCGACGGTGAAGACGACCTCGGCCATCGCGGGGTCCACGACGGCCGTCAGCCGCACCTCCCCATACTCGGTGAACTTCAGCGCGTTCGACAGCAGGTTGCGCAGGATGGTGGTCAGCATGGACTCGTCGACGAACATCTCGCCGATCTCGTCCGACACGTTGACCGACAGCGTGACCTCGTCGGCCCGTCCGGCGGGCTGGAGCGTCATGAGCAGTCCCTCGGCCAGGGCGACCACGTCCACCATCGACGGCTGCGGGTCCAGCCGCCCGGACTCGGCCTTGGCCAGGTCGAGCAGCTCGCTTACGAGCGCCAGCAGGGTCTCCGCCGAGGTGCCGATGAGGGTGATCTGGTGCTGCTGCTCCTCGGTGAGCGGCTCCGCGCCCGAGCCGAGCAGCAGCCGGACCAGCCCGATTATCGAGGTCAGCGGCAGCCTCAGTTCGTGGCTCACGCTGGCCCAGAACCGCTGCCTGGCCCCGGCCGCCTGCCGGAGCTGGGACGACTTCTCGTCGAGCTCGGCGTAGAGCGCCACGACGCCGCGGTTGGTCTCCTCCAGCTCGGCCGACAGCTGGTTGTACAGCGCCAGCACGCCCTGGTTGGTCTCGGCCAGCTCCGCGTTGAGCCGAAGCACCTCCTCCAGGGTGCCGGCCAGCTCCCTGTTCTGCTCACGCAGCACGTCCAGAGCCGTGGTGGACGGCGACAGGCGGGCCAGCTCCTCGCGGATGCCGTCGATCGACCGGCGCCCCCGTTTTCCGGAGACACCGTGCTCGGGCACCCGCTTCACCAGCGTGACACGTCTGTCCTCGGCCGACAGCGCGATCTCGTCGACCATGCGACCGGCCAGCTTCACGCCCTCGCTCTGCCGCACGTCGGCGCCGTCGAGATAGTCCACGGTGATGACCAGCCGGTCCCCACGTAGGTCGAAGACGACGGCACTCCCGGAGCCCCGCGCCAGCGCCTCACGGCCGATCTCGCTGAGCGCCGTCGCCACGCGGATCTGGTCCTGGGACTCCAGCCCGACGAGTTCGGCGACCTGGCGGCCCAGCTGCCGTACGGCGAAGACGTCCTGGTCCCTGCAGATCTCCGCGCGGGTGAGCACCTCGCCCATCACTGCCCCTGTCTGACGGTCACGACGCAGGCGTCGTCCCTGCGGCTGCCCGCGTCGCGCAGCAGGGTCGCGCCCACCACGGCCGGGGAATGGGCGAACAGCCCGGGGAAGGAGGCGGGGTCCCAGCGGTCGGTGAGACCGTCGGAGTGCAGCACCACCGTGGCGTGCGGCGGCAGCGCGTACTCGTACTGCTGGGGACGCCTGCCCTTGTGCCCGGCGATGCCGGGCAGCGAGATCATCCCCTGGCGGCCTTCGGCGTGGGCGATCCAGCCCGAGATGTTGCCCAGCCCGGCGAACGTGACGCTCTCACGGCCGACCCGCACGACCGCGACCGCCCCGCCCCGAGTGTGGCCCAGCCCCCGGTGCAGGCGTTCGAGGGCGGCGGCCGGAAGGGCGTGCGGATCCTCCATGAAGATCCGTACGGCCTCGCGGGAGGCGTGCGCGGCGAGGCCGCCGTGGCCGAGCCCGTCGCAGACGAGCACGCTGATCGCGTCGCCGTCATCGGCGAAGGCGAAGGAGTCGCCGCACACGCTCTCCTCGCCGATGGGGCGGCGCAGCCCGCTGACCCGCAGCGGCGGGCCGGGCAGGCCGTCCGGGGTGAAGTGCAGGACCAGCACGGTGCCCCTGCCGGGCACCGAGTAGACGTCCCAGCCCGTGGCCATGCGGGCGATCGCACCGAGGCCGATGCCGAGCGTGCCCGAGGTCGAGTAACCGTCCCGCAGAGCGCGGGCGAGGTCGGCGATTCCGGGGCCCCTGTCGACGGCCACGAGTTCGACCGCACCCGGCTGCTCCAGGTGGGGGCGTACGAGCACGGCGCCCTCCACCGCGTGCTTGACCAGGTTCGAGACCGCCTCGGTCACCGCCACCGCGACCTGACCGATGCGGTTCTGGTCGAACCCGGAAGCCGTGGCCAGCGCGACGGCCGTCCTGCGCACCGCGCCGATCACACTCGGATCTGCGGTGGAGACCCAGACGTCCTCGTGCCGGTGCGTCATGGTCGTGTCACCGGGCCCACTTGGTCACCGTCACACGGGTGCCCTCGCCGGGAGCGGAGACGAGGTCGAACTCGTCCACGAGCCGCCGCGATCCGCTCAGCCCGAGTCCCAGCCCCCCGGCGGTGCTCCAGCCCTCGGTCAGCGCCTGCTCGACGTCCGGGATGCCCGGCCCCTCGTCGGTGAAGACGAGCCGCAGGCCCGGCCGCCGCCCGCCCTCCAGCACCTCGATCAGCACCCGGCCTCCCCCGGCGTGCACGAGGGCGTTCCTGGCCAGTTCACTGGCGGCGGTCACGATTTTCGTCTGGTCGACCAGGGAGAGCCCTATCTCGGCCGCGAGGCTTCTGACCTGCTGACGTACGACCACGACGTCACCGTTGGTGGCGATGGGCAACTCCCGGGGCGCGCTCACCCGGCGGCGCCCCTGACATGCTCCAGCATGGCGACGCCCTTCTCCAGGTTGAGAGCCGTGCGCACACCCCCGAGCGACAGCCCCAGCTCGACCAGTGTGATCGCCACCGCGGGGCGCATGCCGACCACCACGGTCTCCGCGTCGAGCATGCGGGTCATCGCGGCGATCGTGGAGAACATGCGGCCGATGAACGAGTCGACGATCTCGACGGCCGTGATGTCGATGATGACCCCTCGCGCACCCGAGGAGACCACCATGTCTGCCAGGTCCTCCTGCAGGGCCAGCACGCTCTGGTCGTCCAGGTCGATCTGGATCGAGACGATCAGGATGTCGCCGAGCTTGAGAATCGGCACACGTTCCATCAGGCGCGCTCCGCCCTGACCGCGACCCGCGTCTTCGCCGCGCCCGTGATCTCCACGCCGCTCCGCCTCAGCGCGTACGACAGCGCGTCGGCCAGCGAGGCCTTGGTGACGATGTCGCCGAACTCGATGCCCAGCGTGACGATCGTGTGCGCGATCTGCGGGCGGATGCCGGAGATCACGCATTCCGCGCCCATCAGGCGGGCGGCGACGACGGTCTTGAGCAGGTGCTGGGCGACCTGCGTGTCGACGGCGGGCACGCCGGTGATGTCGATGACCGCGTGCTCGGAGCCCGTGTCGACCAGGGTCTGGAGCAGTTTCTCCATGACGACCTGGGTGCGGGCCGAGTCGAGCGTGCCGACGAGCGGCACGGCGACGATGCCCTCCCACAGCTTGACCACGGGCGTCGAGAGCTCCAGCAGCTGCTCCGTCTGGTCAAAAATGATCTTCTCACGAGCGGCGGTGTAGGTCTCGAAGGTGTACAGGCCGAGGTCGTCGACGAGCCGGGAGAACCATACGAACCCGCGCAGCGCCTCCGGGCCACCGTCGGTCTCGGCGACCTCGTACAACGCCTCCTTGAGGGAGAACACGAGCCGCGCGGTGTCGGAGGGCGTGTGCCCCTGGCGGACACGGGCGCGGGAGAGCTCGGCGAGCAGCCCGCGGACGTCGGCGAAGTCTCCGTCCTCGCTGCTGAGCGCGGTGCGCAACGCCTGGTAGAGGTCACGGAGCTCGTCGGGAGACGCTCCGGACAACTGGGTCCACCGCTGGAGCAGCCGCTCCTCGTTGGACAGAAAGAGTTCGACTATGCGCCGCCTGGCGGCCTCCGCGGGAACGGTCACCCTCATCTCCTGACGATCGGCGTGGTACGCCACTCGTCACGCTACCGGCACCAGGGCAAAGCTCCCAAAACGGACCACAATAGTCAAAGACGGCATTTTCGGCAATGCCCGAAGACGGTGAGATGGCGGACGTCGGTGGCGAAGCCCAGTTCCGCGTCGAGGGCCGAGACGAGGCCGTCCACCATCTCCGGAGCCACCTCGGTGACCTCACCGCAGCCCCGGCAGACGAGGTGGACGTGGTCGGCCTCGGAGGCGAGGTGGTAGGTGGGAGCACCGTGCCCGAGATGGGTGTGCGTGACCAGCCCGAGCTCCTCCAGGAGCTCGAGGGTCCGGTAGACGGTCGAGATGTTGACACCCCTGGCCGTCTGCTGCACGCGGGAACAGATGTCCTCAGGCGTGGCGTGTCCCAGCTCGGTGACCGCTTCCAGCACGAGCTGGCGCTGGGGGGTGATCCGGTAGCCGCGGGCCCGCAGCTCCTCGTGCCAAGTCTCGGCCATGCCCAGAGTTTAGGCCGTCTCCGGAGAGATCTCCCCGGCTGTCGCGAGAGGGGCGCGAATTTCGCCGGATTAATCGTTTGCCCGCGCATGGGCCGCTCGCATAGCGTGAAGGCACGCAGAAGGGAGGTGGTCCAAACAATGGTTGATCATTCTTGGGCTAGCGAGGTGGCTGTCCGCTAGGACTCGTCCATCTGGACCTTCCGTCTGGATGTCGGACGACGTCCTGGCGAATCCTCAACAGACACCGGAACCCCGGGCAGCCGGCGGCCGTGGACGACTTCCGTCCCCGGCCATGGTCCAGCCGGCCCGCCTCGTCAGGAGGCGGAGCGCGCCCGGGGTTCTTTCTTTTCCTTCTATTCGTCGAAGTTCTATTCGTCGAAGTCGCCGACCCGCTTGAGCTCCGCCGAGGCGTGCGACTGCAGCGGATGCCCCATCGCCGACATGTCGTAGGCGTACATGAGGTTGCCGTTGACCAGGCCGTAGAGCCGGTGGCCCGCGTTGTACTCCTTGGCCGTCGTCGTCCGCGCGACCACGTCCGTACGCAGCTCGATCTTGTGGAAGACGACCTCCCCCACGTAGATCTCCACGATGCCGGTCGGGTGCGCGAGGCACACCTCGATCTGGCGCTCGGGCTGGATCCGCCAGAACCCCGTCTCCGTCGACAGAGGCCGGACCTTGTTGCCCTCGGCGTCGAGCAGCCACGTGCGGCTCTGGTAGGTCAGGAACGGCTTCCCGTTGTGCCCGAAGACGATCTCCTGGCCGAAGTTGGCGCTCTCCATGGTGGGATAGCCGATCACCCCGGCCCCCTCCCAGCGGCCCAGGAGGAAGGCGATCGGCTCGAGGTCGGGATGTACGTCCATGGAGACGAGCTTAGAGGCGCGCGAGCGGCCCCTCGCACCACGCGCGGCATGCGCGTATTGCCCAATTTGTACGGCAGGCACCGGCGCGCCGGCGATTCCGGCGGACTAGGCTCGCACCATGGCACGATCACTGGTGATCAAGGTGACGGCGGGGGCGGACGCCCCGGAGCGCTGCAACCAGGCGTTCACGGTCGCGGCGGCCGCGCTGGCGAGCGGTGTCCCGGTCTCGCTGTGGCTGACCGGCGAGTCCTCGTGGTTCGCGCTGCCGGGCCGGGCCAAGGAGTTCACCCTGGCCGAGGCCGCCCCGCTGGAGGACATGCTCGACGCCGTGCTCGCCGCGGGCAGGGTCACGCTGTGCACCCAGTGCGCCGCCCGCCGGAACATCACCGTGGACGACGTGATCGACGGCGTGCGCATCGCCGGGGCCTCCACGTTCGTCGAGGAGGCCCTGGGCGAGGGCGTGCAGGCGCTGATCTACTGACCCGCCGGGTTCCGCTGAGTGGTCAGCTCGGCAGCACCGCGCGCAGGCGTTCGTCGCGCAGCGCCTGATACCAGCTGTCGTCGATCGGGGGCAGCGGTCCGGTCACCCAGCTCAGCAGCAGGTCGGCCAGCGCGGGATTGCGGGCGAGCGCCGGCCCGTGCAGGTAGGTGCCGATGACGCGGCCCGCGTAGCAGCCCTCCGTGCCGTCGCCGTTGCCGGTGCCGACGAGGGTCCGCGACAGCGGGCGCACGCCGGGACCGAGCCTGGTCACGCCCATGTGGTTCTCGAAGCCCGTCAGCGTGGGCAGCCCCAGCGCGGGGTCCACCTCGGCGGCCAGCTCGCCGACCGCGCGCCGCTCGCCCCGCCCCGAGCTGATGTCCAGCAGGCCGACGCCGGGCACCGGCTGCCCTTCCTCGCCGCCGAACACCGTGCCCATGATCTGATAGCCGGCGCAGACAGCCAGCATGGCCGCGCCCCGCTGGATCGCGGCGTGCAGGCCGCCGTCGCGGCGCAGCCGCTCGGCCCCGAGGATCTGCGGCCGGTCCTCGCCACCGCCGATCAGGTAGACGTCCCCCTGCTGCGGAACGGGGTCGGACGAGCGTACGTGGACGGTCCTGGTCGGGATGCCCCGGGCCCGGGCCCGCTGCTCCAGCACCAGGACGTTGCCCTGGTCGCCGTACGTGCTGAGAAGGTCGGGATAGATCCAGACGATGGACAATTCAGACTGCACGGCCGAACTCCGCTCGGATCTGCTGGAACGCGGTGTAATTGGCGATCACGTCGATCTTGCCGGGCGCGAGGAGGCCCATCGCCTGCTCGAACGAGTCGCAGAGCTGGAAGGGGACCCCGGCCACGGCCAGCCGCAGCGCGAGGTCGAGGCGGCGCTCGCCGGTGACGAGGACGGGCCTGCCGCGCAGGATGCGGTAGTCGACGTCCCACAGCCAGGAGGTGTCGCGGCCGTCGGGCCCCTGCGCGTTGACCGACAGGATGATCGGCAGCGCCGGGTCGGCGACGTCGAACGCCTCCAGCCAGCCGGCCGGGTTCTTGGCCAGCAGCAGCCGCAGCGACCGGCCGTCCCGCTCGACGGTCGTGTAACGCCCGGCGACGGAGGTGACCATACGCAGCCGGGGCAGCGCCCGGCCGGGGTCGAGGCCGAGCGTCGCGGCGACCGCCAGCGCGACGGCGGCGTTCGCCCGGTTGGCCTGGCCGGGAAGCTGGATGTCCAGGCGCCAGTGCTGACCCCGGGGGTCGGTCACGTACTCCCCGTCGAGCACCCAGCTGGGCTGGGGGCGGCGGAAGGTGCACTCACGGCACGCCCAGTTCGTGTCGGCCATCTGGGCCGGGGTGAGGCCCTGACCTCCGTTGCCGAACCCGGCGCGGTCGAGCGGGCCGCCGCATTCCGGGCAGCACCAGGAGTCCTCCCGCCAGCGCTGCCCCGCCGCCACCCAGGTGACCCCGGCCGCGGCGGACGCGGCCCAGGTGACCAGCGGGTCGTCGCAGTTGGCGATCACGTGGACGGGCCTGCCGGCGAGCGCACGGCGCCACTTCTGGGCCAGCAGCCAGATCTCGGCCGCCCGGTCCATCTGGTCGCGGCTCAGGTTCATGAGGCAGACGATGCCGGCGTTGGTCGTGTCGAGGACCTCGGGAAGGTACTTCTCGTCGACCTCCAGCACGCCGTACGGCGCGTCCTTGTTGGAGGCGAGCGCCGACACGTGCCCGGCGGGCATGTTGGCGCCGAACGCGTTCGTCGCCACGTCGCCGAGCTCCTGCAGCGCCGAGGTGATCAGACGCGTCGTCGTGGTCTTGCCGTTCGTGGCGCT
Organism: Microbispora sitophila; assembly: GCF_014892245.1. NCBI lineage: Bacteria > Bacillati > Actinomycetota > Actinomycetes > Streptosporangiales > Streptosporangiaceae > Microbispora > Microbispora sitophila. Next base: position 24,385 of record NZ_JADBGC010000024.1, on the reverse strand, counting down.
GACCAGGACGAGCTTGCGGTCGGCCGCGAGCTTGCGCAGCAGGTCGGGCTCCAGCATGAGGCCGACCCTGCCGCCGATCACCGAGCCGTCGCCACGCCCGGTGGCCCTGGACAGCGTCGCGGCCGTGCGGCCCAGGGCGCTGGCGAGCTGCGCCCGCAACGGAAGCTGACTCATGCCGCGATCCTAGTCGGCCACGCGGATGTCACGATCCGAAGGACAGCTCCGCGGGGGTGTCGCCGTCGAACGGCAGCACGAACCGGCGCGGCCAGGACAGCACGGTCTCCAGCCAGCCCGCGCTCATCGTCTGGGCCACGTACTTGACCCGCTCGCGCGGCTCGACCCCGATGGCGACCGTCGTCACGTCACGCTGGATGCCCTCGTGCTCGTCGTCGCCCAGGATGACCCGCCAGGCCAGCGCGCGGTTGCGGTCCACCTCCATCGACAGCGGGTGGTGACGCAGCGCCTTGGCGCGGTGGCCGAGCAGCTCGGTGCGCACGCCGACCGCGACGCCGCCCTCGGCCGGCTCGGCGCCGTTGACCCCCTGGTGCGGGTACGGCCGCCCGGCGGGGTCGGTGCCGAACAGCGGATACTCCATCGCCGGGGCCGGGCTGCGCAGGTTGGGCGCGGGATGCCCGTACGGGAACAGCCGGTCCACCTCGTGCAGCCAGCGGACCTGCGGAATCACCCAGGCCGCGCCCGGCCGTTCGCCCGCCCGCATCGGTGGCTCGCTCTCCGCGCCGTCCGCCTGACCCGCCGCGAGCAGCCCGGCGGCGACCTCGGCGGCCTTCTCGGTGAGCAGCGCGGGATCGAACCACGTGCGCAGCGACCAGGCGCGGCGTGAGACCGACCGCTCGACCAGCGTGGCCAGCAGGCACTCGCGCCGCTTGGCCGGCAGCTCCGCCCATATGTCGGCGAGCACGCGCGGCACGCCCGGCAGCGACCGGTTCGTCACGAACGCCAGGACGACCGTGTCGGTCCAGATCCGCAGCCACGCCCACTCCGGGGCCACCGCGAGCAGGTCGGCCTCGCGCAGTTCGACCAGCGTGCACGCCTTCCCCGTACGGCACTCGCGCCCGCAGGCGGCCGAGCGGCGCCCGCAGATCGGCGGCACCGGGCCGAGCGTCTCGCGCTCACGGTCCTCTCCCAGCGGCACCTGGACGCGCAGCGGCCGGTCCATGCCGTCGGCGAACACCGCGGCGAAGCCCGGCTGGAGCGACACCACCTGGCGTGACTGGTCCTCGCTCAGGTTCATCGCCGCGCCGACGAGCGCGCGGTCGTCCTCGGCCGGGAGCCGGTGCACGACCTTGAGCGCGGTGTTCTTCACCACGTCGGAGACGAGCTTGGTGGGAATCTGCTCGGCCACGATGATGCCCTCGCCGTACGCCCTGATCTCGGCGAGCATCCCGGCCAGCAGCTCGACGGCGTGGGTGGAGGCCCGCTGGGAGCCCCGGTCGCGCAGCAGCCGGTGGGCCTCCTCGATGACGATGACGTGCCGCAGGCCGCCGACGCCGTCCTCGGCGCGCGGTTCCGAGCGGGCGCGCATCCGCAGGTGCTCGACGATGCGGATGATGAGCGTGCCCATGAGGAACGCCTTGTCCTCGTCGTTGGCCACGTCCTCGATCGCGAGCACGACGTTGCGCTGGAGCAGGCCGCCGATGTCGGCCGGGTGGCCGCCCTCGAAGAACCGGCCCGCGCTGCCGACGCGCAGGCTGCGCAGGCGCAGGCTGATGAAGCCCTCGACGTCGGCCTGGACCTCGTTGCCGTACCCGATCTCCTGGATGACCTCGAGCGCGTGCTGCTGGAGCTGCTCCAGGGTCGGCACGGCCGGCTGCACGGCGGCCCCCGGGATGCCGCCGCCGGTGACCACGTCCCAGCCGTTGGCCTCGTAGACGCGCTGCAGCGCCAGCGACATGATCTGCGGGAACGGCTCCTCGGCGTCGAAGGCCGCCATGAACAGCGCCCGGACCATGTCGATGTGGGCCTGCACCGGGTAGCCGGGCTCGGGCGCGAGCGGGTTGACGCTGATCGGCACGTTGTCGGGCGCCGAGGGGTTGATGACGGTCAGCGGCGCCAGGTGCTCGACCCGGCCTGCCATCGCGGCGTACTCCGACTTGGCCGGCTCGATCGCCAGCCACGGGATGCCCGCCTTGGTGAGCTGCTCGAGCAGGTGACGCACGGTCTGCGACTTGCCCGACCCGGTGGCGCCGGTGACGAACGCGTGGCGGTTCAGCGTGGCCAGCGGCACCCGGAACGTTCCGACGGCGCGGTCCTGCCCGTCGACGATCGCGCCGAGGTCCACGGTCTCCGCCGAGCCCTCGACCTCGGCCTCGCTCGTGACGTCGAAGAAGCCCGCGTCGAGCACCCGGACCCCCGGCACCTCCCGGCGCGGCAGCCCGGCGAGCGCGGCGAGGGCCCCGGCCGTCGCCGCGAACGGCGCCGCCGCGCCGTCAGCCGAGTCCTGCAGGTTGACGGCCAGCGCCTCGCTGAAGCCGTACACCGACTCGCAGGTGCCGTCGCCGGTCAGGGCGGGCAGCGACATCGCGCTGCGCAGCCGGTAGGGGTGGTGGCTCATCTCCACCGAACCGACCAGCACCGGAGCGATCTGGCGCAGCTCGTCGGGGCCGGCCGCACCGGCGAGCACCCGGACGTTCCACAGCCCGGCCTCGCGGAAGGCGTCGAGCTCCTGCATCCTGCGCTCGGCCCGCTCGGCGTCGAACCGCGACCGCTCCGAGGCGTCGCCATACTGGCGCAGCACGTTGAGCTGGGTGCGCAGGTGGGCCACCTCGGCGTCGAGCAGGTCGGTCGGCTCGGCGACCACCACCCACGCGAACGGCCGGGACATGAGCGTGACGAGCGTCGACTCGAACAGCGTGGGCCGCTTGGGCTCGTCGGGCTCCGGCTCGCGCCTCCCGTAGAGCGGCGGGGCCTGACGGCCGGGGCACGGCGTCCAGACCAGGTCGGCGAGGTCGGCCAGCCACTCGTCGCCGATCTCCACGCCGCGCGCGCCGCCGGGGAACAGCAGCGGCTGCGGGCCGGTGACCGGCGGCTCCGGCGTGGTCGCCGCCCGCTTGGGCGGCTTGGGCGGTGTGAGCGGTCCCGCGTTGGTGATGAGCTCCAGCGGCGCACCCGAACCCCGCGACAGCCAGCCGATGACGAACGGCCGGTTGCGCTGCGCGGCGGACAGAACCGCGGGGAGCACCGTGACGAAGTCCCACTCCGCGGACGAACTACGCGATGGGGCGGTGATCGCCTGAATCCGGTACCACGGCCCGCTCAGGGGAAACGGCTGCATCAGACCCCTCAGGTGACGACGAACAGGGGAGAGACTCCTTCAACGATCACGCGCGCACACCCCGGTTGACGATGCCCTTACCGACAGCGGACGGTGTCATGGGCGCGTACGACGTTTCGGGAGCGGTCATGGCCGCTTGCGCCAGTCGAGGCGAGGCGGCGGCGGGCCGAGGTTCGGGGGCACGTCGGGCAGCGCGGGCTCCTCCGGCTCCGGCTCGGGCTCCGGTGGCGCGAGGGCGGCCCGGCGGATCTCCTCGAACTCCCCCAGCGTCGTCTTCGGGAAGGTGAGTATCGCCGGGTTCGCGTCCGCGAGGCGCACCTGGCGTCCCTCAGCCGTCGAGTAGGTCACGATCACGGAGGTCGTGGGGAGCTGCTGGAGCTGGTGCGGCTCGACCAGGAACTCCCGCGACCGCTGCAGGACGCCGTCGGTGACCGTGGGCGCGTGCCGCCCCCACTCGGTCGACTCGGTGATGTCCTCCCGCAGGTCGCCCTCGCTCTTCTCCTCCCCCTCCGTACGGCTCTCGCCGACGGTGGAGGTGTAGAACCCGCTCGGGCCGTTGACCGCCGAGCTGAACGTCTCGGTGAGCTGGGCGAGCTCCAGGCGGTGCTCGGTGCCGACGTGCTCGCTGGCCACCCGGGCGTCCTCGGCGTTGCCCAGGCGCATGAACGCGACCGCCGCGTGTCCCCGGCCGAGCCGTTCCCGCACGGTCGGGGTGAGGCTGCGGTAGGTCAGCACGAGCCCGGTGCGCGAGGTCTCGCAGGCGTCCATGAGCCGGTCGAGCACGTCGCCGCGCAGTTTGTCCGCACCCGCCACGATGATCGTGTGATACCAGGGCCGCTCGCTCGCCGGCGACTGGCGCAGGATGTGCGTGAGCGCGGTCGCGACGTAGGTCCCGAGGACCCGGTTGCCGAAGACCCCCGCCTGCCGGTCCATGCTGACGACCCGCAGCCGTGCGGGCGGCAGCCGTACGGCCTGCGAGCCGAGCGTCTCCAGCTTGCGCAGCTGCGATTCCAGCGCCCAGGCCCGCTCGATGACCACCCGGTCGGCCACGCCCCGGCCGAACAGCGTCCCGATGCGTTCGAGCTGCGACGCCGTGAGCAGGCCGCCCTTCATGTCGTCGCGCGGGTCGCCCACCTGCGCGAGTGCCCGCAGGGCGGCGGTGACCTGGCTGATCGTGGCGTTCTCGCCCAGGACCTCCAGCACGCGCTCCAGGATCGCGTTGTCGAAGCCGATGTCCCTGCTGGTCTCCTCGCTCACGCTCACCACGTGGGCGAGCACGTCGGCGAACGCCTCGGGCTTGAGCGTCGCGCCCAGGTCGAGCCGGGGCAGGTCCACCGGGAGCACCCAGACGAGCGGGTCGTCCCCGCCCCTGCGCGCCAGCTCGATCAGGTCCTTGGCGATCGCGCCCTCCGACAGGTCGAGCACGGTCAGGTGGCCGCCGCTGTAGAGCCGGGTCGCGCCGATCAGCGTGACCAGCGCCGACCAGCCGGTCAGCGTGCCCCCGGCCACGTCGACCCGGTCGATGTCGTCGGGCACCGCCACGGCATACCAGTTGATCTGCCTGTCGAAGCGGTTCTTCTTCTCGGCCCAGTCGCGGTATTTCGCGGCGTGCTCCTCCTGGGCCGTGACGATCTCCCGCTGGCGCCGCTCCTGCTCCCGCAGCGCCTTGCGGCGGCGCTCGTCGAGCCGCTCGTTGACCGTACGGTCGCCCTGCCGGATGGCGTAGGTGCAGATGGCGGCCACACCGCCCGCGGCGACCAGGCCGAGCGCCACGAACGACCAGGTGAGCAGGCCGGTCACGCCGAGGACGAGGATCCCCGCGGCCACCACGGCCATGAACGTACGGAAGATCCGGACCGGGCGGTTGAGCAGGTCCTTCTGGAGCCGCTCCCGGTGGATCCACTCGGTGTCCACCGGAGGCTCGGTGACGTCCTCCCTGGCCGGTCGCTTCGGCGGCGGCCCGGGGTCCGGGTAGAGCAGCGCGTACTGCCAGCCCAGGTAGATCCGGTCCGCCTGCAACTGGGCATACTCGGGGTGCGGGTCGCCCACGGGCCCTCCATGTCCGCCTCGGTCACAGCGTAGGAGCTGGAAGCCCTGTCAGGGCGCGCTTCTCGCCATTCGGACGTATTTCCGCGTGGGGGTCCGAACCATTGCGACCAATGGGGCAAGTGTGGTCGTACTACCATCGCTTGCCATGACGTCATCCCCCAATGGCGCCCGTCGACGACGCCCGGTCCTCGTCCCGGTCGCCCTCGCCCTGGCTGTGGTGGGCATCGGCGTCACGGCCGCCTTCGGCGGCCTCAAGGAGGCCCCGGAGAAGCCCCCGCCCACGGTCTCGCCCGGGGACACGATCGACCAGGGGCAGTTCCGCACCCAGTTCATCAAGGCGATCGACACCACCGAGAAGGGCGACTTCGGCGACACCAAGCGCTACCTGGAGCTCGTCCTCAAGGTCACCAACATGGGCGAGAACACTGCCTCGGTCGGCCTCATGCCCGAGCCGGGTAAGGGCTTCTCCCGGAGCACGACCTTCGCCAGCTCCCTGCTGCGGACCCGTCCGGAGATCAAGACCAAGTACGGTCCCAAGATCTCCGTGCTCAGTCTGGGCATCGAAAGCCAGCAACTACATCCCGGAATCACCACCACGGTCGTGGTGAAGTACGACCTCGAGCCCACCGCGACCGCACCCCCGGAGATCAGCATCGACGTGGGCTCGTTCGTGTACGAGGAGCTCGGCCTGCGCGACCAGACCCATGACTGGTGGCTCTCGGGCGAGCTCAAGGACGACAAGGGCCCCTTCGAGCCTGAGGTGGCCGCGCGGATCACCCTTCCTGTACGGAAGGAGAGCAGCTGATGACGCTCACCCAGGCGGACAGCCGTACGGCCCGTCGTGCCGCGAGCCGCAGGCCGCCCCGGCGCGGTGTGGGGCGGCGGATCGCAGCCGGAGCGGCCGGGATCGTGCTCGCGGCGGCGGCGGTCTACGCACAGCAGAACTTCACGATGTCCTTCGAGCAGCGCACCTCGTTCCTGACCTACAAGGGTCGGATCGGCGAGATAGTGGAGACCAACCGCTTCACGGTGAAGGTCAGCTCGGTAAGCGCCGCCCACGCCGTGGACACCGTGGACTTCTCCAACAAGGTGACCAAAGTCGAGACGAGCAACCTCTTCCTCCTGATCGAGGTCTCCGCCACCACCGCCCGTGCGCCAGTGCGACTGCGCCCCTCCGCGCCTCCGACGCTGCTGACCGAGGACGGCCGCCGGTACCGGCCGACGGACAAGGTGAGCGACTCCCTGACGCTGTTCAACAAGTGGCTGCAGCCAGGGTTCTGGTCGAGCGGAGTGCTCGTCTACGAGGTTCCGGAGGATGCCGCGCCGGGAGCTCGCCTGGTCTTCAACCCCGACACGGGCGGGGCTCTCGTGGACAGCCTCTCTCCCGAGGCGGAGATCGACCTCGGGCTGTCCGGCAGCGCCGCCACACGCTTGATCTCGCAGGCGGAGGACTACCACTCACTGGTGAGCAAGAGCGGATGACCGAGACGCCCATGGACGGAACCCCTCCGAGGAACGGCCCGGACTCCCGGGACTGGTTCGCTCCCCCGGCCGAGCAGCCCTCCGACATCACCTACAGCGGCCCGCTGCCGCGGCCCATGCCGGCGGCGCCGCCCTCCGTGCCCATCCCCGGCACGCTGAAGCCACCGACGGATCTGCGAGTGTGGCCCCCTCTGGAGCCCGAGGGAGAGGACAGGTCGACACAGCCCTTCCCCGCCCTCCGGACGAACCGGAAACCTCCGCCGCTGCCCACGGCGCCCGCGCCGGTGGCTCCCCCTTCCGCTGAGCCTCCCGGCGAGCCCGCCGCCACGCCGGCCACCCGGACCAGGCGAACCGGCCTCCTTGTCGGGAGCACCGTGCTCTCCGTCGTACTCGCCGTCGCCGTCCCCTCCTGGTTCGGCTATCGCGCCTACGACATCTTGCAGCCGCACTACGTCGTCCACGTCGTCCCTGCGGGGCAGGCAGGCGTATGGCAGCACGTGTCGTGGCGCGTGAGCGTCGAGAAGGTCAACGACCCCACCGGCAAGCCGGAGCGATCCGACCGACAGTGGTTGAAGATCGTGGCGACCAGGACCGCGCTCGACGCCGAAGGCGCCATCCGTCACGGAGCGCCGGTGGAGGTCAAGCTCACCGACCGCGCCGGGCGCACATGGCAGTTGGAGAAGCTGAACGACGAGACGCCCTTCGACGTGAAGGAGAACAAGGTCGGCACGCCGTACCGGCTGGAGATGATGGGCGTGGTTCCGCGCTCCGCGGCCGACGAAGTCGAGGTCCTCCTGCGGCCGAGCACTTATCGGGACGTGCCCGGCCAGTCCACCGAGGACTTCTTGAAGGACGCCTTCAACTCGACGGAGAAGGACGATCAGGTTCTGAGGTTTCGCCGGTGAGGGGCGCCCGACCCTCCAGCCGGGAACGGGTCGCCGCCAGGTCGAAGGTGGCGGCGACCAGGCACATTGTCACTGCTGTGACGACGAGGTCCTTCACATAACCGACCGGCTCGACTGTCACCAACCAGAAGTACGGGGTGTCGCTCGCCAGCAGGTAGTCTCCCGCCCTGCCCAGGTAGTCCCCGCCGATGTGAAGGCCCACGTAGCACAGGGCGAACAGCCCGAACAGCGGGGCGCCGCCGCGCGCCGTCAGGCGCAGGGAGTTGAGCAGGGGGATCCACCGGGCGGTCCAGCCGGCGCTGAGCTTGGCGAGCGCCCGCCGCGTCCAGTCATGCGTGCGCTCCAAATGGACCGCCGCCTGTTCCAGCCGGGTGCCCCTGATCGTGGTCTGCGTGTCCTCCGCGTACGCGCCGTAGACGAGGATGCCGACGGTCAGCCAGGCGAGCGGGACCGCGAGCGCGTCGATGACGTACGGCCAGATCTCGCCGACCCATCCCCAGAACTCCTGCCAGCCCGGGACGCTCGCTTCCGCCTTGGCCGCGAAGTCATGCCAAGCCGCGACCGCGGCCCGCCCGCCGATCCAGTCGGAGCGCGCCCCCACGGCGGCCGCCAGAGCGTTGAGCCCGTAGAACGCGAACGCGAGCTCGGCGAATGTCGCCATGATCCCGGAGAAGCGTCCGTTGCCGGCCTCGTGACGCCGGCCGAAGTACAGCTTGGCCAGGTACGCGACGGCCATCGTCACCAGAGACACCTTCGGGTCCAGGCTGATGAGCCCCGCCATGACGCCGCTGTGTTCACCCTTCACCGCATCGTCGAAGAGCTGGGTCGGCGCCCTGAGCAGGTCCATGTTCATGAACGCGCGGACGTCGTCCTTGACGAACCCCCAGGTCGTGTAGATGCCGGCGAAGACGAGCGCGGTCCGGTTGAGCGCGTTCAGGAGGCTCTCCTTGGCCTCACCGCCCGCGCGCCGGGCCTGGGTCTCCAGCAGCGCCTCGCGGACGACGTACAGCATGCCGACGGTCGTGGCGAGCGACGTCATCACGACCAGCGTGAAGAGGAACATCACCACGACGAGGCGGGCCTGATACCACGAGCCGTGCGAGATGGTCGCGGCCAGCAGGAGCAGCGCCCACCGCACGAGCCGTCCGGCCGAGAACCAGAGGATCAGGGGGAGGGCGCACTTCGCGAGGATCCGCAGGGCGTTCAGCGGCAGCGCGTACGGCGACAGCGCCCAGGAGGCCCGGCGCGGCGCGGCATCCTGGCGAGGGGCGGCAAGTGCGGACGTTCCGGACACCTGCCGCATGGTATCGGCTCCCGTGTGGCCCTGCTGACCCATTAAGCCGCCGGTCCGGAACTCAGCAGCCATGAGCCCCTTTTCATCCTGATCTTGCTGGTCAGAGCGGGCGCAGGAGGCGGAGGAACTCGGAGTTGAGGGAGAAGTGCGGCTCCAGGTGAGAAAGCAGCCGACCAAGGTCCATGCCCCAACCGGGAGTCTCGTTGCTGTCTTACCCTGCCGCGATTCCCCTGTCGAACCACACCTTGAGTCGTCTTGCCGACCTCATCCGCACCCGCCGTGCCGAACGCCGCAGCCGAGGGCGACGTCTGTCCCCCGGACGGCAGACGCTACTGGTGCTGGCCCATCTGCGCACCGGGGACACCTACACCCGCCTGGCCAGCGGTTTCACGGGACCTCGATCCCGATCGACCGGCTGGCCGCTGAGCGGCCGTACTACTCCGGGAAGCACAAACGCCGTGGTATGAACGTCCAGCTCCTGGCCGACCCGGCGGGCCGGCTGGTCTGCGCCTCGCCCGCCCTGCCCCCGCCACTCGCGACCTGGCCGCGGCACGCACCACCAGCCTTATCGGCGCCTGACCACAGCAAAGGTGAGGACCTTCGCCTACAAGGGGTACCAGGGCGCAGGCGACACCATCCGTACCCCGTTCAAGCGCCACCGGCTCCGGCCACCGCTGTCAATCCACCAGCGATCGATCAACCATGCTCACGCCCGCGTCCGCGCCTGTGGCGAACGCGCTGTGACCACCTTGAAGACCTGGAAGGACTTGACCCAACTACGCTGCTGTCCGCACCGCACCATCTCGATCGTGCAGGCCGTTCTTGTCCTGCAGCTCATCGATGAGGGCCGCTGCCCAGGAGGCAAAGCGCTCCATCACTGCCGGTGGATCTCCAGAACGGCACGAACGAATACCGGTGGCGGTAAGTACCCATGCCTCTGGATATAGCGGACATCTCTTCAGCGACCACCTGCTCGTCACGTGACAAGGCCATGATCTCGTCGGTTGCCATGAAGGTCGTCGCAGTCCCCAACAGCCGGAGAACGACCCGTCGCCCTCGGGTCGCCGCCTCGCGGAGGCCGGCAGGTTCGCATGTCACCATTCAGTCGCCTCCCTGACGGGCCGAACACCCGATCAGGCCACGTGAAGCCATGCGCGCAGTGCTCGGCGAATGACTTCGCTGGCACTGGTTTGATCGCGCTTGGCCCGTGTGATCAATGCAGAGCGCAACTCGGGATCGAGCCTCACCGGAACCACGTCGGCAGGCGCGGAACCAATGGGACGCCTGCCTCCCCGGCGACGAAGAGTCTCCACGTCGTATCCCTCTTCGGCTTCTTCCGCCAGTGCGGCTATGAGTTCGTCCGTTACCGGCACGCCACTCGAGGTCGGAACGTCTCCGTCCATCCTAGACATGCTCCCTCCTCGATCCCCCTCGCAAGAGATCCCGGTACTTGCGCCTCATAGGCATCGCATGTATGGCCAATTCCCGGCCGTCGTCAAGGTAAAGCACGATAGTTTCCAGCAGGTTCCCTGCACGGTCCGGACCGAGGCGCAGCTCTCGCCGCGGCCCCTCTCCATCCTCGTGCGCGAGGGGATAGGCGATAAGGAACCCCCTTGTCGCGTGAACGACGTCCTCGTGGGCGATGCCGTGCTTGAGCGCGGCCTTGTGCACCTCGGTAGCAAACGTAATACGAAACGTTCAGTAACGTTGGGTAAACGGACTATTACCCTCTACGCAGAAGGCCGGTGCGTTCGTAGAACGCACCGGCCTTCTCGTGAAGCGGTGGATCAGACGGTGACCGAGAGCTGGGCGACCTCGCCGAGCTTGGCCTCGACGGGGACGTCCTTGGTGACGCCGCCGCCGGCGATGATGCGGACGGTCCACTGGCCGGGCGCGGCGAAGAAGCGGAAGATGCCCTCGTCGGAGACGACGACCTCGCCGGTGAACTCGCCGCTGTGGTCCAGCAGACGGGCGTACGCCGTGCCGGCGCCGGTGACGACGCCCTGGATCACGGCCTGGTTGGACAGGTCGATGCCGGCCGGCAGCGCGACGGTCTGCTCAGGAGCAGCGCAACCCTGGATGGTCATCAGCGGGCCTCCCCCAGCTCGATCGGCACGCCCACGAGCGAGCCGTACTCGGTCCACGAACCGTCGTAGTTCTTGACGTTGGGCTGGTCGAGCAGCTCGTGCAGCACGAACCAGGTGTGCGCGGAGCGCTCGCCGATGCGGCAGTAGGCGATGGTGTCCTTGGCGAGGTCCACGCCGGCGCCCGAGTAGAGCTCGCGGAGCTCGTCGTCGGAGCGGAAGGTGCCGTCGTCGTTGGCCGCCTTCGACCACGGGATGTTGCGGGCGGTGGGCACGTGGCCGCCGCGCTGCGCCTGCTCCTGCGGCAGGTGGGCCGGGGCGAGCAGCTTGCCGGTGAACTCGTCGGGCGAGCGGACGTCGACCAGGTTCTGCTTGCCGATCGCGGCGACGACGTCGTCGCGGAAAGCGCGGATGTCGTTGTTCGGCTCCTGGGCCACGTACTGGGTGGCCGGCCGCTCCACGACGTCCTCGACCAGCTCGCGGGACTCCAGCTCCCACTTCTTGCGTCCGCCGTCGAGCAGCTTGACGTTCTCGTGACCGTAGACCTTGAAGTACCAGTAGGCGTAGGCGGCGAACCAGTTGTTGTTGCCGCCGTACAGGACGACGGTGTCGTCGTTGGCGATGCCGCGCGACGACAGCAGCGCCTCGAAGCCGGCCTTGTCGACGAAGTCGCGGCGGACCGGGTCCTGCAGGTCGGTCCTCCAGTCGATCTTCACGGCACCGCGGATGTGACCCTTGTCGTAGGCGCTGGTGTCCTCGTCGACCTCGACGAGCACGACACCCGGCGTGTCGAGGTTGGCCTCGACCCAGTCGGCGTCCACCAGAACGGCGGAGCGGCTCATTGGATTCTCCCAGGTTGTAGACGGCGAATGAGCAGGTACATTTCGCAGCCCAGGCAGAAGCCGAACGCTGCGTTGAGGAAGGCGGCCAGCAGTGCCGCTGCTGTCGCACCCAAGGCCAGTGCGGTGATCCCCGCCGCGAACCCGATCAGGCCCACCACCGCGAACCCCAGCCCGACGGCCTGCGCGAACCGCGGCGGCGCCGCGTCCTCCGTCTCGGCCGGCGGCCCCAGCCTCGGCCGCACGAACCGGCGGAAGACCAGCCCGTACGGCGACGCGTCAGCGGCGCCGAGCGCGAAGACGATCGCCTGTGCGGCGAGCAACCAGGGATTCTGCGTGACCAGTACGACCGCGAGGACCGCGGTGGTCACGGCCGCGCCGAAACGCGGACCACGAGGGTCGATCTGCATCGTGGGGATGCTCCTGAAGGATTCTTGGAACGCGGCACGAAGCCGCAGGAATCACCCTCAGGCCATGCGACAGAGCGAGGTCGCGACGCGGCAGAAGTCAACCGCGCGCCGCTTCGTGAGCAGCTCTGTCGTGGGAGTCATGAGCACGACAGTACCTTCCGTCTCGGCATCTGTCACACCTTGTCCGATGGTTGAGACGGCCCGTGAGACGCGCCGTCCACGGCCGCGCCGAGCGCGGCGATGACGTCGGCCTTGCGCGGCTGGCCGGACGCCCTCTTCACCACGTTGCCCGCCCCGTCGAGGACGAGCACGGTCGGGGTGCGCAGCACGTCGAAACGCCTGACCAGATCGAGGCGCGACTCCGCGTCGATCTCCACGTGCCGTACGCCGGGGACCATGCCGGCCACCTCGCCCAAAATCCGGCGGGTCGCCCGGCAGGGCTGGCAGAAGGCGGTCGAGAACTGCACCAGCGTGGCGCGCTCGCCGAGGTCGGCGCCGAGATCACCGCTCGTCACCGGGGCGTGTTCCACGACCCGCATCCTTCCGTCGCGCCGTCTCACGACCAGCCCGAGGACCACGCCCAGGACGAGCGTGGCTATGAGGGTCGCGATCCCTGCCATCACCGTCTGCAACCGCAGGCCCGGTGCGGCTGATTCCCGCGCCGCATCACGGCGAGGTCACAGCCTGACGGACACCAGGACGCGGCCGCCCGAGTCGGCGACCTCGATCCGGTCGATCTGGCGGGGCCGCAGCGCCGTCGAGCCTTCGAGGACCATCTTCTGCCCGCGGTACTCACCTCTGCCCACGGTCCGGCTGCCGAGGCTCGAGACCGTGCCGTCCTTGGCGACCGCGCGCAGCGTAACGACCGTGCCCGCCGGGACTCCGGCGACCCTGGCGACGACCTGCGTCCCGCCGTCGTGCGGCACGAGCCGTACGGCGATGCGTACGTCGCCGCTGCTCCCGCGCGCCTCGGACGGCACGGGCGACGCGGTGACGGTCGCTTCGGCGGCCGGCGGCTGGACCTTCCTCGCCACCGCCCCCGGCGACCCCGTCGCCCCAGGAGCGGGCGACGCCGGGGCGAGGAAGACCTGTGCTTCCGGTGCTTCCGTTCCCGCCGCGTCGGCCTGCGCCTGGTCCTGCTGGGCCTGCGCCGCCTGATCCTGCGACGCCTTCTCGGGGGCCGCGGCGGCCGCCCCCACTGTTGTGCTCTCCGAGGTTTTCTGCGCCGCCGACACCCACGCCGTGCCGCCCGCCGCCGCGACGACGACGGACGCGGCGAGCGCGAGCAGCACGCGGGACCGGCGCCCGCGCCGGGTGGACGAAACGTCCGCGGGCGCGACCGCCGCGGAGGCCGAACCCGCGGACGCACTCACGAGACCATCCGCGGACACATCCGCGAAGACATCCGCGAATACGCCGTCGAGCACGGCGCGCGGCGGCGCGGCGGCGCGCTCGATGTCCTCGGCCGACACGCGGGCCAGCAGCGACGGCAGCCCGGACAGCTCGGCCAGCTCCGCCCGGCATGCCGCGCAGGTCTCCAGGTGGGCCTCGACCTCGGCGGTCTCCTCGGCGTCGAGCGCCCCCAGCACGTACGCGCCGAGCGAGATGCGCACCTCCTCGCAGGTCATGGCGCCAGCCCCCGTTCCTCCAGGGCGAGCTTCAGCGCCCGGAGGGCGTAGTAGGTCCGCGACTTCACCGTTCCCGGCGGGATGCCGAGGATCTCCGACGCCTCCTTCACCGATCTCCCCCGGTAGTACGTCTCCAGGAGCACCTCGCGGTGCTCCGCCCTGAGCGAGGCCAGCGCCTCCGCCACCCCCCACGATTCGACGGCCCGTTCCAGCTCGTCGTCGGCGGGCAGCACGGCGAGCGCCTCGTCCCCCGTCTCCTGCGGCCTGGACTTGCGGGCCCGGTGCTGGTCGACGACGAGATTGCGGGCGACGGTGAACAGCCATGCGCGAACCGGGCGTCCCTGGAGCCCGGAGGGATGCCGCCAGGCCCGAAGCAGCGTCTCCTGCACCACGTCCTCCGCCCTGCCCGGATCACCGGTCAACCGCAGCACGTAGCCGTACAGCGGCCCTCCGTGATCCTCCCAAAGTGCGCGTATGAGCTCCTCGTCGGCGGTTCCGGCTGGACTCACATCCTCATCACGTACGCCGCGGCGCGGTGGTTCGACGGTGTGACGATCGTCACGCGAACCCTCATCGGAGGGGGACATCGGACGCGGTGCCCTGGACCGCGAGCCCTTCGCTCGTCGACTTCACCCGGGTGATCCTGAGGTTGAGCGGAAGGTTCTTCACCGGCACCGTGAACGAGATGAGCCGCTCGGGGTTCGGCACGGGGATGGCACCGGCGATCTTCACGTTCGCGGGCGTGAGCCGTATCCCGCCCTGGACCACCTGGATCTTCATGTCGGCGGTGACCGGCACCTGGTTCCCGAGCACGGGCACGCTGCCCGAGACGCGGAGTTTGTCGTCGCCGGCGCCCTCGACCTTGATGCCACGCGGCGCGTGGGCCGACAGGGTCTGCCGGGAGATGACCACGGTCCCCGTCACGCGGTCGGCCCTGATCTCGGTGGCCGCGGCGTTCTGGATCAGGTCGGAGAGCGGGGCGGTGACGCCGTACAACGTGGCGTCGATGCGCTCGAGCTGGACGCCCTCCCGCTCCACCTTCCCGATGCCGATGCTGATCTCCTCATACCGGCCCGAGATAGCCTGGGTGAGGAACGGTATGCCCTTCACCTGCACCGACGGTGCCTGCGCCAGGTCGTACTTCGCCTCGATCTGCCGGGCGATCTCACGCTGCACCCCGACCACGGCGACCCGGTCGAGCACGACGAGCAGGATGGCCAGCAGGGCCACGGCCACGACCAACTTGCGCATCCGACCCCTCCGAAGGCGCCTTTGTGATCAGAGTAGTCGCTCATCCCCCGGCGAAAGGGGGTAAAACCTCGACCACGGCGCCTTCGGGGAGGTCGATCGTCGCCGGATCACGCGTGCCCACCGGGGCGCCGTCGACGAGGAAGGAGCACCGGCGCAGCACGCGCTCGACGGCAGGGTTCCGCGAGATCCCCGCGAGCAGGTCCCCCAGTGTCTCGGCGTCGAACGGCTCCTCCGGCACTCCGGCGGCCTCCTTGGCCGCCGCCCAGTAGCGGATCGTTCCCGTGGCCATGATGCGCCGCTCCCCTCACTCTCACATCACCCTTCGGAAGCTCTCCGTCACCGTCACGTTACGTCGGTAAACCACGTGACGTGTTGTTCACACGGGTGACGCACATTGGACGCAAACTTCGTGTGGGCTACCCTACGAATTAATGGACTCGGGCGATGTGGCCCCCGGGTCCTTACGTGTTTGTACGGCTGTCGCGGTTTCCAGTGCTGCAAACGGCGCCGAGCCGACATGGTGCGAGGAGGCTCATGTGAGCAATCTGCTCCTGCTGACCAACGCTCTGGAGCCGTCGGCGGAGGTGCTCCCGGCACTCGGACTGCTGCTGCACTCGATGCGGGTCGCGCCCGCCGAGGCCTCCGCGCTGATCGACACGCCCCCGGCCGACGCCATCCTGGTGGACGCGCGCCGCGAGCTCGTGCAGGCCAAGAGCCTGTGCCGGCTGCTGCGCACGACCGGCGTCACCTGCCCGCTGATGGCGATCGTGACCGAGGGCGGCCTCGCGGCGATGACGGCGGAGTGGGGTGTGGACGACGTGATCCTCGACACCGCGGGACCGGCGGAGGTCGAGGCCCGGCTGCGGATGGCGATCGGGCGGCTGTCGCTGGCCGCCGCCGACGAGGTCCCCGACGAGATCCGCAGCGGCGACCTGTCGATCGACGAGGCGACCTACACGGCCCGGCTGCGCGGGCGCGCGCTGGACCTCACCTTCAAGGAGTTCGAGCTGCTGAAGTATCTCGCCCAGCACCCGGGCCGGGTCTTCACCCGCGCCCAGCTGCTGCAGGAGGTCTGGGGCTACGACTACTTCGGCGGCACCCGCACGGTGGACGTGCACGTACGGCGCCTGCGGGCCAAGCTGGGCGCCGAATACGAGGCGCTCATCGGAACGGTCCGCAACGTGGGCTACCGCTTCGTCCCCGACCGGGGCGGCGAGCAGGCCGAGACCGAACCGGCGAGGCGCTGAAGACGGTACGGCTCACGTCCTCGCGGGCGTGAGCCGCGGCGTCCGCGAGATCAGTCCTTCACGGTGAACCCGCACCAGGGGGTCCAGCCGGAGACTTCCTTGCCCTGTTCCGCCCGCACCCGCCACCGGTAGGCGCCCGCGCTCAGCGTGCCGGGGTCGATGGTCAGGGCGAGCACGCGGCCGCTCGGCCACATCGGGCGCGTGCTGCTGATCGGCGTCGTCCCCTCGCCACCGGTCACCTCGAACGTCCCGCGCAGACCCGGATGCCTGCCGAGGGGCACGGGGCTGGCAGCCAGGACGATGGTGTCATTCTTCGAGACGACCGCGGTCCCGGCCCTGCAGAGCTGGTTCGGCTGGTACGGGTCCGTCTGGATCCGCAGTCCGGTGGGGGTCTGCGGCGTTTCTTGAGCGGCGATCGCGGGGCTCGTGATCGCGTACAGCGCGCCCGCCGACACGGCGAGTACGGCCGCGGCCAGTGCGGCGAGGCGGTATCTGTGCTGCATCTGCACCTTCTCCCGGATCAGAAGAGATAGAGGAGGACTCTGCCGTCGTACTGGACGTTGCAGGCCCAGGAGTTCGCCTGTCCCTGCCCCTGTGCGATGTCGGCGCCGTCGTAATCGCACTGGTTGAAGGCGTCCCGCACCGAGTCGTACCGCGAGAGGTCGGCGGTGTACGTGTAGGAGGGCGTGGCGGTGGACGACGGCGCCGGATAGGTGTAACCCACTCCGACCTTCAGCTTCGTGTGGGTGCGCGTGCCGTCCGCGAGCAGCTCACCGCCGGGTCCGACGAGCTTGCGGCCGGCGGCGTACCCGTAGTCGCCGTCCCAGGAGTAGTGCACGCCGAGGTAGATGCGGCTGCGCGCATCCTCCTGCCCGGCCTGGCTGAAGCTCGTGAAGGAACGCGTGAGGAACCTCCCCGACGAGTCCACCGCGTGCGGGTCCTCGGTGCCGACCGTGAAGCTGATCGAGTCCGTCCCGAAGTACTCCTGCATCGAGGCGGCCCAGGCGCCGGCGAAAGTGGCGTGCCCGGAGATGTACGCCGGGAACGGAGGGCTGAAGTGGACTCCCGCGGTGTCGGCGGACAGCGGCTGCCAGGAGGCGTCGGGGGTGGTCTGGGCATTGCCGTCGTCGGCCGCGAGCTGGATCGCGCTCTCCGGGCGCCACAGGTCGATCGGGGTCAGATACTTGGCGTCCCAGGCCACGATCGCGGCGTCGGCCAGCGCCGCGCTGACGGTCGAGAACAGCTTCGCGTTCTCCAGCTGACTCAGGCCGCGCTGCTCGGAGACGCCGCGGGTCGTGTCGAGGAGCTGGCCCGGCGGTTTATAGGTGCCGTTGAGGTCGTTCGCCCAGAACCAGGCGATCTGCGTCTGCTCGGCCGTCCGGGTGGTGCTGGTGGCGCCGCCGAGCGACTTCACCTCGTTGACCTGGTCGGCGTACGCCTGGCTCCGCAGCAGCGAGGTGATGTCCGAGAACCCCCCGGGAAGCTGTGGCCGGGCCGAGGACGACGAGACGGGGCTCAGGTCCAGCGTGCCGTTGGCCGGCCAGTCGACCGGGTAGCGATAGTCGGGGGCCGGCTGGGGCGAGCCGTACCGGTAGAACCTGTGGAGCTTCCCCCAGTTCGGGGTGGCCGCGTCGCCCGATCCTGTGGGCCGCCACTGCCCGGGCGCGGTGCTCGGGACGTACGACGTGTTGTCGGTGGAGCCGTCCCCGGCCCGAGTGGCGATCATGCGAGCCGCGGCCTGCTCGCCGATGCTGCGCCCCGACTTCTGCGCGTCGGTCACGGGTGCGGCCGGCTCCGCCTGGGTGAAGAATGGCGTGAAATCCACCTCGGGAAACACCCCGGTAAGCACTTTGTACGCTGCGTAGTCAATTGCAGTCGTGACGTCGGGATTCGCCACCTTCGGCGACGGGTCGATACCCGGGTTGTATATCCCACCGAGGCAGTCGACCGGGCGCAAATCGCGTCCCTGCTTGTAACACTGGGTGTAATTCGCCGCGTCGTACACGGCGAGGTGCATCATTGCGGCCGCTCGTGCGAGCGGGCCCGGAGCCCCACCGACCTGGCGGAACGCTTCCAGAAGCACGTCGTTCCAGTAGAGGACCCGGTCCCCCACGTCCACCGCGGCCCGGGCGGGCGCCGCTGTCCCCAGCCCCGAGAAAAGCACGGTCAGTGACATTGTCGAGGCGGTCAGTGCACGGAATAACCGTATTCTGGTCAAGGCACCTTCTTTCCGATTGCGACCAGTCGGTTGGAGTGTAGGCAGAAGTTTCGGCGTTGATCAATGACATTTTTGTTAAGTCCGTTGTAACGACAGAAATATGACGTGAGACATGACGAAGGCCCGCCCCCGGGACCGGGAGCGGGCCTCGACGTGCGGAAGAGCTACTTGATCAGAGTGATCCGGCCGGTGGCCGGCGGGGCGACCGGCGAGTGCGCGCCCATGTAGGCGACGAACGCGTCGATGTCCAGCGGGCCGCTCCACAGATCGGCGCCCTTGGTGAACACGGTGAAGCCGTCGCCGCCGCCGACGAGGAAGTTGTTGGCGGCCACCCGGATCTGCTGGGTGCCGGTCACCGAGGTTCCGTTGATCTTGATGTCGGAGACCCGCGAGCCCTCCGGCTTCGTCGTGTCGAAGGTGTAGGTGAGCGACGAGGACGGCTGCAGCAGCCGGTGCGTGACCGCCCCGGTCACCGGGTCGACCTTCCAGATCTGCTGCTCCAGCAGGGCCTTGAGCTGCTCCCCGGTGAGCGTGACGACCTGCATGAGGTTGTTGAACGGCTGCACCTGGAAGGCCTCGCCGTACGTCACGACGCCGTCGCCCTCGGAGCCGCTCTGCGCGTACGTCAGGGGCGCACGGACGCCACCCGGGTTCATCAGCGCGATCTCGGCGCCGCCGCCGGACTTCGTCGCCTCGAGCTGCGCGTCGGCGATCAGGTCGCCCAGCGGCGTCTCTGGCTTGGTGGTGGCGGCCGAGGAGTTGTTCACCAGGTTGCCGATGTCGGCGGTGATCTTGCCGATCGGCTTGTTGGCGACGGTCGCGACCCGGTCCTTCCAGACCTGGATGTACGCCTCGGTGTCGGCGTCCGGGGTGACGGTGCGGGTCACCACGTTGTTCTTGGCGACGACGCTGGAGCGGATGACGTCCTTCGTCCTGCGGTCGACCCGGAAGTCGATCTGGGTGATCGCGCGGCCGAACGACGAGCCCTGGGTGTAGACGCGGTCCTGACCGGCCGGGTCCTTCACCTTGCAGACGTACGCCTGGTGGCTGTGGCCGCTGATGACCAGGTCGACCTGCGGGTCAAGGCCCTTGGCGATCCGCGAGCCGTTGCCGGGGACGACCGGGCACGAGCTGGGGTCCTGGTTCGGGGTGATGTTGTCACCCTCGTGGACCAGCACGACCTGCGCCTTGACCCCGTGCTTGGCGAGGTAATTCGACACCTTGTTGGCCGCCGCGACCTCCTCGGTGAACTGGAGGCCCTTGATGCCGGCGGCGGTGACGATGTTCGGGGTGGTCTGGGTCACCAGGCCGATGAACCCGATCTTCACCCCGTTGATCTTCTTGACGTAGAAGGGCGGCAGGGCGTAGTCGCCGTTGCCCTCCTTGAGCACGTTCGCCCCGAGGTAGTCGAAGCTCGTGCCCTTCCACTCGCCGGCCGGCGAGCAGCCGTCGACCGGGTGGCAGCCGCCGTTCATGATGCGGTTGAGCTCGTCGATGCCCTCGTCGAACTCGTGGTTGCCGGCCGAGGAGGTGACCAGGCCGAGCTTGTCGAGCAGGGCGGCGGTCGGCTCGTCGTGGTAGGCGGCGGACAGCAGCGGCGACGCGCCGATGAGGTCGCCCGCGCCCACCAGGAGGGTGTTGGCGTCGCGCAGCTGCTTGAGGTGGGCGGCGAGGTAGGACGCGCCGCCCGCGATCGAGTACTTCGCGCCGGCGATGCCGGTCAGCGAGCCGTCGGTGTCGGTGTTCGCGCCGTTCGGGTCGAGGATCCGGGAGCTGGACCCGGTCGGGGGCTCCAGGTTGCCGTGGAGGTCGTTGATGGTCAGCAACCGGACGGGAACGGAGGGACCGGGCTTCTGGTCGTGCTTGCCGGATTGGGGAGCGGAAGATGCGGCGGCCGTGCCCATCGTGAGGGCCGCGACGCCCACCACGGCGGCGCCGGCGACGGCCAGTCGCGTCAGGGATGCTCGGGTCATGACCCTCGACAGTAGAGCGGGGACCTAAGCAGGAAATGGCGCAAAGATAACGATTCAGGGAGGGAACCCATGGCGTCTATTGCCGAAGCCCGGTAGGGGGATCGCCGGGCCTTCACCTATCGTGCCAGACATGGACGTACGCGTGGAGATCACGGAACGGCTCGATGACGAGCAGGTGGCGGCGGTGCTCGCCCTGGTGAAGGCGGCCGCCGAGGCCGACGGTGTCGCTCCGCTCAACGAGCACGTGATGCTCCAGGTGCGGCACGGCGGCGATCACGGCGGCGGTCACGGCGCGAGAGCCGTACTGCTGTACAAGGACGGAAACGTCGCGGGCTTCGCCCACCTGGACCCGGCGGACCCGGAGGAAGGGCCGAGCGGCGAACTCGTGGTGCATCCGGCGTTCCGCCGGCTCGGCCTGGGCCGGCGACTGCTGGGCGACGTGCTGGAGGCGAGCGGCGGCAGGCTCCGGTTGTGGGCACACGGCGACCTGCCCGATGCGGCCCGCCTCGCCGTACGCGCGGGCCTGACCCGGGTGCGGTCCCTGTGGCAGATGCGCCGCCCTCTGTCCGAGCCC
Organism: Microbispora sitophila; assembly: GCF_014892245.1. NCBI lineage: Bacteria > Bacillati > Actinomycetota > Actinomycetes > Streptosporangiales > Streptosporangiaceae > Microbispora > Microbispora sitophila. The sequence continues at coordinate 3,139 of NZ_JADBGC010000024.1, read as the reverse complement.
CTGCCCGCCGCCACCTTCCCCGAGGGCGTACGGCTGCGCACGTTCGAGCCGGGACGCGACGAGGAGGCGTGGCTGGCGCTCAACGCGCTGGCCTTCGCCACGCACCCCGAGCAGGGCTCCTGGACGGAGGCCGACCTCGAACTGCGAAAGAGTGAGCCGTGGTTCGACCCCGCGGGCTTCTTCCTCGCCGTACGGGGAGACGCGCTGGCGGGCTTCCACTGGACGAAGGTGCACGGCGGCGACGAGCCGATCGGGGAGGTCTACGTGGTGGGGGTCTCGCCAGGCGAGCGCGGCACGGGCCTCGGCCGGGCGCTGACGCTCGCAGGGCTCGCGCACCTGCGCGCGCTCGGCCTCGCCCAGGTCATGCTCTACGTGGACGAGGAGAACAGCGCGGCGGTCCGGCTGTACGAGTCCCTCGGGTTCACCCGATGGAACACCGACGTGATGTACCGGCGCTGAACGCCGACGGGCCGGTCCCCGCTCAGGGGCCGGCCCGTCCGTGCGTGACCGTCCTCTATCCGAGGACCAGGTTGAGGATGAAGTAGCCGATCGCCGCGACGATGGCCGCGGCCGGGATCGTCAGGACCCACGCGGTCACGATGTTGCCGGCGATACCCCATCGCACGGCCGACAGCCGCTTGGTGGCGCCGACGCCCATGATGGCGCTGGTGATCGTGTGCGTGGTCGAGATCGGCGCGCCGAACCCGATGGCCGCCGTGTAGAGGACACCGGCCGCCGCCGCCTCGGCCGCGAAGCCCTGCGGCGGATCGAGGTGAATGATCCTGCGGCCCAGCGTGCGCATGATGCGCCAGCCGCCGGCGTACGTGCCGAGGGAGATCGCCAGCGCCGACGCCGTGATGACCCACTCGGGGATGCTCGCGTCCTTGGGGACGTACCCCCCGACGACCAGGGCGAGGAAGATCACACCCATCGTCTTCTGCGCGTCCTGCAGGCCGTGGCCGAGGGCCATCCCGGCCGCCGACAGCGTCTGGGCGTACCGGAACCCCTTGCCCGCCTTATGAGGATTGGCCTTGCGGAAGATCCACAGAATCGCGATCATGATGAGCGCGCCCAGGAAGAAGCCCACGACCGGCGACAGCACCATCGGGATGACGACCTTCTCGACCACCCCACCCCATTTCACGGCCTCGGTCGCGGCCAGGGCTGAACCGATCAGGCCGCCGATGAGAGCGTGACTGGAGGACGAGGGCAGGCCGAAGTACCACGTGATGAGGTTCCACACGATGGCACCGATCAGCGCGGCGCCAACGATGATCAGGCCGTGCCTGCCGTCCGGGGGAGCGATGATCCCCTTGCCCACGGTCGAGGCGACCGACGTGCCCAGATGCGCGCCGATGAAGTTCATGACCGCGGCCATGAGCAGCGCCAGACGGGGCGTGAGGGCGCGGGTCGAGACGGAGGTGGCGATGGCGTTGGCGGCGTCGTGGAAACCGTTCGTGTAGTCGAACACCAGCGCGATGACGACCACGCCGATGACAAGCGCGAGCTCCACTTAGCTTTCCTTGACCGCGATCGACTCGATCGTGTTCGCCACGTGCTCGAAGGCGTCGGCCGCGAGCTCGAGCTGCTCGATGACCTCGCGCATCTTCATCACGGTCAGCGCGTCGTACTCGCCGCTGAACAGCTTCGCCAGCAGCCTGCGGTAGACCTGGTCGGCCTGGTTCTCGAGCCGGTTGATCTCGATCCAGTACTCGTTGAGGTGCTGCATCCCGCGCAGGCGCGGCATCGCGTCCGCCGTGAGCTCGGCGGCCCGTTCGAGGACCTCCACCTGACGTACGACCTCCTTGGGCAGGTGGTCGATCTGGTAGAGGACGATCAGGTCGGCGGCGGCCTCCATGTAGTCCATCACGTCGTCGAGATTCGACGCGAGGCGGTAGATGTCCTCACGGTCGAAGGGCGTGATGAAACTCTCATTGAGCCGGTTCATTATCGCGTGAGTGCGCTCGTCGCCCGCGTGTTCGCAGGCGCGCATCTTCTCGGCCAGACCCTCCCGGTCCGAACCGTCGCTGATGATCTCGACCAGCAGACGCGATGCGGTGACGAGGTTGTTCGCCGAGTCGGCGAACAAGTCGTAGTAGCTGTCCTCACGGGGCGTGAGACGCAGGCGCACGTCGTTTCTCCAGATGTGCGGGGACGGTCCGCAGAGAAGGGTACGGGTTACCAGTGGAAATGCGAAGTTCAGGCCACGCAAGCCCGCTTGTAACCTACTCTTCCCCTTCCCGCTGCCCAGAACGTCGCCCGTGACACACTTGTTGCCTGGGCCGCTTCAGACCTTGGTGCGGTGGAAGTTCAGGAACGACCTGCTCGGCGTCGGCCCCCGCTGCCCCTGGTAGCGCGAGCCGTACCGGTCCGAGCCGTACGGGAACTCGGCGGGCGAGCTGAGCCGGAACATACAGAGCTGACCGATCTTCATACCCGGCCACAGCTTGATCGGCAGCGTGGCGACGTTGGACAGTTCGAGCGTGACATGCCCCTCGAAGCCGGGGTCGATGAAGCCGGCCGTCGAGTGCGTCAGCAGGCCCAGCCGGCCCAGGCTCGACTTGCCCTCCAGCCGCGAGGCGATGTCGTCGGGCAGACTGATCACCTCGTACGTACTGGCCAGCACGAACTCGCCTGGGTGCAGGATGAACGGCTCGTCGCCGTCCGGCTCCACCTGCCGGGTGAGGTCCGGCTGCTCCATCGCGGGGTCGATGTGCGGGTAGCGGTGGTTCTCGAACACCCGGAAGTAGCGGTCCAACCGCACATCGATGCTGGACGGCTGGATCATCGCCGGGTCGTACGGGTCGAGCTTCACCCTGCCCGACTCGATCTCGGCACGGAGGTCACGATCGGAAAGCAGCACGGGTGCAAGGCTAGTGGGCCCCCTGACCGGCGGGTATCGGGGATCTTCGCGTCGGGACTGCAGGAGCACGCCCCGGATCCGCTACAGTAGGGGCAGCGACGGGCTCCACAGCCGGTCACGCGGGTGTAGTTCAATGGCAGAACATCAGCTTCCCAAGCTGACAGCGCGGGTTCGATTCCCGTCACCCGCTCCAAGCGAGAAGGCCCAGGTCAGGGAGCACATCCCAACCCGGGCCTTGATTGTTTCCGAGGCTCTTTGATCTTCGCGGGCCATTAG
>NZ_JADBGC010000023.1:0-176227 GCF_014892245.1 Microbispora sitophila | reverse complement strand
CCTACGTCGTCAACGGCCCGCGCTGCTGCTGGGGCTACGGCTATGTCGTGCTGGGAGACATGAACGGTCGGCCTACCGATGAACGCGAGGCGTGCAACTGCGCGGCTGGTAAGGCGTGGGCTGCGAGGTCGGCCGCGTGACCGGTCTCGATCCCGCCACGCAGCGGGCTGACTACTTCCAGCGAGTTCCGGGCGGGCTTCGTCGTCGCTTCCGCGACCTGGCCCGCCTCGGCGGCTGCTCCCAGCCCATTCGCGTCCGGGGTGAGCTGTCCCGCGTCGGCCCGGACGGTGTCGAGCGGAAGGTCTACAGCACCCGCCGCGAGATCGGCGGCGTCATGCTGGTCGCCTGCGGCAACCGCCGTGCTTCGCGGTGCCCGTCATGCTCGGAGGTCTACCGGGCCGACACCTTCCACCTGATCCGCGCCGGTCTGCTCGGCGGCGACAAGGGCGTCCCGGAGACGGTGCGCGAGCATCCCCGCGCCCTGGTCACGCTGACCGCGCCGTCGTTCGGGCCGGTCCATGCCCACCGCACTCGCGACGACGGGACCGTCCTGCCATGCCGTCCGCGCCGGTCTGCCGGCACCTGTCCGCACGGCAAACCCCTCTCGTGCACCGAGCTGCACGGGTCTGATGACGTGCTGGTCGGGCAACCGCTGTGCGCGGAGTGCTACGACTACGACGGCCACGCGCTGTGGAACGCCCACGCCCCGGACCTGTGGCGCCGCTTCACCATCTACCTGCGCCGCGAACTGGCCTACGCGGCGGGCATGACCGCCAAAGCCTTCAACGCCCACGTCCGCGTCAGCTTCGCCAAGGTCGCCGAATACCAGGCGCGCGGCATCGTTCACTTCCACGCCGTGGTGCGCCTCGACGGTCGCAGCGAGGACGGCACGCCGTTGCTGCCGCCGGACTGGGCGACGGTGGATCTGCTCGACCGTGCGGCCCGGACCGCTGCCGCCAGCGTGCACGTGGACTCCCCGCACTGCGAACAGGTCGGCGGCGTGCGGCGGCTGGTGTTCGGCTCGCAGATCGACATCAAGCCGATCGTCGCGGGTGAGCTGACCGAGGACGCTTTGACCGAAGCGCAGGTCGCGGGCTACATCGCCAAGTACGCCACCAAGGGCGCGACCACCGAAGGGACCGTCGATCGCCGGATCAAGGACCTGTCGGAGCTGAACGCGGTCACGCTGACCGCTCATCAGCGGCGGCTGATCGAGACCTGCTGGCACCTGGGCGACCTGGAGGAGTTGAAGCCGCTGCGGCTGCGGGGGTGGGCGCACATGCTCGGCTTCCGGGGTCACTTCTCGACCAAGTCCGGCTCCTACTCCACCACCCTCGGCAAGCTGCGCGATGCGAGGCGTTCCTTTCGCGCCCGCCAAGCGCGCGAGCACGGACACGACGCTCTGACCGGCGAACCCGCCGATGACTCCACCCTCGTCGTCGGCTCCTGGCGCTACGCCGGTCAGGGCTACACCCATCCCGCCGACCTGTACGTCGCGCAGCTCATCCGCGAGGAACGGGAGGAGCGTCGTCGCTCTCGCTGGCCTGCTCGTGCTTCCGGGGCCGCCGCATGACGAGAAGGGAGGCAACGCTGGCCGCCGACGACACTCGGATGTGGAGCATTGAGGAGGTTTCGAGGTTCCTCGGGATCCCGGTCGGCACGCTGTACCAGTGGCGGCATCGCCGCGTCGGTCCGCGGGGCCGGCGGATCGGCAAGCATCTGCGCTACCTGCCCGAGGACGTCTACGCCTGGGTGCGGGAGCAGGAGTGACGGTTACCGACCGGTGGCACAAGTCCCACCCGAAGAAGGGTGAGCCTGTCTGTCCCGAGCACAAGCGCGTCCCTACACGGGAGCATGGTCGTGGTGACCGGTGGCTCGTTCGGTATCGGGACGAGAAGGGTCTCCAGCTCAAGCGGAGTTTCGATCGCAAGGCTGATGCTGACCGCTTCGATGCTGCCCGCAGGGCGGACACCGCCCGTGGTGACTGGATTGATCCCAAGCTGGGCCAGACGAAGTTCGGCGACTACGCGCTGGAATGGCTGGCCGCGCGGCTGCACAAGCCGACCACCGAGGAGACCTACCGACACCACCTGCGTAAGCACATCTACCCGGCCTTCGACCGCGTGCCCCTCGCGTCGATCCGGCCCACCGCCGTGCAGCAGTGGGTCAAGGGCCTGCGGTCCAAGGGGCTCGCTCCTCGCACGATCGAGACCGTCTATACGATCTTTGCGAGCATCATGCGCGGGGCTGTACGTGACGGTCTGATCAGTAAGACACCTTGCCGGGACATCCGTCTGCCGCACGCCGACAAGACCGTGATCCGGCTCCTGGCACCCGATCAAGTCATGAGGCTGAGCCGTGCCATGCCGCCGAAGTACGGACCGTTGGTGCTTCTGGGCGCGGCTGCCGGTCTGCGGCAAGGGGAAGCGTTCGGGCTGTCGGTGGATCGCGTCAGGTTCGCCGATCAGATGATCAGGGTTGATCGTCAGGTGGTGATCGTGGATCGTCGGCCGACACTGGCGACTCCGAAGAGTCCGGCGTCGGTGCGCGAGGTGCCCATGCCGGTGTTCCTCGCCGAAGCGCTGGAGAAGCACATCGCCGACCACTCCCCCGCCGATCTCCTCTTCTCGACCTCGCGCGACAACCTGATGCGGCGGGACTACTTCAACGCCCGTATCTGGAAGCCAGCGGTCAAGGCGGCCGGTCTGCTGCCGGACACGACCTTTCACGACCTGCGGCACACCTTCGCGAGCACGGCCCTGGCCGAGGGCGTTCCGATCTCCGAGGTGTCCCGGTGGCTCGGCCACGAGTCGATCACCACGACGGTTGATCTCTACGGGCATCTCGTGCCGGAAGCCTCCGAGCGGGCTCGTACGGCGCTCGATACGGCGTTCCGTTCCGCGCTCGATGTGCCCCCGATGTGCCCCGAGGAGGAGTGATCCGGGAGTCGGCCCAGCTCAGCGGGGCGGAAGGTGGACGAGTCGGCCTGTAGGCCGGGTTCTGTGATCAGCCATGAGAGCTGACCGGCGGCCATCCATCTAGGACCGCCGTTGCCGGCGGCCTCAAGCGGTCTACCCGCGCGGCTCGGGCGGGCAGCCCTCGAACGTCGCGCGCGGGACGTTCCGGAGAACGTCCCTTCTTGACCTTGCTCCGGGTGGGGTTTACCGAGCCGCCCACGTCACCGTGGGCGCTGGTGGTCTCTTACACCACCGTTTCACCCTTACCCCCGCGAAGGGGGCGGTCTGTTTTCTGTGGCACTGTCCCGCGGGTCACCCCGGGTCGGCGTTACCGACCACCCTGCCCTGTGGAGCCCGGACCTTCCTCGGCAGGGCCGTGAGGCCCTGACGCGGCCGCCCGGCCGGCTCGTCCACCGTGAAGGTAAGCCTAGCGGCTCCCGATCCATTCCCCGCCCCGGCCGAGGGAGGTGATGTTCTCCCCGGCCGGACGAGGCGCGAGGCGACGCCGTGCCCGCTCTAGCGTCGCGGAACGTCCTTGACGAACACGATTCCGTCGTACCCGGCCAGGTGGGCCGGGTCCAGCGGGGCGTAGCCGAACCAGGGGGACACGCGGAGGGCGGGCCGCGCGCCCCCGAGGGCAGCGGCCAGCCGGCGGGCGTCGACGACGTAGCGGTCCTCCGGGAGCGCGTACAGGAGCCCTTCGAGGGTGTCCGGGGGCGGGGTGTCCACGCCCTGGTGCCGGATCGTGCCGAGCGCCGTGGCCAGGAAGGCGAACCCCTCGCCCAGGTGGGCCCTCACGATCGCGCCGGAGCTCCACCACTCGAACGGCAGGTCGCCCATCCGCATCGTGCTCTTCTCCCGCTGAAAGTGCGCGTTGTGGGCGTGGACCAGCGCCGGGCCCCGCTCGGCGACGGCGAGGAGGTTGGCGGCGATCATCGAGCTCCGCAGGCCCAGCAGCCGCGGCATGCGGCCCGGTGACGTGTCGGCCATCCAGTAGTGGTAGCGCAGCAGGCCGGTGGCGGCGCGCCCGTACAGGCGTGCCCGCTCCCAGTCGTCCCGGGAGGACATCGCGATCAGGTGCGGCGTCTGCGCGTCGAGCAGCGCCACGAGATCGTCGGCGAGCAGGAGCAGCTGCCTGGCCTCGGCCGACCGCCCCACGGACTGGGACGGGTCCATCATCGTGGCGGGGTTGGCCCAGCGGTCGTCGGCGCCGAGCAGGCGGTCGAGCGTTTCCGCATCGCAGGGCAGTGAATCCGCGTCCACCCGGGCCGCGAGGTAGCCGTAGAGAGCGGTGAGGGCCTGCCGGGGGCTCGCGGCGTGGCTGATCTCCAGCGGGCCGTCGAGACCGGCGAAGCGCAGCCGCTCGGACGCGGGCCGGCCGTCGTTGTACGCGCGCATCCAGCGCACGAGCTCGCGATTGGCCGCCGACGCGCCCCACCCGTGGCTGAAGCCGCGTTCCATGACCTCGTCGAGGGTGCCCCTGCCCGAGGTGACGTAGTCGTCCACGACCACGCCCATCAGGCAGTCGCTCTCGATCGCGATCGTCCGGTAGCCCTCCTGCTCGACGAGCTGCCGGAAGAGTTCGTTTCGCACATCGAGCAGGAGGTCCTCGCCGTGGGTGGGCTCGCCCAGGGCGAGCACCCGCGGCCGGGCCGGAAGCAGCCTCATGACGGAGGCGGCCTCGACGGGATGGACGGTGTCCTTGATGCCGGTATCCATACCTTCAACGGTATCGTTGAAGTTTCTTGTGGAGACTTGTCCGCCAAATCACCAGAGCGAGCGAGCACAACCCTCAACTGGTGGCTTCAGGCTCCTGGTCGTGCGGGCGCGGCTTGCCCGGGTCGGAAGACGCCGACGCCGCGGGGGCACGGCAGAGCGTGCGGCACCCGCGGCGTGTCGCCTCTGTGACAGCGGCGTCAGGAAAGGTGAGCGGTGTCGTTGAGCGCCCGTACGACGGCGGGCCCGTCGGCGTAGTAGTCGATCGCCGACAGGCAGGCCAGGTCGAGGTGCATCCGATAGAGGGCCTCCGGCGGAGCGCCCAGCGCGAAGCGGACGAGCATCTTGATCGGGGTCACGTGGGAGACCACGACCACGCTGCGGCCTTCGTGGGCCTTCACGATGCGGTCCCTCGCCTGCTCGACGCGCCGGGCCGTCGACGCGAAGCTCTCCCCGCCGGGCGGCGCGACGTCCGGGTCGGCCAGCCAGGCCGCCAGTTCGCGGGGCCAGCGCTGCTGGATCTCCGCGAACGTGTGCCCCTCCCACTGACCGAAGTCGGTCTCGCGGAGGTCGTCGTCGACCAGCACCGTCAGGCCCGTCCGGGCGGCCACCGCCTCCGCCGTCTGCCGGGCGCGCGCGAGCGGGGAGGCGACGATCACCTCGACCTCGTACGGCTGCCGCGACAGGCGCAGGGCGGCGGCCTCGGCCTGCGCGAGCCCGGTGGGGGTGAGCGACGGGTCGCCCAGCCCGGAGAACCGCTTCTCCACCGACAACGGCGTCTGCCCGTGCCTGAGCAGGAGCAGGGACGTGGCGACGCGCGAGGCCCGGGGCATCCATCCGTGCCCGCGCCTGTCGTGGGACGTGACGGTTCCGGCCGCCTCCGTTCCCACACGTCCATCGGCCGCCTCCGCACCCGCACGTCCATCGGCGGCGGCCGGAGCCCGGGCGACGGGAGCGTCATCGAACAGCGAGGGCGCGTCGGTGTTGGGCGGCGCGGCGCCGGGCTCGACGGCCGGGGTGGACTCCGGCGCGGAGGTGATCTCGCTCGACTGCCAGGTCTCCCCCCGGGCCGCCGCGTCCATCGCCTCGTTGGCGAGCCGGTCGGCGTGACTGTTGCGCTCGCGCGGAATCCACGTCCAAGTGACACGGAACCGCCGGGCCAGGCCCGCCGCCTCCAGGGCGAGCGGCCGCAGGCCCTCGTGCTTGACCTTCCACCGGCCGGCCATCTGCTCGATGACCAGCTTGGAGTCCATCCGCACCTCGACCTGCCCGCCCTCCGCGCCGAGCGCGAGCAGCGCCCGGAGCCCGGCGATCAGGCCGCGGTATTCGGCCACGTTGTTGGTCGCGGTGCCGATCGACTCGGCCGCCTCGGCGAGCACCCGCCCGGCGTCGTCCTTGACCACCGCGCCGTAACCGGCCGGTCCGGGGTTGCCCCGCGACCCGCCGTCGGCCTCGACGATGAACCCCACGGCGACCGTCACAGACCCGACTCGGCCGTACGGACCAGGATGCGGCGGCACTCCTCGCAGCGGACCACCTCGTCGTGCGCGGCGGCCCGGATCCGGTTGAGGTCGGCGATCGACAGGCTCGTACGGCAGCCGAGGCACCGGCCGCCGTGCAGCATGGCGGCGCCGACGCCGGTCTGCTCGCGCATCTTCTCGTACAGCCCGAGCAGGTCGGCGGGGACGTCGGCGGTGATCGCGGAGCGGCCGGAGGTGACCTCGCCGGTCTCCTTGTCGATCTCGGCGAAGGCCGCGTCCCGGCGGTCCTCGGCGGCGCGCAGCGTGCCGGTCACCTCTTCGCGCTCGGACCTGAGGGTGGTGACCCGGGCGTCGGCCGCCTCCCGGCGCTCCATGATCTCCAGCACGACCTCCTCCAGGTCCGACTGCCTGCGCCGCAGGGAGACGATCTCGGACTGGAGGCTCGCCAGGTCCTTGGGCGAGGAGACCTGCCCGGAGTCCAGGCGCTTCTGGTCGCGGTCGACCCGGACGCGTACGGCGTCCACGTCCGACTCGGCCTTGGCCTGGTCGCGGGCGAGGTCGCCGGCCTCGGTCTCGGCGGCGATGATCTGCGTGGAGACCTGGGCCAGCCTCTTGGACAGCTCGTCGATCTCGGCGAGTTCCGGCAGGGTGCGGCGGCGGTGCCGCAACCGGTCGAGACTGGTGTCGAGCTCAGCGAGATCGAGCAGACGCTTCTGTGCTTCCGGTGCGGCCTTCATCCCAAATCCCTCAAGATGCTCGGGGGTCCAAGTAGGTGGTCGTCGCCGTCCAGGCGTCGGTGACGGCGTCCGAGACGCGCGCCTCAACAGTAATGCCCCTGGCCGCCAACGCTGACGTCAGACGCCGGGCGGCGTCCGCCAGCCATGGCCATTCGGTGGCCCAGTGGGAGGCGTCGACCAGCGCCGGCCCGTCCGCCTCCATGTGCTCGCTGGCCGGGTGGTGCCGCAGATCGGCCGTCAGGAAGACGTCCACGCCCGCGGCCCTGGCCGCGCCCAGCAGGGAGTCGCCCGCGCCGCCGCAGACGGCGACGGTCCGCACCGGCCGGTCGGGGTCGCCCGCGACCCGCAGCGGCCCGGCCGTACGGGGCAGGCCCGAGGCGGCCAGCGCGGCGAACTCCCGCAGCGGCATCGGGGCGGGCAGGTCCCCGATCCGGCCGAGCCCACGGCGCGGGTCGTCGGCGGAGGGCTGGAGGGGCCGCAGGTCCCCCGTCAGGCCGACGGCCCGCGCGAGCGCGTCCGAGACCCCCGGGTCGGCGACGTCGGCGTTGGTGTGCGCGGCGTAGAGCGCGGCGCCGTCCCGGATGAGCCGGTGCACGACCCGGCCCTTGAAGGTGGTGGCGGCGACGCTCGTGGTGCCGCGCAGGTAGAGCGGGTGGTGGGTGACGACGAGGTCGGCCCCCCAGCCGAGGGCCTCGTCCACGACCGCGGCGACCGGGTCGACCGCGAACAGGACCTTCCGTACGGCCTGCTCCGGGTCGCCGCAGACGAGGCCCACCGCGTCCCAGGGCTCGGCCCACGAGGGGTCGTACAGCGCCTCCAGGCACTCGACCACCTCGGCGAGGGTGCAGGAGATCGATTCCACCCGCGCACACTACAGCCTGCTGGCGGAACGTTCCGGGAAGAGTAACGTCCCCATTGACGCCCCGCCGTCAGGAAGGATCCCCAGCGTGCCCGTTGATCAGCAGAGCCTGCACGTCACGTCCCTGGTCGCCGACACCCACAACGACCTGCTCATGGCCGTGTCCGCCCGGCCGCCCGCGATATGGGCCTCGTTCTTCCGCGAGCGGTGGCTCCCCCAGCTCGTCGAGGGCGGGGTCGACGTGCAGGTGCTGCCCGTGTTCGTGGAGAGCCAGTTCCGCCCCGAGGGCGCGCTGCGCCAGACGCTGCGGATGATCGAGTGCGCCCACGTGCTGGCCGAGGGCAACCCCGACGCGGTGGCGCTGTGTCACGATGGGCAGCAGATCGACGAGGCCCTCGCCCTCGGCAGGATCGCCCTGGTGCTGGCCCTGGAGAGCATGCCGGGGATCGACGAGAGCGTCGAGCTGATCCCGACCCTCCACCGTCTCGGGGTCCGCGTCGCCTCGATCGCCCACTGGGGCCGTACGGCTCTCGCCGACGGCAGCGGCCAGGACGGCACCGGCTCCAGGCTCACCAGCCACGGTGTCGAGGCGCTGCGCGAGATGGAGCGGCTCGGCATGATCTTCGACATCTCCCACCTGGGCGCCACGTGTGTCGCGCACGTGCTGGAGATCGCGACCCGGCCCGTCATCGCGACCCACTCCTCCGCGCGCGCCCTGCGCGACCACCACAGGAACCTCACCGACGAGCAGCTCAGGGGTGTCGCCGCGGGCGGCGGCGTCGTCTGTGTGAACTTCCTCGCCGCCTTCCTCACCGAGGACGCCCGCTCGGCCACGATCGACCACCTCGTGGACCACATCGAGCACGTCGCGGGCGTCGCCGGCGTCGACCACGTGGGCCTCGGCCCCGATTTCGTGCGCGAGGTGTACGAGGACCTCACCCCGCCGTGCTGCGAGGGCTTCAGCTACTCCGGGATCGACTCCGGCGCGGCCGTCCCGGGGCTGGAGGGCCCGCGCGGCCTGCCGCTGGTGACCGACGCGCTGGTCAAGCGGGGTTTCTCCGACGAGGAGATCCAGAAGATCCTGGGCGCCAACGTGATGCGCCTGTTCCGCGCGGAGCTGGGCCGTACGGCCCGGGAACGGCCCGAGCCGGAACGGCCGCGGCGGTGAACCTGGAGGCCATGCTGGCCGACCTCGAGGAGCTGGTGCTCTGCGAGTCGTACTCCACCGACCACGAGGCGGTGGCGCGCAGCGCGCGGGTCGTCGGGGCGCTGGGCCGCAGGCTGCTGGGGGCCGAGCCGGAGACCCTGGTGATCGACGGGGTCACCCACCTCCGCTGGTCGTTCGGCCCGCCGCGGGTCCTGCTGCTGGGCCACCACGACACGGTCTGGCCGGTCGGCACGCTCCGCGAGCATCCCTGGTCGGTGCGGGACGGGGTGGCGCGGGGGCCGGGCGTGTTCGACATGAAGGCCGGTCTCGTGCAGCTCTTCCACGCGGTCGCCTCGCTGCCGTCCCCCGACGGGCTGACCGTGCTCGTCGTCGGGGACGAGGAGCTCGGCTCGCCGACCTCCCGCCCGCTGATCGAGTCGATCGCGTCGCGGTGCGCCGCCGCGTTCGTGCTGGAGGCCAGCGCGGACGGCGGCGCGCTGAAGACGGCCCGCAAGGGCATCTCGCGCTACGAGCTGACCGTGCACGGCCGGGCCGCGCACGCCGGCCTCGAACCCGAGCTGGGGGCCAACGCCGGCGTCGAGCTGGCCCACCAGGTGCTGGCCATCGCGGGCATCGCGTCCCAGGTCGAGTCGTCGTCCAGGGCGGGGGCGACGTCGGTGACGCCCACCATGCTGACCGCGGGGACGAGCACCAACACGGTGCCGGCCCGGGGCCGGGTGGCCGTCGACGTACGCGTGCCCGACCGGGCGGCGCAGCGACGGGTGGACGAGCTGATGCGGGCGCTGGCCCCGCACACCCCGGGCGTCCGGCTGGAGCTGCGCGGCGGGCCGAACCGCCCGCCGCTCGACCCCGCCGCCTCCGCCGGGCTGTTCGAGGTCGCCGTACGGCTCGCCGCCGAGCTGGGCATGACGCCGCTGCGCGGGGTGTCGGTCGGCGGCGGCTCGGACGGCAACTTCACCGCGGGCGTCGGCTGCCCGACGCTCGACGGCCTGGGTGCGGTGGGAGGCGGCGCGCACGCCGCCGAGGAGCACGTCCTGGTCGCCGAGATGCCGGTCCGCGCCCGCCTGGTCGCGGCGCTGGCCGCGTACGTGCTGTCCGGCGGGCCGATCACCGGCCCCGGCGGCGCCGATCCCACGCCACGGGACGTGCGGCAGACCGCCGGGGAGACCGCGTGAACCCGGGTGATCCCGTCACCGCCCGGGATCAGGCGGCCGGAGCCGCCGCGCGACGCGGCCTGCGGATCGCCGAGCTGCGCACGGTCGCCGAGTTCGAGCGCGTGGTCCGGCTGTTCGACGGCATCTGGCGTCCGGAGCCCTGGAACCCTCCGATCACGGCGGAGCTGATGCGGGCGCTGACCCACGCGGGCGGGTACGTCGCCGGGGCGTTCGACGGCCCGGAACTCGTCGGTGCCGCCGCCGCCTTCCTCGCGGCGCCCGCGGGGCAGGCGCTGCACTCGCACGTGACCGGCGCCGTGCGGCCCGGCGCCGGGTTCGCGCTCAAGCTGCACCAGCGGGCCTGGGCCCTGGAGCGCGGCCTGAGCCGGATCACCTGGACCTTCGATCCCCTCGTGCGCCGCAACGCCCACTTCAACCTGGCCAAGCTGGCCGCCCTGCCGGAGGAGTATCTGCCCGACTTCTACGGCCCGATGGGCGACGCGGTCAACGCCGGCGACGAGTCCGACCGCGTCCTCGCGGTGTGGCGGCTGGACGACCCGCGGGTGGCGCGGGCCTGCGACGGCCTGCCGTACCGGCCCGCCGGGGCGGACGGCGCGGTGACCGCGCTGGCCGAGCTGGACGGCGGGCCGGTCGCCCTGCCCGCGGACGGGCCTGCCGTGCTCGTCGCCGTGCCCGCGGACGTGGAGGCCCTCCGCCGGGCCGCCCCGGAGACGGCCAAGGCCTGGCGGCACGCCGTACGCGACGTGCTGGGCGGGCTGATGGCGCGGGGCCGTACGGTGACGGGCTTCGCCGGCGGCTGCTACGTCGTCGAGCGGCGCTCCCCCGCCCCCGGGTGAGACGGGCGGCGTGACCCGGCGCTGCTTTCGGGGCCGGAATGGGTAGAGACCGGACAGCGGCGTCCCGGCGACGGCGTCGATCATCGGCACAGGTAACGTGCCAGGTGAGCCGGGGTGGGGACACCCGGCGCGGCCACGAGGCCTTATTGATCATCTGATTACCGGGGGGAATCAGATGAGCGGATGGCGGGGATCCTCGGTGCGGATCCGCTTGACGGTGCTCGCGAGCGCGGTGATGGCGCTCCTGTGCGCCGTCGCCGTGCTGCTGGTCCTCGGCGTCCTGCACGGCACCGCCCAGCGCTACAAGACCGACGAGATCACCACCACCGCCGTACGCCTCGCCTACCAGGCCAAGCGCGACCGGCTGCCGCCGGTGCTGCTGGACCCGGGCGTGGCCGGCGTGCAGGTGATCGACCACAACGGCCAAATCGTCTCCGTCAGCGACACCCTGACCGGCCGCCCGCGCATGGCCGCGTTCCGGCCGGAGCTGACGACCCCCGAGACGAGCAAGGTGCTGTGCGCCTCCCCGGCGTTCCCGGACCGGTGCATGGTCGTCGTCGCGTTCCGCTTCCACAACACCGGTGGCCTGTGGACGGTCTACGCTGCCGACGACACCGTGCCGTGGTACGTCAGCGGCCCACTGCTGGCGGCGCTCCTCGGCGGCTCTCTCCTGCTGGTCGGGCTCACCGTGCTCGGCACGTACCAGACCGTGCGCAAGGCGCTCGGCCCGGTGGAGGCGATCACGAGCAAGCTGGCCCGGATCACCGCGACCGACCTGAGCCAGCGCGTGCCGGTGCCGAAGTATCACGACGAGATTCGTCGGCTCGCCGAGACCGCCAACCAGACGCTGGACCGGGCGGAGGTGGCCGTCGAGCGGCAGCGGCGCTTCGCCTCCGACGCCTCCCACGACCTGCGCAGCCCGCTGACGGCGATGCGCACGGAGATCGAGGAGGCGTTGCTGCACAGCGAGGACGCCGACTGGCCGGCCACCGGGCGCGCCCTGCTGAGCAGTTGCGACCGCCTGCAGGCGCTCGTGACCGACCTGCTCCAGCTCGCCCGGCTCGACGCCGGCGCGCCGCCGCGTCGTGAGCCCGCCGACCTCGGCGGGCTCGCCGCCCGTGAGCTTGACCGCAGGTCGCGCAAGGTGGAGGTGGTGCGGCACCTGACGCCCGGCGTGGTGGTCGTCGGCGACCGGCTGGCCCTGGCGCGCCTGCTCAACAACCTCCTCGACAACGGCGAGCGGCACGCGGTGTCCAGGCTCACCGTGACCGTGCGGCGGGAGG
Source organism: Microbispora sitophila (assembly GCF_014892245.1). NCBI lineage: Bacteria > Bacillati > Actinomycetota > Actinomycetes > Streptosporangiales > Streptosporangiaceae > Microbispora > Microbispora sitophila. The sequence goes on along the minus strand of NZ_JADBGC010000023.1, from coordinate 164,015 downwards.
GCGGCAAGGGCGTGCTGGAGGTGCTCGACGACGGCACGGGAATCCCGCCCGACAAGCGGGAGCTGGTCTTCCAGCGCTTCGCCCGGCTCGACGCCGCCCGGTCGAAGGACGCCGGCGGCACCGGGCTCGGGCTGTCCATCGCCCGCCAGATCGCCCAGGCGCACGGGGGGACGCTCACGATCGAGGACAGCGACCGGGGCGCCCGCTTCGTGCTGCGTCTCCCGCTCGCGCCCGCCCGGTGACGGGTCAGTCCTCCTCGGGCGCGACGATCACGGTGGGCACCGGGACGCGCAGGGCCTCGGCGACCGCCTCCTCCAGCTCCCCGGGCGTCTTGACGGCACGGCCCCGGGCTCCGTACGCGGCGGCGAGGGCGGGGAAGTCGGGCGCGTGCAGGTCCACGGCGACCGGCCGCATGCCCCGCTCCCGCATCTCCTCGCGGATCTCCCCGAAGCCGCCGTTCACGGAGACGACGATCGGCAGGCTCAGCTCCAGCTCCACCGCCGTGGCCAGCTCCTGCAGGCTGAACTGGAAGGCCCCGTCGCCGGCCAGCGCCACCACGGGGAGGTCGGGCCGCCCGAGCTTGGCGCCGACGGCGGCCGGCAACGCGAAGCCCAGCGTGCCGAATCCGGTGGGGAACAGGAACCGCCCGGGCGGGTCCATCGGCATGCCGACGAGCGCCCCGTGGTAGACGAACATCGAGTTGTCGCCCACCACGACGGTCTCCGGCGGCAGGGCCCGGCGCAGCGCCGCGAGCTGGCCGGACCACCTGCGGGTGAGCTCTTCGAGCTCCGCCTTGTGACCCGCGCCGGGATCCGGCTCCCGGCGCGGCCGCGGCACGGCGCCCTGCCGGTCGAGCCGTTCCGCCAGCCCGCGCATGGCGAGCTCCGCGTCCGCGACGATCGCCACGTCGGCCACGTGGTCGCCGTACATCTGCCCCGGGTCGATGTCGATCCGCACGAGGCGGCCGGACAGGGCGAAGGCGTCGTCCCACAGGTCGGCCGGCCCGAGCTCGGTGCCGACGGCCAGCACGACGTCGCACGCGGCGAGCCACCGGCGTACGGCCGCCAGGTGCAGCGTGGTGCCGAGCGCCAGCGGATGGCTCTCCGGCACCGCGCCCTTGCCGTTGACGGTGGTCACGACCCGCGCGCCGAGCCGTTCCGCCAGGCGCATCGCCAGACGCCCCACCGGCGGCTCGGCGCCCCGGCGCCGCTCGCCCGGGCATTGGGCGCCGCCGCCGAGCACGAGGCCCGGGCGGCGCGCCGTGCGCAGCAGCCCGGCCGCCACGTCGAGGGCCCGTGGATCGGGCTCACGGCGCGTGATCCGGTACGGCGGGACGATCTTCACCTGGCCCTTCAGGTCGAGCAGGTCGTAGGGGATCTCGATGTGGACCGGCCGGGGGCGCCCCTCGGCGAACCGCCCGAAGGCGCGGGCGACCGCGGCGGGGATCTCCCGCACGGTCGTCACGCGGTGGCTCCAGGCGCACAGCGCGTCGATCGCCCGCGACTGGTCCCTGCTCTCGTGCAGGTAGCCGCGGCCATCGCGGGGATGTGCGGTGGGCACGCCCGGTGAGACGAGCAGGATCGGGGAGGAGTCGGAGTACGCCTGCCCGAGAGCCGTGGCCGCGTTGACCACACCGGGACCGGTGGTGGTGACGACGACGCCGGGCCTGCCGGTCACTCTGGCGTATCCGTCGGCGGCGTATCCCGCGCCCTGCTCGTGCCGGGGCGTCACGCATCGCACGCCCGCCCGGTCGAGCTCCTCGTAGATCGCGAGGTTATGAGTGCCCGGAATACCGAAAATCGTGTCGACGCCGTGCAGTCGCAGCGCCTCGACCAGGGCGCGCGCCCCCGTGGGCGTCGTGATCGTCCCCGCCGGGGGGATCGGGTCATGGCCGTCCACGTATCACTTCCCGGGATAGCGGAGGGGTTTCCCTTGGGTTTCCCAAATGGTTTCCCCTTCCATGCGTCGCCCTACCGTTCCGCGTGCCGCAATTTTTCCTCCGGCAATCGAAAACGGGGCCGGGAACGCGACCCGACCTCGTGTTCGTCCGATCCGTACGTCAGCACATTCTCAATGGACTTCACAGCCTGGCGCACCATCCGGTCCATCGCCTCGACGGTGTGGGAAGCGATATGCCCGGTGACCAGGAGGCGTTCGGGGAAATCCCGCCGCAATTCGATCGCCTCCTTGCATTCCGGGCCGTAGAAGCCGTCGAAGACCGCCATGCTGACGCGGCCCTTCTCCAGGCCGGTGTAAAGGGCGCCGGGACTGACGATGGCCGGGCGGGCGGTGTTGACGAGGATCGCGCCCTCAGGCATCCGGCCGATCACCGACGAGTCGACCATCGACCTGGTCTCGTCGGTCTCCGGCACCATGACCACGAGGATGTCGCTGCCCGCGGCCAGGTCGAGCAGGGGCAGGTAGGAGATGCCGAGGTCCCGCTCGGCGTCCGGCCTGCGGGTGCGGCTGTAATAGGAGACGCGGACGCCGAAGCCCCGGCGCAGGATCTCCGCGATCCGCCGGCCGTTCGCGCCCATGCCGATGATGCCGACGCTGCGGGCGGCGAGCTCGTGGGGCAGTTCGTCGGAGCCCTGCCAGCCGAGGACCCGGGCGCCCAGATGCCGGGGGATGCCCAGGTTGGCGTTCACGATCTGCGCGACCGTGAACGTCGCGACCGCGTCGGTGGCCGCCCCCGGAGTGCTCGTGACGGCGATGCCGAGCCGGTCGGCCGCCGCCGCGTCGACGAAGTTCTCGTAGCCCACCCCGAGGAAGGCCACGACCTTCAGCGTCTTGCGCGCCTCGCGCAGCGCCCGCGCGCTCGCCCGCTCCTCACCGCCGTGCAGATAGGCGACCGCTCCCCGCAGCTCGCGCACCAGCTGGTCCTCGTTCAGCGGCGACGCGAGCCGCCGTACGGTGAGCCCCTGCCGGGCGAGCGGCTCCAGCAGCGCCATGTCGATGCCCGCCCCGGTCACCAGGACCGTCCCCCCTCTGGGGGCCGCTCCGGCCGCCGGCCGCGGCTGCACGGGACGATAGTCCGTTATATCCCTCGGAGCCGCGGTTTGGGACATTTCAAATATCTCTCAGACTTAGGACATATATGTCTGTTTTTCTCTGTGGTATCTCTCCAATCACAACAACCAGGCGGTGCACGAAATACCACGGATGGTCCAGGCGACGGAGCTGGAATCCAATGGTATAAGGGTTGTGGTGGTTCCGTCTCCACCTGAGTCGGAAAAGGAAACCCCTAGGGAGGGTCTGGGGACCCCTGCCTCGGTCCCGACCGGCCACACGAGCGTGCCTTTCTTCGCGACGGCAGCACGGAGAGGGCGCGACAAAGACGGCGCAGCGCAGTGAAGAGGGCGCAGCGCAGAGAGGGCCCACATGAAACTCCAGCCGCGACAGCAGCTTCTGGAGCTGTGGGAGGCGGCCGCGCGCGCCTCCTACCGGGACGGCGTCTGGGCGTGGGGCGGCCGGGACGGGTCGAACTCCATCTCCGACGCGGAGCAGCTTCTCTGCTTCATGTATCCGGCCTCGGAACTGCCGGGCTTCCGCCTGGACACGCCGGACGAGACGGCCGACGACGTGCTGACCGCGCTGTCCGTCCTCGGCGACTCGGTGGAGATCCCCAAGCTCCTGCTCAAGGTCATCGGGCAGTACCTGCGCACGTACACCGCCGACGACGGCCGCCCGCTGTTCTCCGGAGGCAGCTACTTCCGCTCCGTGGACGACGAGACGAAGGTCACTCCCGAGCAGCTCCAGCTCGACGTGGTCGACTCCTTCTCCATGTCGGTCACGCTCGCCCTCGGCACACTCGGCTTCCTGAAGGTCTTCCGCCAGAGCGTGCGGCGCGAGTCCATCCGCCGCGAGATCCGCGAGCTGGAGGACCTGGCCAGCAAACGGCTGTCGGCCGCGATGGCGGGCCTGCTGCGCAGTTTCACGGTCAACGCGTTCGACCCCGGCTCCACGGCGGGCCGCGCGCTGCTGCGCACGGTGAACCAGACCGGCGCACCCGTCCGCCGCGTGCTCGACGACCTGCGGCGCGAGCTGCGGCCGGTACGGGCCGGCCTGCGCGACCTGACGATCGGCTCGGGCAGCCAGGTGGATCTGGACAACGAGAACCTGCTGTTCGAGTGCGGCTGGACGTGGGGCATCGTGAAGGACGCCCCCGACATCGTCACGCCGCTCGACATCGGCCCCCAGCCCAAGGGCGTGGCCGCCGACACGCCGTTCCTGTACTTCACCGTCAACGCCCTCGTCGGCATCGCCGACCTGTTCTCCGCCCGCACCCGCGTCCTGAGCCTGCTCAACGACGACCAGATCACCCTCGCCCAGGCCATTCAGCGCCGCTGGGACCTCACCCAGTCCTACTGGCGCACCATCGCGACGTACGGGCGGGGCACCTGGCCGCTGGAGGACATCCCGTGGCGGACGGTCGACGAGAAGGAGTCGGACTACTACAGCCTCGGCGTCACCGCCATGGTGGTGCAGAGCCTGGTCAACAACCGGGCGGCCGACGTGGACCTCGGCCGGGTCGCCGCGGTGCTGGAGGAGCTGGCCATCCGCGCCAGGATCATCCGCAGGGCGGTGCCGGGCGACCCGCCCGTGCTGATGCACTCCCCCGGCGTCCCGATCAACCTGCACGGCAGCGACGTGCTCGGCCCCCACCTGCTGTGGGTCGTCTCCGACTTCGCCATCACGCTGCTCAAACGGACCATCTGGGCCGCCTCCATCGCGCAGAACACGCGGATGCGCGAGCGGCTGCTCGCCCTCGCCGACCAGATCTGGCGGCACATCATGCTGCGCCGCCATACGGACGGCCCGGCCGCCGGCCTGTGGGACCAGCCGGGCAACGTCTTCACCGACATCCAGGTGCGCGACGAGGAGCCGTCCTGGTACTTCAGCGAACGGGTCGTCGAGTTCCTCGTCTCCGCGGCGACGTCCAGTGGAGAGCCGCCGCTGCGCAGCCCGCAGCTCGTCGAGCTGGCCCTCCAGATGCTCGGGGAGGCCGAGCACCTGCTGGACCAGGAGCTGGTCACCCGGCCTCTGGTGGGCGGGCAGACGATCCAGCCCAAGCTGCGTTCGATCCAGGCGTCGCTGCAGCGGGCCAGGGCGATCGTCAGCGACCGGCCCGCCACCGCCCAGGCGCTGATCAACGACGCCCTGCTCGGCCTCGAACGGCTGTCCGCCGCCCGCGACAGCGCATCGGAGGCGATCTGAGGTGCTTGTCTTCGCGATCTCGGACAAGGGCGGGACCGGGCGCTCGGTCACCGGCACCAACATCGTGTACCGGCACGCCCTGCAGGGCAACGACGTCTGCTACCTGGACTTCGACTTCGGCTCGCCGACCGCCGGGGCGATCTTCAGCGTCAGCGCGGTGGCCCGCGGCACCCCGGAGAACGGCCTGCACGAATACCTGCGGGGCGAGTGCCCGCAGCCGCGGCGGGTGGACGTGTGGGCCGAGTCCGACCGCGAGGGGCTGCGCACCCGCCCGCCAGGCGCGGGACGGCTCGTGCTGCTGCCGGGCAGCGAGGGCGGCGGCGAGCTGTCGGCCCTCACCGACGAGATCGTCGGCCGCTGCGTCCAGCTGTTCGGGCGGCTGGAGGAGGAGTTCGACCTGTGCATGGTCGACGTCAGCGCCGGCCGGTCGTTCACCGCGGAGCTGGTCCTGGCGGCGACCGTGCGGATGCCCGCGATCCCGTTCCGCTGGCTGGTCTTCCACCGCTGGACGCGCCAGCACATCATCGCGGCCGACGGGCTCGTCGCCGGCGCCGACGGGCTGCTCGACGTCGGCAGCAGGTTCGGTCACGACCGGGAGGACCTGCGCGACCGCATCCGCTTCGTGCGCACGGCCGTGCTCGAACCGGACGCGGCGGAGCTCGTCGGGCTGCGCGACGAGCAGCGGGCCTGGCTGAGCGCGTGCGACAGCGAGCTGCGCGAGCTGGCCGGCCGCCACGGCGTCGGCCGTACGGCCATGCTCGGCAAGATCCCCCTGGACCCGGTCCTCCAGTGGCGCGAGCAGCTCATCACCGACGAGGACGTGCTCGCCAGCAAGATCGCCAACGCGGAGACCGCCGCCGCGTTCGACGAGCTCGCCAAGAAGATCGTCGATGACAGCGCGTGGGAGGGCCTGTGACGCCGGTGCACGCGACGTTCGGCGAGGTGGCGGCCGAGCGCAGGATCGCCTCCGTCCCCCTCTCCCATGTGTCCGTCGAGCTCGGGCACCTCTACATGGAGGACTTCGAGGCGGGCCCGGACCGGCTGCGCGAGCAGTTCCGCAGGGTCGCGCCGTGGCTCGCCACGGTCCGCTCGTTATGGCGGGAGCGGGTGCCCGGGGGCCGGGCCCGGGTGAGCACCTGCTTTCTGGTGGACGACTACTTCAGCCGCTTCAGCACCCCCGCCGAACTGGTCCCGATGGTCCTGGAGGCGGCGGCGGAGCACGACCTGTCCATCGACTACCTGGCCCGCGAGTCGGCCTGCGCCCAATCGGGCGGTGTCGAGCTGGCCCGGCTCGTGGAGGATCGGCTCGTCGACGACCCGCCGCCGGAGACCGACGGGTCGCGCCCGCCCGTGAAGGAGACGGGCTGGCTGTGCAACGGCTCCCGCTCGCCCCGCACCGCCCCGCTGCAGGCGATGGGCAAGGCCCGGCCGTGGGAGCCTCCCGCCCAGAACGCCAAGCGCGGCCACTCGATCTTCGTGGACGTCGAACTGTGGGACGAGAAGGGGCCGCGGCGCACCTGGTCGTGCCCCTTCCTCGCGGCCGTCTGGCAGCTCCTGCGGCTGGGGCTGCTGCGCAGCGAGGGCCGGGTGCCGCTCCCGCCGGTGGCCCTGGACGGCGGCTGGCCCCGCGACTGGGACGGACTGCCCGCGGTCGTCCGGCTCAACCCCCAGGCCGCGCCGTTCAGCGCGTACACCACGCTGTCCGTCCTCTCCCCCCGGTTCCTGCCCGTCGAGCTGGCCGTACGGACGATCCTGAGCCAGGTCGCGGTGGACGACGAGGTCCTGCGGCAGGTCGCCACCCGGAGCGAGAGCGAGGGAGTCCGGCTCGAAGAGGAGCTCGTCGACCGCATCTCCTACGTCTTCGTCTGAGGGGTTTCGATTATGAGGGCGGCCCGATGCTGGTGATCGGGGAAGTCCACACCGGGCTGCTGCAGAACTCCGGGGAGATCTCCGAGTCGACGTGCCGTCAGGTGCTGGGGCTCATGGCCGGGGAGACCGTGCGGGTCTCCCGCCGTCCCATCGTCCACGCGCTGTCGCCCGAGCGGCTGACCGGGGTGGACTGCGCGCTGCCCGCCGCCTCCCGCTCCCGGATCAGGGGCGTCGGCACGGTCGTGTCCCGCTGCGCGGTGACCGGGGGCCGGGTGGCCCAGGGGTCGTCGTACGTCCGGGTGGTGCGCTCGGAGGCCGACCGCCGGCTGCCCTGGTCGCACTACCTGTCCCGGCCCGGGGTCGTGGAGGTCCTGGGGAAGGCGAAGGCGGCCGACCTCGCCGAAGGGTTCACCGGCGATCCCGCGCCCGGCTGCCTCGATCTGGGGGCCGTCAGCGGCCGCTTCCTCGATCTCGTCCAGGCGTCCCCGCTGCTGGACCGGCGGGCCCCCTTCAAGATCCCGCGGACGAGCCTGCGGTGGGTGGCCGAGACCGGCGAGCCGTCGATCCGGTTCACCCTGCACACCGAGCAGGAGCGGACCGTCCGCCTGACGCATCCCGGCCCGTTCACCCCCGCCGTGGTCGACCTGTGCGAGGACCTCGCGACGCACGACTGGCTGCTGACGTCGCTGCTGGTCATCGTCGAGCGCGCGCGGATCGGTGCGACGCCGGGGGCCCAGGCGGCGGCCCGCCTGGCGCCCGCCATCGACCACCTCATGCACCTGTGGATGCCCGCCGCCCGGGTCGAGGAGTGGCTGACGCCGTTCTGGGAGAGCCTGGAGCGGCGGCCGGGGTTCACCCGGCAGTGGCGTTCCCTGGTCGACCGGGTCCGCGACCAGGTCGCGATGAACACCCTGGCCCTGCTCAGCGCGACCGCCGAACCCGGAAGGAGGTGACCGTGACCGGAGCAGCACCCGAGCCGTCCCAGGCGCTCGTCCCGAGGATCGTGCGCAAGGTCCTCGTGACGGTGCTCGTGGGCGGCGTGAGCTACCTCGTGAGCAACGCTCTCATCCACGGGCCGAACGAGGACCTGTGGAGCCTGCTGCTCGCGACGTTCATCAGCGGCGTGGTCTTCGTCGTGCAGTTCCTCGTGGACGTGGACAACCAGCTGGAGACCGTGCTGCAGGAGCAGCGCAGGCAGCACACGAAGACCCACGACCTGGTGGCCGACAGCTTCTCCAGGATCAACGAGGCCAGCAAGCTGTTCGGCCTCATGGAGGTGTCGGCGCTGCAGACCAGGGGCGCGGCCGAGCTGGTGCAGAACGCCGCCAAGATCCGCGACGACATGCCCGACCTCGTCAAGAGCCTGGTGCACCACGAGGTCAGCCGGATGGCGAAGTTCCTCGGCGAGCTGGCCGACGGCAGGTACGCGCTGTACGAGGGCGAGGACCGCGACTGGCTGCTGGCGCTCGCGCGCAACACCCGGGTCAGTCTCGACGCGGTCAGCCTGAGCAGCGTGGACGCCCGCGACACCGAGTTCGAGGGCGGCTTCTGGCACACCGACCTCGGGCAGCGCTACGTCAAGCTCCAGCGCGACCTCGTCCAGCGCGGGGCGCGGGTGCGCCGGGTGTTCGTGGTGGATCGTTCCGAGCGGCTCGACTCCGAGGCGTTCCGCCGGGTGTGGAAGTGGCAGACCACGGTCGGGATCGAGGTGCGCACGCTCCTCCTCACCGACGCGCCGCCCCTGCTGCGCGGCTCGCTGTCGGACTTCATCCTGTTCGACGGGGTCGTCTACTACGAGTCCAACCCCGCCCCGCAGGTCGGCGACGGCATCGCCCCGGTGATCCACAGCACGATCCTCGTCCAGGACCAGGAGAGGGTGCGGGAGCGGGCCGAGCGGTTCAGCGAACTGTGGGAGGCGGCGACACCGGCGGCGTAGGCGGGAGCGGCGCGGGAGGAAAGGGGCGGTCGGGCCGGCAGACGGCGAGCAGGTCCTTCTCCCGGGGGCCGGCGGTCCCGCGGACCAGGGCCGCCACCAGTTCGGCCGTGACGGGGGCGAGCGTGACCCCGAGGCCGCTGTGGCCGGTGGCCGCCAAGACCCGGCCGTGGTCGTCCACGTGGCCGAGGATGGGCATGTGGTCGGCGCTGCCCGGCCGCAGTCCGGCCCAGCGCCGGCCGATCGGCCAGGTGGCCGCTTTGGGCATGAGAGCGGCGACGCCCCGCCGGATCTCCTCGACCGCCGCGGCGGTCACCGTCACGTCCCCCACGTTCTCCTCGTAGGTGACGCCGACGGCCACCCTGCCGTCGTAGCGCGGGACGAGATAGGGGTAGTACTCCCGGCCGTCCTGCCTGATCTCCGCGAAGATGTGGTGGCGCAGCGGGTAGGTGACGGCCCCGGGCGGACGGACGTCGAAGGCCACGCCCTTGATGGGGAACAGGTGGGCGCGGTGGCGAGGCAGGAAGACCCCGCTCAGGTGGCCGGCCGCGACGACGGCCTGCTCCGCGGACACCCGGCGGCCGTCGTGGAGGTCCACCTCGACACCGCCCGGCCCGGTCCGCAGGTCGGTGGCACGCACCGCGTTCAGCACCCGGATCGGCGTACGACCCGACAGCACGGCTCCCGCCAGGGCGGCCATGAGCACCCGCGGGTCGAGCGCGAGCTCCTCCGGCAGCAGGAACCCGCCGACGACGCGCTCGCTCAGCAGCGGTTCGAGTCTCCTGGCGTCGGCGGCCGTCAGCCGCTCGACGGCGAACGGCGAGTTCTTCCACTGCGGCAGCACCTTGGACTCCAGGCGCTCCATCTCGGCCTCGTCCAGTGCGACCTGGATGTCGCCGCCGTCCAGCACCGGGACCTCGACGCCGGAGGCGTCGCGGATCTCCTCGAGCCAGTCCGGGTAGATGTCGCGGCTGCTCTTGATGACGCTGCTGAGCGGGCCGAGGCAGGAGGGCTCCGTCTGGGTCAGGATGCCGCCCATCGCGCCGTCGGAGGCGCCGAGCCCGAGGCGCTGCCCGGCGTCCACGAGCACCACGCTCGTGCCCCGCACGGCCAGCCGGTGCGCGATCGCGCAGCCGATCACGCCACCACCGATGATCACGACGTCACAGGTCTCAGGCACGCGGGCTCCCAATTCGCCGTCCCCTCGCTTCGACAGTAGGTGAGGGATGGCCGTTCAAGAAGGCCACACACGGGTGACCTCGCCGAACTGTACCGCGCGGAAATCTTGCCGGCCGGGAATTCCCGCCGAGTCGCGTCGTGGCGGCCCCCTTCCCGAGTTATTGGATGAGTCGTACAATTGCGGTGCCGGAAGGGAGGCCGCATGTCCGCCGCACCGAAGACCACCGCGAGCAGGGAGAAGGACGAGCACGTCGCGGCCCGGAGCGCGTACGAGGCCGTCATCGAACGCCTGTCGAAGGCCTCGGTCGACAAGCACTGGGAGCCGTACGTCGACATCCCCTGGGACGACCCGGAGTTCCACGTGGACCAGACCGACCCGCGGTGGGAGCTGCCGCCGGCCGACAGGCTGGGCGGCCATCCCTGGTATCGGAGCCGGTCGCCGGAGGTCAGGGCGCGCATCGGGCTCTGGCGGGTCGCGACCGCCATGAAGATCGGGCTGCAGTTCGAGAACCTGCTCAAGCGCGGGCTGCTCAACTACGCCTACCGGCTGCCGAACGGCTCTCCCGAGTTCCGGTACGTCTACCACGAGACGATCGAAGAAGGTCATCACGGGATGATGTTCCAGGAGTTCGTGAACCGCACGAAGCTCCCCATTCGCGGCATGCCCGGGCCGCTCAGCCTGCTCGCCCAGGTGGTGCCGTGGATTCCGCTGATCTCCACCGAGCTGTTCTTCATCTTCGTGCTGGGCGGCGAGGACCCGATCGACCACGTGCAGCGCACGACGCTCAGGAGCGGGCGCATCCGGCATCCGCTCGAGGAGACCATCATGCGCATCCACGTGGCGGAGGAGGCGCGGCACATCTCCTTCGCCCGTCACTACCTCCGCCGGCGGATGCCGCGCATGCCGCGCTACCGCCGCTTCGCGCTGAGCCTGCTCACGCCGCTGATCATCGGCCTGATGGCGCGGATCATGCTGTCCCCGCCAGGCTCCATGATCAGGGCGTTCCGGATCCCGGACGACGTCGTGCGCGAGGTCTACCTCGACAACCCCGAGACGGCCGCGCAGACCCGCGACTCGGTGTCCAGGACGAGAGAGCTTTGCGCCGATCTGGGCATGATGAACCCGATCAGCCGCCGTTTGTGGCGGGCGATGGGCATCTGGGACGAGCCGAAGGCTCAAGCGAGGGGAAACGCGTGAGGAAGACCGCCGTCGTCACGGGCGGGGCGTCGGGGATCGGGCGGGCCGTCGCCGCCGAGCTCGTACGGCGGGGCGTCCACGTCACGATCGCCGACGTCCGGGGGGCCGAGGACACCGCCAAGGATCTCGGCTGCGCGGGCGTCGTGTGCGACGTCTCCGACGCGGAGGCCGTGCGGGAGCTGGTCACCGGGGTGGCGGCGGAGCACGGGCGGCTCGACTTCCTGTTCAACAACGCCGGAATCGCGGTGGGCGGCCGTGCCGAGGAGTTCACGCTCGACCACTGGAACCGGACCATCGACGTGAACCTGCGCGGGGTGGTTCACGGGGTGCACGCGGCGTACCCGCTCATGATCGAGCAGGGCTACGGGCACATCGTCAACACCGCGTCGCTGGCCGGGCTGACCCCCGCGCCCATGATGCTGCCGTACACGGCGACCAAGCACGCCGTCGTCGGGCTGTCGCTCGCGCTGCGGGCCGAGGCGGCGGCGCACGGTGTGAAGGTCAGCGTGGTCTGCCCCGGGTTCACCGACACCCCGCTGCTGGACAACGCCAACCCCGGGCTGCCGCAGACCGAGATCGGCCTGCGCGCCCGCACGACGGCCGTGCGGGCCCAGGGCCGTCTGTATCCCGTGGAGTCGCTCGCCCGCGACGTGCTGCGCGGCGTGGCCAGGAACCAGGCGCTCATCGTCGCGCCCGCGTCCGCCCGCGCCACCTGGCGGGCCGTACGGCTCTCGCCCGCCCTGGCGGTGCGGGCGGCCGGCTCCGCCTTCCGCCGCATCATGGGCTGAGTCACGGCCGGATCATGGACCGAGCGGCAGGTACTCGAACCAGTCGAACGCGGCGACGTTGGAGCTCGGGCGGCCGTTGGAGCTGGCGTACATGCCGATGTAGGCCCCGGTGAAGCCGCCGGCCACGGCGGTGCTGAGAATCCTGCCGTCCACCGGGTCGCCGACGTCGGTCCACTCCCCCGCCGCCACGGCGTACCTGGCCTGGTAGGCCTGCCCGCGCGCCTCCACTCCGAGATACAGCCGCCGCTGGCCGGGCACCCGTACGGAGGCGAGCAGGTCGTCCCAGCCCGCCCTCCTGCGGACGAGTTCGAGGCCGCGCGCGGTCCGCACGAGCAGCACGTGGTGGTCGTCGTTCTGCACCAGGGCGAGACCGGCGCACTCCCCGGCCGCGGGCGCGAAGTCGAGCGCGGCGTGGACGGCGAAGTCCGTGTGCTGCTGTCTGCGGGCGACCAGGCTCGGGTTGACCCGCTGGGCCAGCGTCTCCGGCCGCAGCCGCAGCCGCAGCCGGCTGTCGCCCAGGCTCCAGTAGGGCGTGCGCGGCGTGCGCAGGTGGTTCCAGACGGGCGAGAGCCGGTCGGCGTCGAAGTGGTCGCAGGCGGGGACGGCGGGCCAGCGGTGCTCGGGCAGCGCCGGCCCCGCGGCCACGGGCGCGACCTGCGCGGCGACCGGCCAGCCGTCCTCCCAGGAGACCCGGGTGAGGAACGTCTCCCTGCCCAGGTTGTCGCCTCTCAGGTTGCCGGTGCCCAGGTCGCCGGGGGTGCCGTACGGGCGGGTGGCCAGCAGCACCATCCACCATTCGCCGTCCTGGGTCTCCACCAGGTCGGCGTGGCCCGTGCAGGCGATGGGATGGCCGAGGCCGAGATGCCGGTGGGTGAGGATCGGGTTGCGCGGGTTCGGCTCGTACGGCCCGGTGACGTGGTCGGCCCTGGCGACCACGACCGCGTGGTCGTACGACGTGCCGCCCTCCGAGGTCAGCAGGTAGTACCTGCCGCCGATCTTGTACAGGTGCGGGCCCTCGGACCACACCGCGCCCCGCTGGGCGGCCTCCCAGACGACCCGCTCCTCGCCGCACGGCTCCAGCGTGGACGGGTCGAGCTCCACGAGGTAGACCTCGGTGTCGCCGGGATAGCGGGGCGCGTCCTTCTCCCTGGTGCCGGTGAGCCAGACCCGGCCGCCGTCGAACAGGAGCGAGGGATCGATGCCGCGGGTCTCCGGCAGCCATCGGGGTTCGCTCCAGGGGCCCGCGGGGTCGGTGGCGGTGACGACGAAGTTGCCCCGCCCGTCCACCAGCGTGGTGACGACGTAGAAGACGCCGTCGTGGTGGCGGATGGTGGCCGCGTAGACGCCGCCCGAGGGCCGCATTCCGTCCAGGTCGAGCTGGGACGGGCGGTCGAGCACGTGCCCGAGCTGCCGCCAGTTGACCAGGTCGCGGCTGTGGAAGATCGGCACTCCGGGGAACCACTCGAAGCTGGAGGTCACCAGGTAGTAGTCCTCGCCCACCCGGCAGACCGATGGATCGGGGTGGAACCCGGGGATGACCGGGTTCCGGTACTCCCAGCCGTCGACTCCGTCGATCATTCGTTCCTTCCTCGAACGTGACCGGCCCGGTTCCCCATGTGGGGAACCGGGCCGTCCGGCACGGACACGGTGCGCCGGCCCCTTCCAGCGCAGGGCCTTCCAGCGCAGAGCCTTCCAGCACGGGGCCTCCCTGCGCCAGGCCCCTGCGCTGGTCCTCTTCGCTGCATCCCTGCATCGGGTCCCTGCGGCAGGTCCGGTGCCGGAGCTCAGTACCAGAGTTCAGTGCCGGAGTTCAGTACCGCAGTTGGAGCACGCCCCAGTGGCTCGTGTCCCGGTATCCCTGCCCGGTGGCGTCGTTCCAGGTCACCGCGCCGGTCCTGGCGGCGCCCGTGGCGTCGTTGACCTGGACGTCGAAGCCGAGCAGCGTGCCGTCCCGCAGCGTGATCGTGGGCAGCTTCACGGCGGCCTCGACCACGTAGCCGCCGGGGACGGTCTTGGCGGCGGCCGTCAGGTTGCCCGCTATGGCGGCGGGGTCGAGCGGGCCTCCGGCCGACGTCTTCCCGGAGAAGCTGATCCGATACTGGCCGTCGTCGTCGCCGTAGCCCCTGGTCTTGCCGTTGCCGGGGTCGACGAAGAACTCGACGGAGTCCTGCTCCCACGGGTTGGCCGACTGCTCGCTGAGCGTGGGGTCGGCGACCTGCGCCAGCAGGTACAGGGTGTCGCCGCTCCACAGGGCCCGGGCCCGCGCGGTCGCCCCCGACGTGCCCTGGATCCAGGTGGCGGTGCGGATCTCCGGCGCCGCCGCCCAGGCCCGGTCGACGGTGCCGTCGACCACCGGTTGCCGACGCGGTGCGGTGGTCAGCTTCACCGCGGGCGTAGCGGTGACCTTCCCGGTCCAGGAGGTCTGCGAGCCGCCGGAGGCGTCCGCGACCGACACGGTGACGTCGGTCCCGATCGGGAGTCGCGCCTCCACCCGGTAACCCCCGGCCGTCTTCTTCACGGCCGCGTCGACGCCGCGCGGGTGGCCGCCGTCGCGCCGGACGGCGTACGGCGTGCCGCCCACGGTGAACGTGACCCGGTCGCTTCGGTCGTTGCTCGGGTCGCGCACCTCGGCCAGGACGTAGAGCCACTTGGCCGACGAGCGGGCCTGGAATCCGGCGGACACGTCGCCGACGCGGGCGATGGGGGCGTCGGGCAGCAGGTCCCACTCGAGGTCGCGACCGCCGTCCACCTTCGGCGTCGCGGCGGGGGCCTCCAGTCTGCGCGCAAAGGGCGGCAGCTTCGCCGGGTCCACGATGCCCCAGTACGCCGGCTTGGCCTGGAGTTCGTCGTCGAAGAGCAGCGGGGCGTTCAGCCGGGTGATCGGGAAGGTCGACAGCCAGGTGGCGTCGTCGGCCAGGCCCCACACGGTGACCGAGCTGAGCTGGGCCTTGTGCCTGCGGAAGACGTCGAACAGCTCCTTGTAGCGGTAGCCCTGCTCGGCGAGCACCTCGGCGGGCACCTCGTCGTACGTGGAGACGAAGTCGGGGTAGACGCTCACGTCCAGCTCGGTGATCTGCTGGTCCACCCCGAGCGTGGCGAACGTCGAGATGGTGGCCTCGACCTCGGAAGCCGGCGGCTGCTCGATGTTGAGGTGGAGCTGGTGGCCGACGCCGTCGATCGGCACGCCCTCGGCCTTCAGCTTCTTCACCAGGTCGTACAGCGCCTGCCGCTTGCGCGGGAACTCGGTGTTGTAGTCGTTGATGAACAGCTTGGCGGCCGGGTCGGTCTCGTGCGCGACGCGGAAGGCCGTGCGGATGAAGTCGAGGCCGGTGATCTGGAACCACTTCGACCGGCGCAGGCCGTCGGGCTGGTTCTCGTCCACGACCTCGTTGACCACGTCCCAGACCGCGATCTTGCCCTTGTAGCGGCCGACCAGCGTCTTCACGTGGTTCTCCAGCCGCTTGAGCAGCAGCGCCTTGTCCTCGGGCGAGGAGGTGAGGTCACGGTCGCCGTCCTTGAACACCCAGTCGGGCGTCTGGCTGTGCCAGGCGAGCGTGTGCCCGCGGAAGGTGAGGCCGTGCTGGACGGCGTAGTTCACCAGGTAGTCGCCCTCGGCGAAGGTGAACTCGCCCTCGCGCGGCTCGGTCGCGTCCCATTTGAGGTCGTTGCCGGGGGTGACCCCGCTGAAGTGCTTGAGCAGCAGGTCGCCGTGCTCGCCGAGCGTCTGGGCGCGGGCGACGGCCGCGCCCAGCGTGAACGGCACCTCGTCCTTCAGTGAGGGGATGTCGGTCTGGATCGGCTTGGGCTCGACGTACGTCAGCGTGAAGTCGTCCAGGTAGAAGGGGAACGTGCCGGTGTCGGACTCGACGTAGACGCTGAGGAAGTCCACGTCGTACGCGAGCGTGTAGGTGCCGGTGAGCCGCACCCACTGTCCCTCGGAGACGGCCTTCGGCGCGGCCACCCGCTCGTAGCTGGGAGTGCCGTTCGTCCGGCGCTCGATCGACAGGCCGAGGTTGCCCGCGGTCGTGTCCGGGCCGAGGCGCACCCAGGCCGACAGCGTGTACTTCGACCCCTTGGCCATCTTGCCGAGCACACTGATCGCCGGGCCGTCCCAGGAGGCCGAGCGGCCGGTCACCGCGAGGCTGTGGGAGCCGCCGTGCGCGGCTTCCGTGCTCGCCGTCAGGGTCGCCGAGGCGCGCGGCGACCAGCCCTGGGCCGTGCCGGTCTCGAAGTCGGTGCTCAGGCCCGAGCGCGCGGGGTCGGTGTCCGAGGTGATGACGATGTCGTCGATGTAGTACTTCGCGGTGGCCTCGGAGCTCTCGGCGTAGAGCTGCAGGCCGGTGGAGTCGGCGCCGAAGGAGTAGGTGCCGGACAGCTCGGCCCAGCCGCCGTCGGTCACGGTGGCGGCGGCCACCCGTTCGTAGGTGGTGTCGCCGCCGTCGGGTGTGCGCTGCACGGTCAGCGCGATCGTGCTCGACGGCTCCCCGCTCACCATCCGGGCGTACGCCGTGACCTGGTACGTGACGCCCTTCTGGAAGGGCGGGCTGATGGACGCCCCGTGCCAGGTGGCGGTGCGGCCGGAGGTGAGCAGAGAGCGCGACCCCGAGTGCGCGGCGTCGGAGGTCGCGCCGACCTCGACCCCGCCGCCTCTGGGCCCCCATCCCTGGGTGGTGCCGTCTTCGAAGTCGTACTTCGCGACCTGCACGGCCGCGGCGTCGGCGGGTGCCGCACTCGCCGCGACCACCGGCAGTCCCATGAACAGGCACAGGACTGCCGCGGCCGCCCGGGAACGGAGGCTGCGCATCGGGGGGTCTCCTCGTGCCGCGCTAGCGCGCGGCCAGGTTGTCGGCGAGAAGCCGGATCAGGGGCTCACGCCGGGTGCAGTTGGACAGGGCGAAGGAGTCGGCGAGCGTGAGCAGCTCGTCGTCGTCCAGCCCGCGGAACAGCTCGGCGTACTCGAGCAGCAGCGCCTGTGCGATCAGGATGTGCCGGATGAGGTCGTCGGTCTGGTAACGGGCGCCCCACGGGTAAGGGTCCCAGGAAGGGAACTCCGTGTCGATCAGCCGGTGCAGCGGCGCGAGCTCGCTCGCCGTCTCCTCCATCGTCGAGCCCCACCGGTCGGCGCCGAGCCGCTTCTTCTTCGCCATGAACGGCCCGAACCGCTCCATGTACGACCCGCCGGCGCAGACCAGGCCCTGCAGGCCGACGTCCTTGTAGGTCCAGATGGACCAGCCGGCCTCGTACGCGTCGAAGATCTCCAGCTGGTCGCGCAGGATCTGGTAGCGCTGCTCGTCCACCGAGGGGTCACCGATGTAGACGGGCCCGAACTCGCCGACCCAGATCGGCGTGCCGGTCTCCCGCTGGAAGGCGGTGCGGCGGGCGAAGGTGCGCTCCAGCTCGTCGCGGTCGCACCACTCGCCCCGGGTGAAGCCCGGGTAGGGGCCGCCGTGGGCGAACCCGGCCAGCGCGTAGTCGTGGCAGACGAAAACGGTGTTCTCGTAGACCTCATGGAAGACCGAGAAGTCGGTCGAGTAGGTGTTGCCGTCGAGGAACAGCACGTGGGCGGGGTCCACCGCGCGCAGCGCCTTGACCAGACGGTCGTAGAAGGGCCCGACCACCCTGCCGCTGGGGTCGCCCGGCTCGTTGATCGGGTTGTAGCCCGCCACCCACGGGTTGTCCTTGTAGTGGTCGGCCAGCGCCTCCCACAGGTGAACCGCCCGGTCCTGGAAGTGCCGGTGCTGCCAGAAGGAGGCGACGTGGGTGGGGTTGTCGGAGTGCCAGTGCTGGTTCTGCGCCCCCGGGAGCGCGTGCAGGTCGATGACGCTGTAGACGCCGCGCTCCCCCAGCAAGCCGACGACCCGGTCGAGGTGGCGGAAGCCACGCTCGATGATCTCCATCGGGCGGTCGTCCGCCTCGAAGTGGTGGTAGTTCACCGGGATGCGCACGCAGTTGACGCCCATGTCCCGCAGGAGGTCGGCGTCGGCCTCGGTGAAGAACGAGGTCAGGAAGCGGTCGAAGAACAATTCGTAGCGTTCCTCGCCGAGCACCTCCCGCACCGCCGCGCGCATCGAGGACTCGTTTGCCGGGTAGCCGGTGATGAAGTTCTCCATGTTGAGCCAGCCGCCCAGGCCGACCCCCCGCAGCCTGACCGGGTCGCCCGCCTCGTCTACCAGCCGGGATCCGGACACGCGCAGCAGCGTCATCGATTCTCCTCAATCCTCGAAACCGGCGAATCCTCGAAACCAGGCGGCGTGGCCGGAGGGCGACGGCCCCGCCTCCTCCTCCGCTACCCGCTGTTGACGGTCGTTCTGAAAGTTTCGGCTAGCATCCGAATGTTTCGTGGTCCGGAGGATAAGTAAAGCTGAGGTTGAGCGTCAAGGGCGCTCGCGGCTTGATCACGGCGGTCCGGCGCCTCATCAGGAGGAACCGGTTCAGGTCTCCCGAAACTTTCGGCTACGATCTGCTTCATGCCAGTGAAGAGGCGGGTGACCATCGCCCAGATAGCGGAGGAGGCCGGAGTCTCCGTTCCGACCGTGTCAAAGGTGATCAACGGCCGTCCCGAGGTGGCGCCGGAGACCCGTCAGCGGGTGGAGCGCCTCCTGCAGAAGCACGGATACCAGCGCAGGACGGGGCAGGGCGACGGCCCGGTCGGTTTACTGGACCTGGTTTTCGCCGAGATCGAGAGCCCGTGGGCCATGGAGCTGGTGCGCGGGGCCGAGCAGGCGGCGCACGAGGCCGCCGCGAGCGTGGTGATCTCCGTGCTGCACACCCACGCGGGCCCCGGCCGTGACTGGCTGGAGCGCATCGCGGCGCGGCGCACGGACGGTGTGATCATCGTCAGCTCCCGGCTCTCGGTGCGGCAGCAGGGCCAGCTCAGCGCCCGCTCGATCCCGTTCGTCGTCGTCGATCCCGAGGGCGAGCCGCCGCCCGGAGTGGCGTCGGTCGGCGCGACCAACTGGCACGGCGGCCTCGCGGCCACGCGCCACCTTCTCGACCTCGGGCACACCCGGATCGGCATGATCGGCGGCCCGCCCGACATGCTGTGCAGCCGGGCCAGGATCGACGGCTACCGCGCCGCGCTGGAGACGGCCGGAGTGTCCATCGACCCGGAGCTCATCCGGTACGGCGACTTCCTCGTCAACTCCGGCCACGACGCCGGTCACGCGCTGCTCTCGCTGGACAACCCTCCGACCGCCATCTTCGCCGGCAGCGACATGCAGGCGTTCGGCGTGTTCGAGGCGGCCCGGCAGCGGGGTCTGCGGGTGCCCGAGGACCTCAGCGTGGTCGGCTTCGACGACCTGCCGCTGTCCCGGTCCGCGTGGCCGCCGCTGACCACCGTGCGCCAGCCCCTGGAGGAGATGGCCGCGCTGGCCGCGCGGATGGTGCTGGCCATGGGCCGGGGCGAGAACACCGAGGCCCGCCGCGTCGAGCTGTCCACCGACCTGGTGGTCCGGGAGAGCACCGCCCGGCCCCGGTGAAACCGGGACCGATCCATGATCGTCCAAAATGGGAGCGCTTGGACGAATGGGGGCGGGATGACCGACGAACACGCTAAGGTTTCTGCGGATATCGCCGGGTTCGCGGGACGGGGCTGACGGTTGCGGAGTTCGCGTGGAGCGGCCGTCACGGCATTCGCCGCGGCGCTCATGCTTCTGGGAGGTTCCGGGTCGGCGGCCCTCGCGGCGCCGATCCGTGACGCGGCCGGGACGGTGCGGGCCGGGACAGCGTGGTCCGGGACGGTGCGGGGCGCGGAGCACGCGGTGACCGGCCCGGCGTCCGCGGTTCACCGCGAGCGGGCGGCCGAAGCGGCGGAAGGGTCCGTCGAGGAACACCCCTGCACGGTCGCCGTGCCGTCCGGCACGACCTGCGGCTACCTCCTCGCCCCCGAGCGGCGTGACGTGCCCAACAGCAGGACCATCAAGGTCGGCTACGCGGTGCACCGCGCGCCCGCGCAGGCCGGCGGGCAGGCGGCCGACCCGGTCGTCTACATGAGCGGCGGGCCGGGATCGGGCTCGCTCCAGCTCACCGGGTTCCTCAGCCAGATGTTCCCCGACCGCGACGTGGTCGTCCTCGAACAGCGCGGCGGGCGCTACTCGGAGCCCAGGCTGAGCTGCCCCGAGATCGTCCGCGGAGTCGTGGACACCCTGCGCACGCCCGGGCCCGCGTCGGCCGAGACCGCCCCGCTCACCCGGCAGGCGCTGGCCTGCCAGTCGCGCCTCGATGGCGAGCACGTCGACCTGCGCGGCTACCGGACCGCCGAGATCGCGGCCGACGTCGTGGACCTGCGGACCGCGCTCGGCTACCCGCGGTGGTACCTGTTCGGCGTCAGCTACTCCACCCGCCCGATGCTGCTGGCGGCGGCGCGCGACCCGCAGGGCACCCGGGGGGTCGTGCTGGACTCCCTGCTTCCCGCCGGCTCCCGCTGGTACGACAAGTCGTCCGCCGCGCTCTCGGCGACGATGACCAAACTGGGAATCGCCGCCCGGTTCGACGCCATGGTGAAAGCGCTCAACGCGCACCCCGCGGCGTACGAGACCCGGGACCCGCTCACCCGCAAGCGGCTGACGGTGCAGCTCAACGGGGACGACGTGGCGACGATCCTCGGCGAGGCGCTGCACGAGACCGACGTGATCCCGATCGTGCCGGCCCTCGTGGACGGGCTGGCCTCCGGGCGCACCGAACTGCTGCAACCCCTGGTCGACGCGGCCGGCGACGGGCTGACCTCGCACGAGTGGGGCCTGTACTACGCCGTCCAGTGCCAGGACGAGGCGCCGTACAACTCCTTCCCCGACTCGCGGGGCCCCCGGCTGTTCACCGGGGTCGTCGACGCGGCGGTCTGCGACGCCTGGGGCCTGCCGGCCGCGCGGGCCGACGCCGATCTCCTGACCCCGCACGCGTCGGTCACCCCCGCCTCGTCGGAAGGGGCCTCGCCGGACGCCGCGTCGCCGGACGCCGCGTCGCCGGAGGGGGCGGCGCCGCCGATCCTGGTCCTCGGCGGCCAGTACGACCCCACCACACCCCCGGAGACCGCGCGTCAGGCGGTGTCGGCCGTGCCGGGCGCACGGTTCGCCGAGTTCGCCGGGACCGGGCACGCCGTCTTCCTGTCGAGCGGCTGCGGCCGCCAGATGATCGCCGCGTTCCTCGACGACCCGGCCGCGACGGCCCGCTCGTGCGACCCCGGCGCCGCGCCGTACCCGGTCGTACGGCCGGGCGACCTGCTCCTCACGTCCTCGGTCTACCGGCTGTCCCGGTCGCCGATCCCGCTGGCCGTCCCCGCGGTCTTCCTGCTCGTGTCGGCCGTCCAGCTCGTCGCGGGGCTGGTCTCCCTGGTGCGCAGGCGCGGCGGCGGGCTGAGCGCGCTCGCGGGCTTGGCAGGCGTCGCGCTGGGCGCGCTGTCGGCGCTCAGCCTGTCGGGGATCCAGGACTGGACCACACTCGCGATCGGGGTGCCGCACGCCCTGGCCTGGTATGGCCTGCTGGCCCTCGTCTCCACCGGGTTGTCGATCGTCGAGGCGTTCCGGCTGAACGCGGCCGCCGCCAAGATCGTCCCCGCCCTGACCGGCCTCGCGTTCCTCGCCTGGCTGTACGGCTGGCTGCTGGCCTGATCAAGCTCGCCTTAAGTGCCGATTAAAAGGAAAGTTTCTTAATAGAAAGCATTGACGCGGCTGTTCCGGCGGCTTACGTTCCGATCAACCCCTGGGGGGTGGGGTGTGGAGGATCGGCACTTCGCCTGTCGGAGGTATGGCTGTGCGCCTGTTGAGATCATCGTTAGCGCGGACCGCTTCTGCGGTCTGCATCGCGTTCGCCGCCGGCGCCGTGGCACTGGCCGCGACCGGCGGCACCGCCGGAGCGGCGGCCGGCGACGAGGCGTGCCGGCCCGACGGGCTCTACCGGACGCCCGGCGTGGAGGTCCCCTACTGCCTGGCCTACGACACCGACGGCCGGGAGAAGATGGGCGCCGACCACCCCCGCCGCATCATCGGCTACTTCACCGGCTGGCGCGACGGCTCCAACGGGCAGACCCGCTACCTCGCCAGTGACATCCCCTGGGGCAAGGTCACCCACATCAACTACGCGTTCGCCCACGTGGGGCCGGACAACAAGATCTCCGTCGGGTCGAACACGGACAGGAACCCGGCCATCGGCATGACCTGGCCGGGCGTCGCCGGGGCCGAGATGGACCCGGCCTACTCCTACAAGGGCCACTTCAACCTGCTCAACAAGTTCAAGAAGCAGTTCCCGAACACCAAGACGCTCGTCAGCGTCGGCGGCTGGGCCGAGACCGGCGGATACATCGACGACGCCGGCAAGCGTCAGGCGAGCGGCGGCTTCTACTCGATGACCTCGACCCAGGCCGGCATCGACGCCTTCGCCGACTCGGTCGTGTCGTTCCTGCGCACGTACGGCTTCAACGGCGTGGACATCGACTACGAGTACCCGACCTCGAACAAGGACGCGGGCAACCCGCTCGACTGGCCGATCGCCAACGGCAAGCGCGGCACCCTGATGAAGGGCTACGTCGCGCTGATGAAGACGCTGCGCGAGAAGCTGGACCGCGCCTCCGCCGCCGACGGGAAGTACTACATGCTGACCGTCGCCGCGCCCGCGTCCGGCTGGCTGCTGCGCGGCATGGAGACCTACCAGGTCACGCAGTACCTCGACTACGTCAACATCATGTCGTACGACCTGCACGGCGCGTGGAACAAGTACGTCGGCCCCAACGCCTACCTCTTCGACGACGGCAAGGACGGCGAGCTCGCCGCCGCCGGCGTGTACGGGGCCGGGCAGTACGGCGGCATCGGCTACCTCAACACCGACTGGGCCTACCACTACTTCCGCGGGGCCATGCAGCCGGGCCGGATCAACATCGGCCTGCCGTACTACACCCGAGGGTTCAAGAACGTGCAGGGCGGCACGAACGGCCTGTGGGGCACCGCCCCCGCCACCACCTGCCCGGCCGGCTCCGGCCTCACGAGCTGCGGCGACGGCGCGGTCGGCATCGACAACCTGTGGCACGACCTCGACGACAACGGCAAGGAGTCCCCGGCGGGCTCCAACCCGATGTGGCACGCCAAGAACCTCGAGAAGGGCATCCTCGGCGACTACCTGGCCTCCTACGGCGTCACCGACACGTCGCTGACCGGCACCTACGCCCGCTACTACGACTCGACGCTGACCGCCCCCTGGCTGTGGAACTCCACCAAGAAGGTGTTCCTGTCCACCGAGGACGACCAGTCGGTGACGGCCAAGGCCGACTACGTGATCTCCAGGGGCATCGGCGGCACGATGATCTGGGAGCTGGCCGGCGACTACGGCTGGAACTCCGCCAAGGGCCAGTACGAGCCCGGCACCACGCTGACCACGCTGATGTACGACAAGTTCAAGGCCGCCGCGCCGTACGGGAGCGTGCGGGCGACCACCCCGATCCCGGCACAGGAGCTGGACATCTCGGTGGAGTTCCGCGACTTCGCCCTGGGCGACAACAACTACCCGATCAACCCGAAGATCCACATCACCAACAAGTCGGGCGTGACGCTGCCGGGCGGGACGGAATTCCAGTTCGACTACGCGACCTCGGCCCCGGGCAACGCGGCCGACCAGTCGGGCTTCGGCTCCACGATCATCCGCAGGGACCACACCGCGTCGAACAACGTCGGCGGCCTGAAGGGCGACTACAACCGGGTGTCGCTGAAGCTGCCGAGCTGGCAGGCCCTCGCGCCGGGCGCCTCCGTGGACGTCGCCTTCGTCTACTACCTGCCCACCTCGACCCCCTCGAACTGGACGGTCACCTTCGGCGGCGCGACGTACGGCATCACGCAGGACCTCGCCAGGGGCGGCGTGACCGCGTCTCCCTCGGCTTCCCCGTCCGGCTCCCCGTCGGCGTCGCCCAGCGCGTCGCCGTCCGCGGGGACGTGCACGGCCCCCGCGTGGTCGTCCACGACCGTCTACACGGGCGGCAACCTCGTCTCGTACGCCGGTCACACGTGGAAGGCGCAGTGGTGGTCCCAGGGCGAGACGCCCGGCAACGCCCAGGTGTGGCTGGACCAGGGACCCTGCGCGTCCGCCTCACCGTCGGCCTCGCCGTCCGCGTCCCCCAGCGCTTCCCCCAGCAGGTCTCCCAGCCCGTCCCCCAGCCCGTCGCCCAGCGCCTCGCCGTCCGCCTCACCTTCGGCCTCACCGTCGGTCTCGCCGTCGGCGAGCCCCGGCGGCTACCCCGCCTGGACGGCGGGCACGGCGTACGCGACGGGTGACCGGGTGACCTACGGCGGCGCGGCCTACCAGTGCCGGCAGCCGCACACCGCCCTGGCGGGCTGGGAGCCGCCGAACGTCCCCGCGCTCTGGACCAAGCTCTGACCCACGACCTTGCCCGCACGTCCCGCGGCGGCTCGCCCGGACGTACGGCATAGCCTCCGGGCCGTCCCGGACCGGTGACACCGGTACGGCCCGGAGCCGACGCCCGGCGGTCTCAGCCGATCACAAGTCGGGAGACCGCCGGGCGTCGCGCCGTCCGGGGACCTTCTCATCCACCGGCGGCGAGGCCCCGGGAACGGCGGGCGACGTTCCTGGTCACCAGCAGCATCCCGCCGACCGAGGCCAGCATCCCGGCGGCGATGACCGGCACGACGGCCCCGAACCCGGAGGCCCCGGCGACGAGACCGAACAGCGGGGGGCCGA
Organism: Microbispora sitophila; assembly: GCF_014892245.1. Taxonomy (NCBI): domain Bacteria; kingdom Bacillati; phylum Actinomycetota; class Actinomycetes; order Streptosporangiales; family Streptosporangiaceae; genus Microbispora; species Microbispora sitophila. The sequence continues at coordinate 139,156 of NZ_JADBGC010000023.1, read as the reverse complement.
CGAGCGCGCCCAGACTGCCCATCTGGGCCACCATTCCGGTGCCCACGTCGGCGTGGTCGAGGCGCTCGAGCACGAGGGGAAGGGCGGCGAAGACGAAGGCGCCCAGCAGCCCGTTCTCCAGGGAGACGATCCCCGCGCCGGTCGCCGCGGCGGCCAGCGGAGCGTCGGCGCCGTAGACGAGCCAGGCGGCCGGCACGACCAGCAGCCCGGACACGGCGAGCACGGCGAGCGGCACGCGCCGCCGGAGCAGAACGCCCACGGACAGCCCGCCGAGGACGCCGACGAATGAGATCGCCGAGGTCAGGGCCCCTGCGGCGCCGGCGGAGCTCGCGTGCTCGTCGATCAGGAGCGTGGGCAGCAGCACGACCACCGGCATCGTCACCAGCACCATCAGGCAGAAGGACACGGTGAGCAGCGCGGGCCACGCCAGCGCCCGCGCGCCGGGCACGGGCCCGGCGGCCGCGCCGGAGACGGACGTCCGCGGCAGCCTCACCCGGACGGCCACCGCCATCAGCAGCGTCAGTCCCGCGATCAGCAGCACCCAGCCGCGCCAGCCGAGGGCCTCGCCGGCGGCGCCGCCCACGAGGGTACTCACGCCGATGCCCACCGGGACGAACGTCGCCCAGACGGACAGGGCGACCCCCCGGTCCCGTTCCTCGGCGAGATGGAGGACCAGCGCCGGGCAGGCGATGGTGACCACGAGGTAGCCGGCGCCTTCGGCGACGCGGGCGGCCAGCAACCAGGCGAAGCTCCCCGCGGCCGCGCTCAGCGCGCTCGCCGCCACCATCAGCGCCAGGGCGGCGATCAGCGACCTGCCCGCGCCGAACCGGCGGACCAGATACCCGGCGGGCAGCCCGGCGACGGCGCCCACCCCGACCACCGCCGAGATCGCCCAGCCCAGTCGCGACAGCGACAGCCCGAGCTCGTCGGCCATCGACGGCCCGACCGCGGAGAACTTGCCGTAGCTCATCGCCGCCACGACGCCTGCGACGTAGATGACGACGATCGTCAGCCACGGCGAGCGCCGCACCGGCGCCTCGCTCCGCTCGGATCCGCCTACTGTCGGCTGGGGGGTCATCAGCTCCTCCTTCGCGGCGCTCGTCACGAGGGACGCACGGTGCCGAATACGGTGCCGAATGCCGGATCCGGCCCGTCGTCCACCCAATCAGGAGAATGCGTACGGCGCCCGGCACATCACCGGAACCGATCACCACGGCACGGTCCGCAGCCGTCGCCGGTTCGCCGCGCGGCATGCGCAGGCCGCGATCAGTGGGACCATGGCTGGGTCGGCGCCCGGCAAAAAGGAAGGCAAGGCAGGTGGACCAGGTCGCCCGGATGTGCAACGACGCCCCACCCACGCGCGGCGGTCGGCGAACGGCCGGACGGACCGCCCCGGCCCCGGCGGCCGCGCGCGCCGTCCCGCCGCGTCACCGTCTGCGGGTGCTCGCCGTGCCGCCGCGTGGCCGTCTGCGGCTGCTCGCCGTGCCATTGCTGGCCCTGCTGTCCGTGATGCTGGTCGCGACGCCCGCGCGGGCCCACGACGTGCTCGTCGCCAGCGACCCCAAGGACGGCGCGGTCCTCGACGCCGTGCCCGCCTCCGTGACGCTCACCTTCGACCAGGCCGTACGCCGTGACTTCGCGCGGATCGCCGTCACCGGACCGGACGGCGCCCACTACGAGCAGGGCGAGATCACGGTGGACGGAAGGAACGTCTCCGTCGGCGTACGGCCGGGCACCCCCGCGGGGGCGTACGCGATCGGCTACCGCATCGTGTCGAACGACGGCCACCCGGTCACCGGCGCCGTGAAGTTCAGCGTGACCGGCGGAGGCGCGGCCCCCGGGGCGGTCACCGCGCCTGCGGCCACTCCCGCGCCCGGCACGGCGAACTCCGGCACGGGGACGACCGGCACGGGGACGACCGGCACGGGGACGACCGGTCAGGGCGGCGGAAGCTGGGTATGGGGGCTGCTGGCCGTCACCGCCGCCCTGCTGGCGCTGTGCACCCGCGTGCTCGTGCGGCACGACCGGCGCCTGCGCGACGGGACGATCCCGGCTCCCCCGGCGGCGGGGACGGCGCGGGCGGCCTCCGCGACCGGTCCAGAAGGGTCGGGCGCAGAGGCGGCGGGCGCGTCGGCGGCGGATTCCGGCGCCGAAGGCCCGTCCACCGGACGCTCCGCCGCCGCCGGGACCGGCGCCGGAAGCTCCCCTGCCTCGGGCGGCGCCGCGTGACCACGACCTCCGAACCTCGCGTCTCCACGGGCCGGTCCGGCCCCGGGACCGAGCACGCCCGCGCCCGGGTCCCGGCGGCCGGACTGACCGCGGGCGCCCTGCTCGCGGTCGTGATCGCGACCTGGCTCACGCTGCCGGGAACGGTGCCCGGGCTGCCCATGCCCGGCACGGTCGTGGAGTACGGACTGCCGGTCGTCCGGCTCGTGCTCGACCTGGCCGCCACCGCGACCATCGGTCTCAGCCTGCTCCCCAAGCTCCTCGGCTTCGACGACCCGGACAGGACCGAGCCGGTCGCCGCCAGGGCCCGGCACTGGGCCGTGCTGTTCTCGCTGGTCTGGTGCGCGGCGGCGCTGGTGTCGGCCGTCCTCAGCGCCGCCGAGGTCACCCCGGGCGCGTTTCCCGACGTGGCGGCGTACGTCGACGGCATCGGCGCGGGGCAGGGCATGATCGTGAGCGCGTCGTGCGCCCTGGCCAGCGCCGCCGTGGGGATGCTCGCGGTGCGGTTCGGCGAGAAGGTGCCGGCCGAGCTGCGGGTGCTCGTCGCCGGGTTCGGCCTGCTGCCGCTCCCGGTCACCGGCCACGCCTCGAACTGGTACTGGCACGACCTCAGCATGGTCTCGATGGAGCTGCACGTCATCGGGGCCTGCGCCTGGGTGGGCGGCCTGGTCGCGCTCGCCGTCCTGCTGCCGCGCCACCGCGACCTGCTCGCCCGCACGCTGCCCCGGTTCTCCCGGCTGGCGACGTACGCGCTGGTCGTCGTGGGGCTGTCCGGGCTCTTCAACGGCCTGGTGGAGCTTCTGCTCACGCCCGCCGAGAGCTTCCCGGCGTCGCTGGTCACGACGGGCTACGGCCGGCTCGTGGTCGCCAAGGCGGTGTTCACCGGAGTGATCGCACTGCTGGGGGGCAACATCCGCTGGCGGTTGCTGCCGGCGGTCACGCGCCAGGCCCCGGCCGCGTTCGCCGCCTGGGCGGCCTTGGAACTCACTGTGATGGGCCTCGCGTACGGCGTCGCGGTCGCGCTGACCAAGACCCCGGTCGCCTGACCCACGGCCCTGCCCGACGCGCCCCCGAGACGCCGAGAGCCGCCCCCGGCGAGGGAGCGGCTCGGGAAAGGCGCGTGAGCGCGGGCGCCGGCCCTCAGGCCGTCGGTTCGGACACGGCGGCGGGCGCGGGCGTCGCCTCGGACGCCGCCTCCGGCCCGGCGGCGGGCGCGGCATCGCGCGACGGGCCGGGCTCGGCCGTGGTCCCACTCTCCGCGGGCCGCGCCTCCCCGGCGATCCTGTCCTCCGCGGCGGCGGCCGTCAGTCCCTTGCGGCCGGTGAACCACTCCACCGCGTACCACACGACGGCCAGCGCGGCGAGCGCCACCGGCCAGGCCTCCGGCGCGTACGGCGGCGCTTCGAGCACCCGGTCCTGCGCCAGCAGCCCTCCGTACACCCCGGCGGTGGCGAGCACCGCGCCCACGAGCGGCCGCAGGTGCCTGATCGGCACCAGGAAGGCCAGGTCGACGCCGAGGCCCGCGAGCAGGAAGAAGAACGGGATCGTCGACGGCGGGAACCCGCCACCCACGAGCAGCGGCCAGATCAGGCACCGGTAGGCCACGTACGCCCCGGCGATCGCGGTGGCCGTGTAGCGGCGGCCGACCATGACGCGGGCGAAGACCAGGATCGCGACGCCCACGACCCCCGCGTACACGGCGTAGACGACGTCGGGGATCGGCAGCGAGAACTTGAGCACCATGGCCCGGTCGACGCCCCGGCCCATCTGGTTGGCCGCGAATTCGAGCAGCGTCGGCTCGGCGTACGGCTGCCCTCGGTCCCAGGAGGCCAGCTCCAGCACGCCGTACTCCTGCTGCAACTCGGGGAAGTGCGCGTTCTCCAGGAAGAACGCGAACAGGCCGCCCAGCACCAGCGCACGCCGGCCGCGGGTGATCTCGGCGTACCGGCCCGAGCCGACATACCAGCCGCGGATCGCTCCGGCGAGCATCAGCGCGGTGCCGATGTACAGCAGCGCGTGGGAGGGGCTCCACGCGGTGATGTCGATCCCGTTGACCCGGTGGTTGATCAGGTCGAGCGGGATCGCGATGAGGAAGACCCCGGTGCCCCACACGATCAGGCGGGAGGACGTGCGGTCCACCCCGTAGCCGGTGTACCAGTGCACGATGGTCAGCGCCACCGCGATCACCGTGCCGACCGTGTTGAGCAGGTGCGGCGGGGCCAGGTCGTCGCGCAGCCACTTGAAGTGCCACGACACGTCCCAGCTCGACCCGAGCACCTTGAGGACGAACGCCGCGAGCCAGCCCAGGTAGAGCACCCGGAAAAGGTCCTGCGGCGTCTGCCTGCCAGCCTCCCCCCGGGTCCAGTACGGAAGAGCCCACTCGATCACGCGAGCGGGGATCTGCTTGAGCGGCGTTCCATTCACGCGCGAAATGATGCCGTTCCCTATGGTGAGGCGCAATCAGGGTTTACCCCGATGCATCATCACGATTCGCGCGCGGAACGAGTCCGCGCCCGCCGTCCCGGCGGTTATCCACAGGCGCGGCGGCTCCTCAGCGGTCTCTCAGCAGAGACAAGTAGCATCGCGACATGACGTTTCCGGGTGGGCGGCGTGCCCTCGCGATCGTGGTCACGCTGGTCATCCTGATGGCCGGAGGCGTGACGTGGGCCCTGTGGCCCTCCGGCCCCGTGGTGAAGGGGCGCGACCTGGTCATCCCCGTCGTGGACGGACCGGCGGACGACCAGCGCGTCGATCTCGACGCCACCTTCTATCCCCCGGCCTCCGGCGGCAGAGCCCCGGCCGTGCTGCTCGCCCACGGCTTCGGCGGCAGCAAGGAGAGCATGCGCGAGCAGGCGGGACGGCTCGCGGAGCAGGGCTACGCCGTGCTGACCTGGTCGGCCCGCGGGTTCGGCCGCTCGACCGGGCAGATCGCGCTCAACTCCCCCGACTATGAGGTCAAGGACGTGCGGGGGCTGATCGACTGGCTGGCCGAACGCCCCGAAGTGCGTCTCGACGCCCCCGGCGACCCGCGGGTCGGAATCGCCGGCGGCTCGTACGGCGGGGCGATCGCGCTGATGGCCGCGGCCTACGACAGCCGGGTCGACGCGATCGTCCCCCAGATCACCTGGTACGACCTCGCCGACGCGCTCTTCCCCGACGCCTCGGGCAAGGGTCCGCTCAACGGCGTCTTCAAGAAGATGTGGGCCGGCATCTTCTTCAGCGCCGCCGCCGACCGGCTGGCCCCCGACGGTGGTCTCGGCGCGGCCGGTCTCGCCGGCCTCACCGGCGGGCGGAGTCCGGGCGCGTCCTCCCCGGCTCCCGGCCCGGCGGCGGGCGAGGCCGCGCCGTCCGGCGGGAACACGTCCGGGGACCGGGAGTCCGGCCAGGGGTCCGGGCGGACGCCCGGGAGCGAGCAGGTCCAGTGCGGGCGGTTCCTGCCGCAGATCTGCGACATGTACCAGAAGGTGGCCGAGACCGGCAGGGCCTCCAAGGAGGCCGTCGATCTCCTGCGGCGGTCGAGCCCGATCTCCGTGCCCGGCCGGATCAAGGTGCCGACGCTGCTGGTCCAGGGCCAGCGCGACTCGCTGTTCCCGCTCTCGCACGCCGACGCCAACGCCCGGGCCATCGCCGCCACAGGCGCTCCGGTCGAGGTCGTCTGGTTCAACGGAGGCCACGACGGCGGCGACGGCGAGGCGGACTGGCTGTCCGACCGTACGACCGGCTGGTTCGACCGCTATCTCAAGGGAACCGGTTCCTCCGCCGGCGACGGTGACTCGGCCGCGTTCACCGTGACCAGGGACGGCGGCCGGGACCCGGGCACGCGCCGCCCGGTGCTCCTGCACGCGACCGCGGACCGCTACCCGGGTCTGCCGGGCGGGCAGCGGACCACCGTCGCCCTCCGGGGCCCCCAGCAGCCGGTCGCCAACCCGGCGGGCGGGTCGCCGTCGTCGATCTCGGCGGTCCCCGGCCTCGGCGGGCTGCTCGGCGGAAACGGCGGCGGCGCGTCGATCGCGCTGGACATGCCCGGTCAGGCCGCCGCCTTCGAGTCCGCCCCACTGTCCAGGCCCACTCAGGTCACCGGCAGCCCCACCATCACGATCAGGGTGTACGGCACGGGTGAGGCCACGCTGTTCGCCAAGCTCTACGACGTCTCCGGGGGGTCGCTCCCGGTGCTCCCGTCGAGCCTGGTCTCGCCCCTGCGGGTGACCGCGAGCGAGGCGGGCACGCCGGTCAGGGTGACGCTCCCGGCCATCGACAGGCGCTTCGACGCCGGGCACAGGATGCGGGTGGTCGTGTCGACCACCGACCTGGGCTACGCGACGCCCGCCGCCCCCGCCGTCTATCGGATCGCGCTGGACTCCCCCGCGCTGGAACTGCCCGGGGACGCGTCGCTGCGCACGCCCGCCACCGGCCCGGCCTGGTGGACGTGGGCCATGCCGCTCGCCGCGATCGCGGTCGCGACCATGCTCCTGCTGATCGGCAGGGCCAGGCGCGGCACGGCGGGAGGCGACGACCCGGCGGTGGACGCCGAGTCGGCCGAGGTGCCCTTGGTGATCAGCGGGCTGGGCAAGCGCTACCGCAACGGCGAGAAGGCGGTCGACGGCCTGTCGTTTCGCGTCGAGAAGGGCCAGGTGCTCGGCCTGCTCGGGCCGAACGGCGCGGGCAAGACCACCACGATGCGCATGCTCATGGGTCTCATCCACCCCGACGAGGGCGAGATCCGGATCTTCGGCACCCGCGTGCGGCCGGGGGCTCCGGTGTTGTCGCGGCTGGGGTCGTTCGTCGAGGGGCCGGGGTTCCTGCCGCACCTGTCCGGCCGGGCCAACCTGGAGCTGTACTGGCAGGCCACGGGACGACCGCCGCAGGACGCCCACATGGAGGAGGCGCTGGAGATCGCCGGGCTCGGCGCGGCCCTGGACCGCGCGGTGCGCACCTACTCCCAGGGCATGCGCCAGCGCCTGGCCATCGCGCAGGCCATGCTCGGCCTTCCCGACCTGCTCGTGCTGGACGAGCCGACCAACGGCCTCGACCCGCCGCAGATCGCCGAGATGCGCCGGGTGCTCAAGGCGTACGCCGAGCGGGGGCGCACCGTCATCGTCTCCAGCCACCTGCTCGCCGAGGTCGAGCAGACCTGCACCCACGTGGTCGTCATGCACTGCGGGAGGCTGGTGTCGGCCGGGCCTGTCGGCGACCTGCTCGGCACCGCGCCGGCCGCCAACGGCGCCGGCCCTCGTCTGGAGGACGTGTTCCTCGACCTGATCGGAGAGCGCCGATGAGCCCGGCGAAGCGACCGGCCCCGGACCTGACCGGACAAGTCCCCGACGGTGGGCGGGCCACTCCGAGCATCCAGGACGGGCCGGACACGCGCGGGGGTGACGCGGGAGGCCGGGCCCCCGGCTACGCTCCGGGACGCACGCTGCCGCTGCGGGTGGAGTTCGTGCGGCAGTTGCGGCGGCGCCGCACCATGGCGATGTTCGGCGTGCTGCTCGCCCTCCCGTGGGTGCTCGTGGTGGCGTTCCAGTTCGGGCCGGCCGGGCGGGGCCAGGGCAGCCTGCGCCTGTCGGACCTGGCCACGGCGGGCGGCCTCAACTTCGCGGCGTTCGCCCTGTCGGTGTCGGCCAACTTCCTGCTGGTCGTCGCCGTGGCGCTGTTCTGCGGCGACACGGTGGCGAGCGAGGCGAGCTGGTCGTCACTGCGCTACCTGCTGGCCGCGCCCGTTCCCCGCGACCGGCTGCTGCGCCAGAAGCTGGTGGTGGCGCTGGCGTACTCCGCCGCCGCGGTGACCGTGCTTCCGCTGATGGCCCTGCTCGCCGGCACGCTGGCCTTCGGGTGGAACGACATCACCGTGCCGGGGACCGGCGAGGTGATCCCCGCCGCCGACGTGCTGCCCAAGTTCGCCGTCGTGATCGGCTATGCCCTGGTCAGCCAGCTGGTGGTCGCCGCGGTCGCCTTCCTGCTGTCGGTCGGCACCGACTCCCCGCTCGGCGCGGTCGGCGGCGCGGTCGGCCTGGTGATCGTCAGCAGCATCCTGCAGGCGGTCGAGGCGCTGGGCTCGCTGCGCGAGTTCCTGCCCACGTTCTGGAACGCCGCGTGGCTCGACGCGCTCGCGCCCGAGCCCGACTACAGCGGCATGGTGAAGGGCGTGGCGGTCTCCGTGACCTACTCGGTGGTTCTCGTCGCCCTGGCCTTCCGCCGCTTCCGGCGCCGGGACGTCGTCTCCTGACAGGACCCGCGCCGTCCCCGGGCCTTCCAGCTAGCCGGAAGGCCCGGGGACGGCTGGCGGTGGGACCGGAATGGAGGCTGCCAGCGCAGACGGGCCGACGCCGACCGACACATGGTGGTATCGGAGCCGGCGGGGGACAGCCCGGGCCGGCGCCCCTCACGCCCGGCGTCGCGGTCCTCGATCGGCCACAGCCGTACGGCCCCGCCGGACGTACGAGACCGCCGCCACAGCCGCGACCGTAGCCGGAGGTGACCGGGTACCGATGACTCACCTGAGACAAGTGGCGCCCAGGCCATGCCCGGCGCCTGCGCCGCGACCGCTCGCGCCACACGCCCGGCGCCGCCGTACGCCGCCTCCCGGGCCAGCCGGGCCGGTGGGGGCCGCGACACCGACGGCAGCGTTGCGATGAATGTCATGTGTCACCACGACCCCGCCCCCACCGGCGATCCAGACACCGGCGTCCCCGTCCCTCCCGGCGAGGACGAGGCCGCCCTACCAGGGCGCGCCGAAGGGATGCTGGAGCGGCTCGCCGACGCCGGGAGACGCCTGGACCGCAAGGCCGAGCGCCAGCGCCGGTTCCTGGTCGACGCCTCCCATGAGCTGCTCACCCCGCTCGCCGGGGTGCGGGCGCAGCTGGAGGAGGCCCGGCTGCACCCCGCCGAGACGGACCTCGCCGAACTCGTCGACTGCTCGCTGAGAGACGTGGACCGTCTGCAGGCGGTCGTCTCCGACCTGCTGCTGCTCCTGAAGGCGGGGACGAAGCCGCCCCACGGGAGGATGGCGGCCGACCTGGCGGAGTTGGTGCGGACGGAGGTCTCCAGCCGGGCACACCGGTCGCCGGTGCTGCTCCGGCTCATCCCCGGCGTGGCGGTCCACGCCGTCGAGCACGAGATCCACCGCCTGCTGGGCAACCTCCTGGACAACGCCCAGCGGCACGCCAGGAGCAGGGTGCTGGTGGAGGTCCGGCAGGAGGGCGCCCATGCGGAACTCGCCGTCTCGGACGACGGCGGCGGCATCGCCGAAGCCGACCGGGAAAGGGTGTTCGAGCCGTTCGTCCGGCTGGAGAAGTCTCGCGGCCGGGGCGGCTCGGGCCTGGGCCTGACCATCGCGCGGGAGATCGTGCGGGCGCACGGCGGGACGATCGGCGTGGAGGAGGCGGCGGAGGGCGGCGCCCGTTTCGTCGTCCGCCTGCCGCTCGCCGATCCCCCGCCCGGCCGGGGGGCATGACCGCTCCGTCAGGCGTTGCCGACCGGAATCACGGCTGTCAGCGTGGTGCCATGGCCAACCGGGCTGGTGACCTCGATCGTGCCTCCGAGCGCCTGGACGCGGTCGATGAGACCGATCAGCCCGGAACCCCTGCCCGGGTCCGCGCCTCCTTTCCCGTTGTCGCGGACCCCGACTCTCGCCGCGTCGCCCGCCGCCTCGACCTCGACGCACACCAGCGAGGCCTGCGCGTGCTTGGCCACATTCGTCAGGCACTCCGAGACGATGTAGTAGACCGCCACCTCGACCCGCTCCGGCAGGCGCCCGTCGACCCGCACCTGCAGGTCGACGGGAACGGCCGAGCGGCGCGCGAGCATCTTCAGCGCGGGCCCGAGCCCGCCCTTGGACAGGATCGCCGGGTGGATGCCGCGGGACAGCTCGCGCAGGTCCTCCAGCACCAGCGTCAGGCCCTCGGCCGTGTGGGACAGCTGCTCCTTGAGCTTGGGCAGATCCGGCGGCACGGCGGTCTCCGCCATGCGCAACTGCAAGCCCAGGGAGACGAGGCGCTGCTGGGCCCCGTCGTGCAGGTCGCGTTCGATGCGGTGCCGGGTCTCGTCCGAGGCAGCGACGACGCGGGCCCGCGAGGCGGCGAGCTCGTCGCGGGCCTGGGCGTTGGAGATCGCGGTGGCGACGAGTTCGGTGAAGTCCCGCATGCGCTCCTCGACCCCTTCCGGCTGCGGCTCCCGAGCTCGGAAGAAGGCGATCATCACGCCCCACAGGCGCGCCTCGACGACGATGGGGCTGGCGACCGCGGAGGTGATCTCCTTGTCCTTGGCCCACCCGTCCAATTCTCCGGCGGCCCCCTCCTCCGCCGTCATCCTGCCGGGCTGTCCCGTGTACAGGACGAGGGCGGACAGGCCGGTGTCCCTGAGGGGCCGGCGCGAGCCCACCGGCGGCGGCGAGCCGCGGTCCGACGAGCTCCAGGAGCTCACCAGGACGACCGTCCGGTCGGGCTCGTACCGTTCGACCGCCGTGTGGTCCGCCTTCACGATCAGACCCATTTCGCGGGCGACCGCACCAAGGATCTCGGTCGGAGAGACTCCGCGCGCGACCAATGTCGCGACCCGTCGCAGGGCGGCCTGCTCCTCGGCGATCTTGGCGAGCTCGTCCCGGCTCGCCGCCAGGGCGTTCCCGATGGCCTCGCGGTCGCGTGCCGCCACCAGCATCGTCTCCAGCGAGGGCACCACGCGCTCCCGCAGGCGGCGCATCATGGCCGCCGGCAGGTCCGCGGGCACGACGAGCGTGCCGATCCCGACGCCGTCGTCGGCCAGCGGCAGCGCGGTGTGACGCGGGTCCTCGCCGACCGGTCCGAGTTCGATGGCCAGGAACGGCAGGCCGAGCCCCTGCGCCAGGCGCCGGGCCACGACCGGCAGCGCCCCGCGCAGATGCTCGGCCCGCAGGAGGAGACGGGCCGTCCTGGCGTCGAGATCGGCTTCGCGGCGGCGTTCCTCAGCCTCGACGACCAGGGACCGCATCAGCGCGGCGGCCGCGCTCACCAGCAACCCGACGACCAGGAAGACCACCAGCGGCACCCACGTCCAGGAGCTGAAGAGGCTGACCTGGTGGATGGGCGGGACCTGGAAGAAGTCGTACGCCACGACGCTGGCCAGGGCGACGATCACGCCGAGCCACATGCCCCAGAGGTACGCGACCACGAGAACGCCGGCCAGATAGACTACGTCCAGGGCGTTGCTGGGCGCCACCTGCGCCAGCGCAAGGGCTATGAACGTCTCGGCTGCCACGCATGCGGCGCCCGTCAGGATGCCCCACAGGAGAGGCGGGCGGCTCGCGCGTAGCAGCAACGACAGCAACCGCGCGCGCACAAGGCCACACTACCCTCGCAGGACGGATAGAGGTACGGGCGAGAGCCCAGGTCAACGCCGTTGCCCGCCGCATCGAACCGGCACGCGACGAAGGCGGCAGAGCGGTGGACGAGACTCCGATGCGAGTGGTGCTGGCGGACGACGACGTCCTGCTGCGCGAGGGGCTGGCGAGCCTGCTGGAGCGATCGGGGTTCGAGGTCGCCGGCCAGGCGGGAAACGCGGCCGAGCTGCTCGCCCTGGTGCGGGAACGCCGTCCCGACCTGGCCGTCGTCGACATCCGGATGCCTCCGGCGCACTCGACGGAGGGCGTCGAAGCGGCCAAGGTCATCCGCGCGGAGTTCCCCGAGGTGGGCATCCTGCTGCTGTCGGCGCACGTCGAGGTCGAGCAGGCGATGGAGCTGCTCGCCACCGGGCACCGGATCGGCTACCTGCTCAAGAGCCGGGTGACCGCGGTGTCCGACTTCGTCGAGACGCTCCAGCGCATCGTCCACGGCGGCTCGGTCGTCGACCCCAGCCTCGTGGCCGAGCTCTTCAACGCCCGCCGCCGGCATGATCCGCTGGAGGAGCTCACCCAGCGCGAGCGCGAGGTGCTCTCCCTCATGGCGGAGGGCCGGTCGAACGCCGGGATCGCGCACAAACTCTGGATCACCGAGGGCACGGTCGAGAAGCACGTGCGCAGCATCATGTCGAGGCTGCGGCTGCCGGAGGCGGAGGACGACCACCGCCGCGTGCTCGCGGTGCTCGCGTTCCTCGACGCCCGCTGAGGCCGTACCGGTGCCGCCGGTCCGGCCCGTTCAGACGTCCGCGCCCCGCAGGATCTCGTCGATCGCCCGGCCCGACAGGCGTGGCTTCGACAGGAAGGCGACGGCCGGGCTGGTCGCGATCATCTCGGCGAAGTCCTGCTCGTCGTACGTCGAGATCAGGATGACCCGCGGCGGACGGTCCCCCGCATCCTCGTAGAGCCGCAGGACCAGGTCGAAGCCGTTCTCCTCGCCCAGATCGATGTCGACCAGCACGAGATCCGGCCGCAGCTCCTGGAAGCACCGGAGCGCCTCGGCCGTGGTGGACACCGTGCCCACGACAGCGATGCCGTCCGCCTCCAGCAACAGGCGGGCGGCCTCCTTGAAGTGGTCGCTGTCGTCGACGATGAGACACCTGAGGGGCACATATTCAGAGTGGCATTCGGAGCGCGTCCGCGTCATTGCAGCTAGCCACCATCCCGCGGTGCCGTGGGCACCCCCCGTCGGATGGGGGCTGCCAGCGCAGACGGCGGGCCTTCCAGAGGCCATCGTAGGGAGTGTCGGCGAGCGACCGCGCGGCGGGTGAGATCGCCCGGGGCCCGGAAGGAGGCGGCGATGCCGGCCGACCGCCCCGAGATGTGGGCCGGCGAGGCAACCGGCCACGGCTCGGCCGCGCCGACGCCGGGCGGGTCCGGCGCGAGCCCGGAGCGGGCCGCCGGCACGTCCCGGATCTTCGTGAACTGTCCGCCGCCCGCTGAAGGATCGAGGTGAGACTCATGTGCCCGCACACCCCGCCGTGTCCGCCCGCGTACGCCCCCGATCACGACGCCGCCCGTCTCGTGGCCTTCCACCCCGAGCAGGGGTGGGGGCTGCTCTGCAACGGTGTCGTGGTCTTCGAGGACACCGGCGAACTGCTGCCCGACGGCCGGAGCCTTCTCCCACACCGGGCCTGCTATGCCCAGGCCGCGTGAGTCCATGGGCACGGTCACGCTGGTCCCCATGGCTCGGCGGCCGGGCGACGCCTTCCCGTGGGAGCGGCTCCTTGCGGACGACGCGGCCGGCGACGGCGTGCCGGACGCGCACCGGGCCTCCTGGGTCCTGCCCGCCGTCCCCTCCTCCACGAGCCGGGCGCGCCGGCTCGTCCGCGCCGCGCTGCGGGACTGGGCGGGCAGCGCGGCGGGCGAGGTGCCCGAGGTGGCCGAACTGCTCGTCAGCGAGTTGGTCGCCAACGTCCTGCGGCACGGGCGAGGGGAGCCGGTCCTCACGCTCCTGCTGCGGGACGGCGTCCTGCGGTGCGAGGTCGAGGACGAGGCCCGCGTTCCGTTGCGGGTCCGCGACAGGTCACCGGACGACGACGAGGGCGGCCGGGGGCTGCTGATCGTCGAGTCCCTGTCCCGCTCCTGGGGCGTGCGCCCGACGAGCAGGGGGAAGGCCGTCTGGTTCGAACTGGCCGTGCCCTGAGGAGTGTCTGACCTAGTCCCAGTGAGGCGGGCGTTCCTCCAGGAGGTGGGAGACGTCGGAGTCGGAGCGCCAATCGCCCCACCCGAGGTCGGTGTCGTCGCTCGTCTGGTCAGGCAGCACCGGCAGCCCCTCGTCGAAGAGGTCCACCGGACGCATGTCATCCGGATGCTGCACACTCACGCGGCCAATGCTACTGGCTCTGCCCGGAGCCGCGAAGCCGCGAGGGCCACGAGAGCCGTGGGAGCGGTGGGAGCCGTGGAATCTCAGCGCGGCGGCCGGGTGGCGCTGGGACTCCTTGCCTCGACGGGAGATCACGCCGCCTCACGGCCGGGCAAACGTCACGCCCGTACCACCGGACAGCCAACCGCACGCAAAGGTACGATGCGGGAGCAGGGAGCACGCCGGACGAACCCCCCGTGAGGCGGCATGGCAACGCCAGCAGGATGGCGGCAAGAGGGCAACCTGCCCGTGGAGCTGACCAGCTTCGTCGGGCGGACGCGATTGCTCGCGTCGCTGAGACAGAAGCTGCAGGAGTACCGGCTGATCACCGTGACGGGCATCGGCGGGGTCGGCAAGTCGCGCACCGCGCTGCGTGTCGCGCACCAGGTGCGGCGGCAGTTCAGGGACGGCGTCTGGTACGTCGACCTGGCCCGGCTGCAGGACCCGGCGATGGTCTACCACACGATCACGGCCGCGCTCGGCATCGCCGACCAGTCGCCGCGCGAGGGGTCCGACACCCTCACCGAATGGCTGGCCGAACGGGAGCTCCTGCTCATCCTGGACACCTGCGAGCACCTCGTCGACGCCTGCGCCCAGCTCACCCAGGAACTGCTCGACACGGCGCCGCACCTGCGCATCCTCGCGACCAGCCGGCGGTCGCTCAACGCGCCGGGCGAGTACACGGCCGCCGTGCCTCCGCTGACCGTGCCCGGCGACAACCCCTCGGACCCCGCGTTCACCAACGAGGCCGTCGAGCTGTTCGGCGCGCGGGCCTCCGCCGTCGTGCCCGACTTCGTGGTGGACGAGGACAACATCGCGGCCGTCGCCGAGCTGTGCCGCCGCCTCGACGGGATCCCGCTGGCCATCGAACTGGCCGCCGTACGCCTGCGCACGCTATCGGTCGAGCAGATCCTCGCGCTGCTCGCCGACCGGTTCAGCCTGCTCGCCGGAGCCAGCCGTACGGCGCTGCCGCGGCACCAGACGCTGCGCGCGGCGATCGGCTGGAGCCACGAGCTGTGCGAACCGGCCGAGCGGCTGCTGTGGGCGCGGCTGTCGGTGTTCGCCGGCGACTTCGAGCTCGAGGCCGCCCGGCACGTCTGCGCCGGCGACGCCCTGCCCTCCGACCGGATCCTCGACGTGATCGGCGGCCTGGTCGACAAGTCGGTCCTGCTGAGCTTCCCCACCCCGGCCGGTCAGCGATACCGGCTGATCGACACGCTGCGGCAGTACGGCGGCGAGTGGCTGGACAAGCTCGGCGAGACGCAGGACCTGCGCCGCCGCCACCGCGACTACTACCTCCAGCTCGCCGAGCGCAGCGAACACTCGTGGTCGGGACCGCGCCAGGTCCACTGGTACACGCGGATGCGCTAGGAGCACGACAACATCCGCGTCGCGCTCGAGTACTGCCTGTCCACCCCGGGCGAGGAGCGCGTCGGCCTGGAGCTGCTGTCGGCCCTGTGGTTCCTGTGGGTCGCCTGCGGCTTCGCCCGTGAGGGCGTGATCTACCTGGACCGCGCACTCAAGGCCAGCCCCTCGCCCAGCAAGGAACGCTGCAAGGCGCTGTGGGTGCTGGCCTACATCCGCAGCGCCCAGGGCGACATGGCCGGTGCGCTCGCCGCGGCCGAGCAGTGCAGCACCGACGCGGTGCGCGTGGGCGACTCGGGCGCGGTGCTGCTCGCGACCAAGATGCAGGGCACCGCGGCCATGCTGCAGGGCGACGCGAAGAAGGCCACCGCGCTGCTCGGCGTCGCGATCGAGTTCCACCGTGGTGGCCGGGAGCTGAACCCGGGCCTGCTGCCCGCGATCGTCGAGTTGTCCATGGTTCTGCTCGCGCAGGGCGAGTTCGAGGAGGCGGAGACGCTGCTGGTCGACTGCCTGCAGGTCTGCCAGGAGCGCGGCGAGCTGTGGCTGCGCTCCTACGCCTGGTACGTCTCCTCACTCGTCCACCGGGCGACCGGCCGGCGCGACGAGGCGCTGGTGGCGTGCAAGGAGGCGCTGCGCATCAAGCGGCACTTCCACGACGTGCTCGGGATCGTCCTGTGCGTGGACAACCTCGCGACGCTGAACCTCGAGGCCGGCGAGCCGGAACGGACGGCGGCCCTCCTCGGGGCGGCCCAGGCCAACTGGCGGACCTTCGGGCTGCCCCAGTTCGGGTCGCCGTTCTTCACGACGGAGCACGAGCAGTGCGTCAAGGAGTGCAAGAAGCTGATCGGCGACGCCGCCTACGACGAGGCGTACGCCGCCGGGGCCCGGTTCAGCCTGGGCGACCTCGTCGAGTACGCGCTGGACGACCTCGACGACTTCCACCTGGACTGACCGGGCCGCCGGGGGCCGATGATCACTGCCAGGCGCCGACGTACCGGGAGCTGGTCAGCGAGTAGTCCACGCTGCCGCTGATCCAATACTTCAGGCCGTTCACGTACGCGTCGACGGCGGGCGAGCCGAGCGCCTCGGTGGCGGGGCTGAGCGCCGCCATCGCGGCGACCGCCTCGTCGCGCATCGCGCCGATCCGGTCCATCGCCTCCTGAACCGTGCAGCCGGTGTGCCCGACCAGCACGCTGACGAGGTTGTTGCGGATGTTCGCCTCACTCCGCTCCTTGGCGTACGAGATGAGGTCGTTGTCCCAGACGACCACGTCGTTGGCGTGCTCGGTCATCTTGTGCACCATCGGATGGCGCCACTCGTCCATCGTGAGAGGGACCTCCGCGGCCACGTCGATCAGCGCGAAGACGGTGAGCATCGCGCCGGTCCTGCGGCGCATGAAGATGTAGTCGTCGATCGTGGGAACGACGTCGTCCTCCCGGTTGGCGGCCTCCCAGACCTGGGCGAACAGGTAGTCCTTGGTGGTCGCGCGCCACCGGTCGAGCTGGTCGGCGGTGCCGTGCTTCCTGATCCGCGTCTTGATGTCGAGGAGCGCGCGGGCGAAGACGTTCTCGACCGGTTCGTCCCCCTCGTTGTCCTCGACCACGCTGTAGAGCTGGGGCAGGGCCCGGGCGATCTCGGCCGCCCGCCGGTCCGACTCGCAGTAGGCGTCGTCGAACGCGAACAGCCACACGCACCAGTCCGTGACGAGCTGGCACAGCTCCCGGGGAGCGTACGGGTAGGTCCGCGCGCCGAGCCATCCGTAGCGAGCGAGCCGGAAACGCTCGAACTGGTCGTCGTCGGCGATCATGCCGGAGGCGGCCAGCCAGGCCAGCGTGTCCCGGTTCACCTCGTCGACGTGCGGGTTCACCGCACTCGGGAAGGGGCAGGTGAGCGAGGGAAGGCGGAGGGGGCGCCCGCTGAGGGAATCCGCTTTCGCAGTAGCCATCCGACAAGCATGGTCCTGCCGGATAAACTTCGCCAGACTTGCCACAATTACGGACACACCGGTCAGCCGGAACGGCTCAATCGGATCAGCTCAGCCGGATCAGCCCTCGATGAGGGCGACGATCTCGTCGTCTCCGAACATGCGGGCGGTGTCGACGGCCGACGGCGTCCCGGCGTAGCGATCGGCTCCCAGCTCCAGCAACGCCCGCACGACCTCGGGCTCCTTCTTGAACACCGCGCCGGCGAGCGGGGTCTGCCCGCGGTCGTTGGCGAGGTCGGGGTCCGCGCCCCGCTCGCCCAGGGCGCGCACCGTGGCGGCGTGCCCGTGGTAGGCCGCCAGCATGAGCAGGGTGTCGCCCTTCTGGTTGCGCAGGTTGACGGGCACGCCCGCGTCGACGTACGCGCACAGCGCCTCGGTACGCCCCGACCTCGCGAGGTCGAACAGCCTGGTGGCGAACTCCTCCAGCTCAGGGTCCGGCTCCATGTTCCCCATAGTCCAACGGTAAGGTCGCCGCGACCGGCCCGGAATCGAGCGGAATCGACCGGGGGTCCCGTAGGTTCAGTAGGTAAAGACTTCCTGAGAAAGGCTGGGACACGTGTCCGACCCCACGGATCTCTATCGGCTCGACGGGGACCTGCCCGAGCTGACCGATCCGGTGCTGCTCTACCACTTCGAGGGGTTCGTCGACGCCGGCGCCGCCGGGCGGCTGGCCCTGGGGCACCTCCTCGCCGAACTGGAGCACCGGGTCATCGCGACCTTCGACGTGGACCGGCTGCTCGACTACCGGTCACGCCGCCCGACGATGACCTTCGACACCGATCACTGGAGCGACTACGACGCTCCTGAGCTGGCCGTCTACCTGACCAAGGACGTCACCGGCACGCCGTTCCTCATCATGAGCGGCCCGGAGCCCGACCGGGAGTGGGAGCTGTTCACCGAGGCCGTCGGCATGCTGGTGACCCGGCTCAACATCGGCAGGCTGGTGACCGTCCACGGCATCCCGATGGGCGTCCCGCACACCCGGCCGCTCGGGATGACGGCCCACGCCACGCGCCCCGACCTCGTCCACGGGCAGACCAGCCCCTTCGGCAAGGTCCGCGTGCCCGGGAGCCTCGCCGCGCTCATCGAGTTCCGGCTCGGGGCGAAGGGCCACGACGCGCTCGGCTACGCGATCCACGTGCCCCACTACCTCGCCCAGGCGGAGTATCCGCAGGCCGCCGTGACGGCGCTGGAGGCCGTCACCCGCGGCACCGGGCTGGTCTTCCCCATGGACGCCCTGAGGGACGCGGCCGACAAGACCAACACCGAGATCGAGGAGCAGATCGCGGCGTCCGAGGAGCTGGCCGGCGCCATCCGCGGCCTGGAGCAGCAGTACGACGCGTTCCAGTCGGGCGCCGAACGGGAGAGCCTGCTGGCCGAGGAGACGCAGATGCCCACGGGTGACGAGCTCGCCGCCCAGTTCGAGGCGTTCCTCGCCGAACGGGACGACCGCGACACCTGAGCCGCCGCGAAGCCGCCGCCCCCGACCCACCCGAAGGACGCCTCGCCCCTCATGCCGCCCTCAGATCTCCCCGAAATGCGCGTCGGACTGGCAGGTTTCGGTCCGGCCGGATCCTTCTTCCACGCCCCGCTGATCGCCGCCACGCCGGGACTGCGCCTCGCCGCCGTCGTCACCCGCGACCCCGCCAGGGCCGAGCGCGTCCGCGCCGACCACCCCGGCGCGGACGTCGTCCCCGCCGCGGACGACCTGTGGGACCGCTGCGATCTCGTGGTGATCGCGACGCCGAACCGCACTCACGTGCCCCTGGCGACCGAGGCGCTCAAGGCCGGGCTTCCCGTGGTCGTCGACAAGCCGCTGGCCGGCGCCGCCGCGGAGGCCCGCGACCTCGTACGGCTCGCACGCGACCGCGGGCTGATGCTGACGGTCTTCCAGAACAGGCGCTGGGACGGCGACTTCCTGACGCTGCGCCGGCTGCTGCCCGAGCTGGGCGAGGTCCACCGGTTCGAGTCGCGGTTCGAGCGCTGGCGGCCCGTGCCCAAGGGCGGCTGGCGCGAGTCGGGCGGCCCGGAGGAGATCGGCGGCACCCTCTACGACCTCGGCAGCCACCTGGTGGACCAGGCCCTGCGGTTGTTCGGCCCGGTCTCCCACGTGTACGCGGAAAGCGACGTCAGGCGGGCCGGGATCCGCAACGACGACGACGCGTTCGTCGCGCTGACGCATCGGAACGGGACCCGCTCGCACCTGTGGATGAGCGCGGTGGCCGCCGACCTCGGCCCGAGGTTCCGGGTGCTCGGCTCCCGCGCGTCGTACGTCAAGTGGGGGCTGGACCCCCAGGAGGAGGCCCTGCGCGCGGGCGAGCGCCCGGACGCCGCCGACTTCGGCCCGGGCAGGAGTTCCGGCGCGGGCACCACCGGCTGGGGCGCGGAGTCCTCGGAACGCTGGGGCACGCTCGGGGCCGGGGGCGAGGCCCGCCCGGTGCCCACGGAGCCGGGGGCGTACCAGCGGTTCTACGAGGGCGTCGTGGCCTGCCTGCGGGACGGCGCGCCGCCCCCGGTCGAGCCGGACGACGCCGCCGAGACCATCGCCGTCCTGGAGGCCGCCGCGCTCTCGGCCGCCCGCGGCGAGGTGGTCGCCCTCCCCGATCGGGAGGAATAGCAGCTCACTGCGGGGCCCGCGCCGCGGGGACGTCCGGGGCGGTGGCGAGCCTGCGGGCGGCTTCGACCACCGTCTCGCGGCGGCGGGCCCAGGCGGCCTGCTCGGTCTCCTCGTCCAAAACGAGGCGGCACATCCGGGGCACCGCGAAGTTCCAGGAGATCAGTCCCATGATGGTGAACAGCAGGTCCTGGCAGGCGCGGACCCGCGCGTCCTCGGGAAGGTGGCCGACCGCGCCCGCGTCGACGAGCCGGCCGACCTTCTCGCGGAAAGCGTCACGCCGTTCCCGCTCGCTCTCTTCGGGTTCGTCGCCCGCCTCCAGCGCCTCCCACAGCAGCAGCCTGATCAGCTCCGGGTGTTCCCGATACCAGTCGAACATCTGCCCGACCGACTCGGCCACCGCGTCGGGATCGATGGAGACGGAGGCGCGGACCTCCTCCAGCTTCGCCCGCAAGACGGCGGCGAACAGCTTCTCCTTGCTGCCGTAATACAGGTAGATGGCCTGCTTGTTGGCCTTGGCGGCCGTCGCGATGCGGTCCACCCTGGCCCCGGCCAGGCCGTGCTCGGCGAACTCGGCGGCGGCGGCGTCGAAGATCCGCCGTCTGGTGTCCTCCGCGTCGTAGGCCATGAACGAATTAAACCATCCGGTTGACTCCTCTCCGTCCAGGCGGCAGTATCGGGGCAGTAGTAAAACAACCAGATGGTTTATTTCATCGAAAGGCTCTCCGATGAGCACTGAGACATTGAGCACTGCGACACCCATCCCCGTCCGGTCGCCGCTGCCGAGCACCCTCTCCGGCACCACTGCCGTCCTCGTCGGCGGAAGCTCGGGCATCGGGCTGGCGGCGGGCGTCCTGCTGCGTTCGGCCGGCGCCCGCGTCGTGCTGGTCGGCCGCGACCCCGAGCGGCTGAAGGCCGCCGTCTCCCGGGTGCGCGGTGTCTCCCCGGCGCGCGGTGCGGGCCCGGCCGAGGATCCCGACGACGCCGTGCTGGGCGTTCCCGGGGACGGCGGAGACGAGCAGACCCTCGCCGAGGCCTTCGACAGAGCGGGTCACGTCGACCACGTGTACGTCACCGCCGGCGGCATCAGCGGCGCCGGCCCCCTGACCGGGCTGTCGGCCGACGACATCCGCACGACCCTCGGCTCGGGCCCCCTCCGGACGATCTTCGCCATCGCCCGCGCCGCGGCGACCCGGCTTCCCGCGGGAGGCTCGCTCACGTTCAGCTCGGGGATCCTCGTGGTCCGCCCCTACCCCGGAATGACCGTCCCACTGTCGGTCGCCGGCGCCGTGGAGACCCTCACCAGGGCCCTCGCCGTGGAACTCGCCCCCGCGCGGGTGCGCGTGAACACCGTCCGCTACGGCCGGATCGACACCCCGCTCCTGCGCTCACTGCCGGGGCTGGACTCCGACGACGCGGTCGCCGCCGCCGGAACGTCCACCCCCCTCGGCCGCTTCGGCACCGCGGAGGAGGCCGCCGCCGCGGCTGTCTTCCTCATGGCCAACAACTACGTCACCGGCCAGGTCATCACCGTCGACGGCGGCGAAACCCTCACCTGACCCCGCTTTCGGCGGCGCCAGAGGTCAGTCGCGCAGCCGGCCGCGCAGGGCCTCGGTGTCGGCGTCGGTCCAGCCGTGGGTGTGCAGCCAGCCGAGGGGGCCGCCGAACCGGTCGTCCAGCGTCGACAGGAACTGGTCCATGTACTCGGGCCGCGGCAGGTGGCTGTCGGCCGGCTTCGAGTCGAGGTCCTCTCGGTAGGTGCGGCTGGCGCGCAGCCGGGCGAGGATGCCCTCCAGCCGTTCGCCGGTGGCGACGTAGTCCTCGATGATCGCCTCCCGGGTGGCGCCCGCGACGGCGAGCGCCAGGGCGCAGACCACTCCGGTGCGGTCCTTGCCCGCCGCGCAGTGCACCACGGCCATGCCGTCGTCACGGGCGAGCACCCGCAGGGCGGCCACCACCGAGTCGGGCCGGTCGCGCAGATATCCGTAGTAGTAGCCCGTCACGCGGAGTTCGGCGAGGTCATCCTCGTCTCGCTCGCCCTGCCACGGCAGGGCCCTGTCGTCGATGGTGTCGGCCTCGACGTCGGTGAGGCGCCCGCCCTCCGCGAACAGGCTGTGGTGGTGGATGCCGACCTCCGGGAGGAGGGTCAGCGGGCCTGGCCCCTCCAGGCGTACCTCGGTCTCCGACCGCAGGTCGACCACGTGCCGCAGCTTGAGGTCGCCCACGAGCAGTGCCACGTCACCCCCGGTCAGGCCCTGCAGGTTGTCGGCCCGCAGGATCCGGCCGGACACCGTGGTCCCGCCGTCCGCGGTGGGGAGGCCGCCGAGGTCCCGGACGTTCGCCGCGCCTTCCAGAACGATCCAACGCTCGTATGCATTCATCATGCCGAGCCTATCCGTCCCTCTATGACGGAAGAATGAGTGCAGAGTGAAGATCTGCACCCGTCGTCGCATCAATCCCGCTACCTGACTCAATGTCCCCTTTCGGGGCGAGTGAGGCGCATGAGGTGCGAGAGCACCGGGTCAGGGCCGGGTGACCCGGTCCAGCAGGGCCCGGGCGCGCGAGGCACCCGCCTCGTTGCCGAGGCTGTGATAGATCTCCAGGGCCTCCGCGACGGGCTCGTGCGCCTCGTCCCTGCGGCCCGCCGCGAGCAGCACCTCGCCGAGCGTGCGAAGCCCCCGGGCCTGCCACCAGCGGTCGCCCAGCTCCGCGAACTCCCGTACGGCCTCGCGCAGCGCCGCGACCGCCTCCTCCGTGCGGCCCAGCCTGGCCAGCGCCGCGCCCTCCGACGACCGGGTCCTGGCAACGCCCCAGGAGTCCCCGAGCTTCTCGAGCGTCTCCTTCGCCAGGCGCACTCCGGCGTACTCGCGCAGGCCGCTCTGCGGGTCGCCGATCTCGCCGGCGGCGCGCAGGCAGCGGGCCTCCTCCCACTCCTCCCCCCGCTCGTGGAACGCCCGGATGGCAAAGCGGAGTGCGTTGCCCGCCAGGACGAACCTGCGCTCCGCCGCGGAGGCGTCCCCGGCGTTGAGCAGCTCGCGCGCCTCGGCGGCCAGCACCTCTCCGAGCACCCGCTGGGTCTGGGCCTCCGAATAGCGGTTGCCCCCGCTCTCGAAGACCGCGAGGGAGTCCTCCAGGAGCCGCCTCGCCTCGGCGAGCCTGCCCTGGGCCAGGCGCAGCTCGGCCAGGTTGCGCTGGGTGCGGGCCTGCCACCAGCGGTCGTCCTCGGCCTTGAACGCGCTGATCGCGCCGGACAGATACCCCTGCCCGTGGTCGAGGTTGCCCTCGCCGAACAGCGTCATCCCGACCGTCCGCATGGCCCGCGCCGCCCACCACGACTCCCCCAGGCCGGTGAAGATCTCCAGCGCCCGCTCGGCGTCCGCCCTCGCCGCGGCGGATCGTCCGCTGCCGCCCACGACCGCCGCCCGTTCCATCAGCGCGATCCCCACGGCCCTGGGGTCGCCGGTGCGCTCGGCGGCCTCGCAGACCAGGTCGGCGACCTCCCGCCAGTCGGACCAGTAGGCGCGCAGCGAGTGGCACAGCGAGCAGAAGGCGCGCCCGGTCGCCCAGGCGAGGTCCCACAGCTCCTGCGACCTGGCCATGTGGACGGCCGACAGCAGGGCGAGCCGCTCGGCCGTGAACCAGGCGGCCGAGGAGATCTCGCCGCTGTCGCCGCCGGCGCGTACGCCGCGCCGCCGCCAATCCTGCGGCCAGCGCTCGGTGGCGGCGCTCTCGGCCCGGCGGCGGTAGCCGTACAGGACCCGCTCAATGGCGGCGCGGCGGCGCTCCTCGGGCTCGTCCCGTACGGCGACCTCGCGGGCGAACAGCCGGACCAGGTCGTGCAGCCGGTAGCGCATCCGGCCGGTGACGTCGCGGCCCGAGCACTCGGCGAGCTGCGCGTCCACCAGTGCCTCCAGCTGGTCGGCGCCGTCGAGCTCCGAGGCGCTCAGCAGGTCGCCCGCCACCCATGCCTGCACGTCGGGCGCGGGCAGCAGGCCGAGCAGGCGCAGCAGCCGGCGCTGGATGCCGGTGCAGTCGTCGTAGCTGAGCTGCAGCGAGGCCCGCACGCTGCGGTCGATCTGCGTGCCGACCTCCAGCTGGCCGAGCCTGCGCCGCTCGTCGGCGAGCCGGTCGGCCAGTTCCCGCAGGGACCACCGCTCCCTGGTCCCCAGGCGCCCGCCGCAGATGCTGATGGCGAGCGGCAGCCGGTCGCACAGCCGCACGATCGCGAGGGCGGAGTCGAGGTCGGCGGCGACGCGCTCGTCTCCGGCGAGCCGGGCGAGCAGTTCGACCCCCTGCGCCTCGGTGAAGACGGCGAGCTGGCGGTCGTAGCGGTTGCGCAGGAACAGCGGCTGCCGGGAGGTGACGATCACGGCGCAGCCCGGCTCCGGCGGGATGAGGTCCCTGACCTGCTCACCGCTCTGCGCGTTGTCGAGGAATATCAGGACGCGCAGGTCCTTGGTCCACGTCCACCAGAGCTTCTGCAGCTCGATCAGGCCGCCGGGGTCGGTGGTCAGCCGGACGCCGAGGGCCCGCAGGAACGCGGCGAGCACCTCCTCGGGCCGCACCGCGCCGTCCGCGCCCCGCAGGTCGAAGTAGAGCTGGCCGTCGGGAAACTCGCCGATGACCTCGTGGGCGAACCGCGTGGCCAGCGCCGACTTGCCGACGCCGGCCCGCCCGTAGAGCGACACGACCAGCGGAGCGTCCTGCTCGCCCGTGGAAGGACGGTCTCGCACGGCGAACTGCTCGTGCAGCTCCGCGAGCACCTCACGGCGCCCGGTGAAGTGCGCGATGACCGGCGGCAGCTCGGCGGGCGGCGGCGTCCCCCTCGCCGCCCGCGGGCCGGACGCCGACGACTGCGGCGCGAGCGTGGCCCAGGTCAGGGCGCCGACGAGCGCCGCCGCCACCACGGTGATCGCCACGCGGGCGGGCACCGGCAGCGTCCATATGTCGAGGGAGGTGCCGAGCGCGCTCGCCACGGCCGCCGCCACACCCGCGAGGGCGGGCGCGGCCAGCGAACCACGCCGGCGAGCGGGCGGCCGTACGCCCGGGACGTCGTCGTCGCGCGTGGACGGGAGCATCCGTCAGGTCCTCCAGGACGTCGGAGAACAGGCAAGGCCGAACGGGCAGGGCTACAGTCGGGATTCAACCAGAATGTGGCCGGCTGTTACGCCCGACGGTCAACTTCTCACCCAGTGTTCGCCAAACAGCCGTAATGTATGGCGTCGCGGACGCTTTTCGATCAACGGTCCCTGCGGATCGGAA
The DNA here is from genome assembly GCF_014892245.1 of Microbispora sitophila. Taxonomy (NCBI): domain Bacteria; kingdom Bacillati; phylum Actinomycetota; class Actinomycetes; order Streptosporangiales; family Streptosporangiaceae; genus Microbispora; species Microbispora sitophila. The sequence continues at coordinate 113,976 of NZ_JADBGC010000023.1, read as the reverse complement.
GCGTCACCGCCACGGACCCGCCCCAGGCAGCCACATCCACATGGAGGATCCGGATGGCACGGCCGGCTCACCGGTTGACCATGGCCGCTCTCGCCCTCGTCGTCAGCGGCACGACCGCGGCGCTTCCCACGGCGCCGGTCCACGCGGAGTCCCTCACGGCCGCGCCGAAGCCCGGTGGCGACTCGCCCGTACGGCGCCCCCTGATCGGCGCGTGGACCACCTCGACCGACCGGATCACGGCGGCCCTCGGCGGGCAGACCGTGCGGATGGTCGTGCGCGCCAGCGTCGGCGGCGCCGGCACGCGCCTGCGCCTGTCCAACGTCTTCGGGGAGGCGCCGGTGACGTTCGAGAACGTCCATGTGGGCGTCCAGGCGTACGGCGCCGAGATCCTCGCCGGCACCAACCGGCCGGTGACCTTCCGCAAGCGCACCATGGTGCGGGTGCCGCCGGGCCAGGCCGTCTGGAGCGACCCGATCCCGGGCCGGATCGCCGGCGGCTCCGCCCTGGTCGTCAGCCTCCACCTGCCCGGCACGGTCAGTGGCGTGACCGGGCACGAACGCGCCTACAGCACCACGTATCTGTCGGACCCCGGGGACCACGCGGCGGAGGAGAGCGGCGAGGGCTTCACCTACACCAGCACGCAGTGGTACTTCCTCGACCGGATCGCGGTCGAGGCGGGCGCGGCGACGACGGGCTCGGTGGTCGCGTTCGGCGACTCGATCACCGACGGCGCGGGCCAGGCCGTCGACGCCAACCGCCGCTGGACCGACTACCTGCGGCAGCGGCTGGCCCACCAGTCGTCGTCGCGGCGGATGGGGGTGCTCAACGCCGGCATCGCCGGGAACCGGCTGCTGCACTCCAACGTCGGCCCGAGCGGTCTCAGCCGGTTCTACCGCGACGCACTGTCCCAGCCGGGGGTGCGCACGGTGGTGGTCTACGAGGGGATCAACGACATCGCCCGGGGCGACTACACCTCGATCAAGCCGCTCGCCTACGGATACAAGCGGCTGATCCGCGAGGCGCACGCCCGCAAGGTCAAGGTGCTGGGCGCCACGCTCACCCCCTTCTACGGCTGGAGCACCTGGACTCCGGAGCGCGAGGAGATCAGGCAGCGGCTGAACGCCTGGATCCGCACGAGCGGAGTGTTCGACGGCGTCCTCGACTTCGACCGGGCGGTACGCGACCCGCAGTTCCCCGAGCAGCTGGCCGTCTCGTACGACTCGGGCGATCACCTGCACCTGAGCGACGCCGGGCGGCGCGCGCTCGCCTACGCGGTGAACCCGCGCCTGCTCTGACTCCGGATCGGCCCGGGGATCGCTACCGTGTGACCATGGTCGCCCCCCTTGATCCAGACGACCCGCGTACGCTCGGCGGGTTCCGCATCAGCGGACGGCTCGGCGAGGGCGGCCAAGGCGTCGTCTACCTGGGTCATGCGCCCGACGGCGCACCGGTCGCGGTGAAGGTGCTCAAGACCGGGCTCGACCCCGCCGTCAGGGCACGGCTGGCGCGGGAACTCGACGTCCTGCGCGGCGTCGCCCCCTTCTGCACGGCCAGGGTGATCACGGCCGTGGTGGACGGGCGCGAGCCGTACGTCGTGAGCGAGTTCGTGGACGGCCCCTCGCTCCAGCAGCGGGTGACCGCCTCGGGGCCGCTGCGCGGAGGCGAGCTGGAGCGGCTCGCGGTGGGGACGGCGACCGCGCTGGCGGCGATCCACGGTGCGGGGATCGTGCACCGCGACTTCAAGCCGGGCAACGTGCTGCTGGGCCCGGACGGTCCCCGCGTGGTCGACTTCGGCATCGCCCGCCAGGGCGAAAGCGAGACGATGACCGCGGGCCCGGTGGGCACCCCGGCCTACCTGGCGCCCGAGCAGATCGCGGGACATCCGGCCACCCCCGCCTCCGACGTCTTCGCGTGGGGAGCGACGATCGTCTTCGCCGCCACCGGCCGGGCGGCGTTCGGCTCCGACAACATCGCCGCCGTGCTGCACCGGATCATGACGGCCTTCCCCGACCTGACGCCGGTGCCCCCGCCTCTGCGCGCGCTGGTCGAACGCTGCCTCGCCAAGGACCCAGCCGCCCGCCCCGCCGCCCGCGACCTGCTGCTCGAACTGGTCGGCACCGCGCCCGGCCCGGTGCCCACGGGCGCGGCGGTGAACGGCGTCCCCCCTGCCGCGTCCGCGCAGCCGTACGGTCCGCCCCAGACGTCGCCGTCGGGCCCGGCCGGGGAGTCGGGCGCGGTAGGCGGGTTTGGTGCGGCTGCGGTTGCTGGACTCGGTGCGGCGAACACCGTTCCCGGAGGCGGCCGGGGCGCATCGCGCACCCGGGTCCTGGCCGGGGCCGGGGCGGCTGTGGCGGCCCTCGGGATCACCGCGGCGCTGGTGGTCCCGCGCCTGGCCGCGGTGTCCGCCGGCCCGTCCCCCACGCCCCTGGCGAGCGCCCCCGCCCAGAGCACGTACGCGCCGGAGCCGACGCCGACCGGCACCGGAACCGCGGGCGCCGCGCCCGGCGACACGAGCGGGACGGATCCGGCGACCGCCTCCGCACCGGCGGGCATACCGCAGGCGTTCGCGGGCAAGTGGCGGGGTCACATCGCGCCCACCGCCGGCCTCCTCACGAGCGAGTACGACATCGAGATCGAGTTGAAGCGCGGCGAGCCGTCCGGCAGGTGGAAGGAGCCGGCCAACTCGTGCGACGGCACGCTGCGGCTGACCGGGGCCTCCGGCTCCGCACTCACGTTCCGGCTGGAGGACGTCCCGCAGTGCGTCCCGGGCGACGTCGTGCTCACCCGCGAGGGCGACGCGCTCTCCTACCGCCACACCGACGACCTCGGTTTGTTCGCCTACGAGGGGACCCTCACCAGGGACTCCTGATCCTCGGGTTCCGGCGGGCCGTGGCCCTGCTGAAAAGCCGGGAGCTCCCACACTCCGCCACCGGTGTGATCATCACGGCGCCGGGTAGTGCGAGCGCGTCCACCAACAGGAGGAAACCATGGCAACCGACGTCATCAGCCTGATCAAGGAAGATCACCGCGACGTGGAGTCGCTGTTCGAGCGGCTCCGGAAGATGCCGGAGAACCGCCCGGCCCTGCTCGCGGAGCTGGCGGCGAAGTTCATCGCCCACAGCGAGGGCGAGGAGGACGAGGTTTACCCCGTGCTCGCCAAGCGGCAGCCCGAGGAGAAGGAGGAGGTCCACCACGGCGCGGAGGAGCACCACGAGGCCGAGGAGATGATCTCCCGGCTCCTGGAGACCGCCCCGGAGAGCCGCGAGTTCGACACGCTGCTGCACGAGCTGATCGACGCGGTGACGCACCACGTCGAGGAGGAGGAGAACGACATCCTCCCGGTCCTGGAGAAGGTCGTCCCCTTCGAGGAGCGGGTGCAGCTCGGCAAGGCTTTCAGCAAGCGGAAGGCCGAGGTGCTGGCCGCTCCGATCAAGCCGCGCTCGCGGACCAAGGACGAGCTGTTGCACCAGGCCAAGGAGCTTGGGGTCGAGGGCGCGTCGGGAATGAGCAAGGACGAGCTCGTCGCCTCCGTCAGGCGGAAGAAGCAGGAACAGAGCTGAGCGCCCCCCACGTCGTGGCACTGTCCGTCCCCCGGCGGACCGTCACAGGCACGCGTACAGCGCCGCGACCATGGGCTTCCACCTCGGGTCCGGCCCGGCCGGGCTGACGACGAGGCGGCTCGGCGTGTAGGCGAGGGCGACACCCGCGTCGGGGTCGGCGAAGGCGAGCGCCCCGCCCGAGCCGCTGTGCCCGAAGGCCCGCGGGTTCGGCGCGTACGGCCGGATCTCGCAGGGCAGCATGTAGCCGAGCGCGAACCTGGTCCGCGCCAGCAGGACCTCGTCGCGCCCCTCGCTCCGGGGCGCGACGGCCCGGCCGAGCACGTCCGGCTCTAGGAGCACGCCCGCGCGACCGGCGGCGCGCCTCCGGCCCGACACGAGCCGGCCGTACAGCGTGGCGAGGGCCCTCGCGGTGGCGTGCCCGTTGGACGCGGGGATCTCGGCGGCCCGCCAGCGCGCGGTGTTGGCCAGACCGGGCGTGAGCTGCTCGGCGGGGTTGCAGAAGGCCATCATCGTGATCGAGCCGGGCTCGGACATGGCGTTCGTCAGCGACGACGGCGGGCCGCCCGGCCCGGCCTGGGGCGGGGCGAGGTACGCGGCACGTCCCGACTCGGCGGCGGGCAGCCCGATCCACAGATCGGGAACGCCCAGCTCGTCGCGGACCAGGTCGCGCAGCGGCCGCCCGCCGACCCGGCGCAGCACCTCGCCGACGAGCCAGCCGAAGGTCACCGCGTGATACCCGTGCCGCTCCCCCGGCGTCCACCACGGGCTCTCGGCCGCGAGCGCGGCGGTCATCGCGTCCCAGTCGAACAGGGAGCCCGGCGGCAGCGCCCGGCGTACGGCGGGCAGCCCCGACCGGTGCGCGAGCAGGTCGGCGATGGTGGTGGCGGTGGCGAACCCGGGCCAGTAACGGGTCACCGGAGCGTCGAGGTCGAGCAGCCCGCGCTGGACGTACACGTGCGCGAGCGTCGCCAGCACCCCCTTGGACACCGAGAAGACGTTGACGACGGTGTCCCGCTCCCAGGGCCGCACGCCGTCCTGGCCGGCCGTGCCCTGCCAGAGGTCCACGACCATGCGCCCGCCCGCGTACACGGCGAGGGCCGCGCCCCCTTCGCCGTCGTCCGTCTCCCTGAACGCGTCGGCGACGGCCGTGAAGGCCGGATCACACCACATGAGCGCCCTTCCGATTGTTCAACCTTAGTTGCGAAACCATGGTTGAGTATTGGAGCATCCGAAGGTGGTGTCAAGCGATCTGACCCTGCTGTTCACGGCCCTCGCCGCGGCCTGCGACGCCGAGGTGCGCGCCCGGATGGCCGCCGCCGGGCACGACCAGGTGCGCACCGTGCACGGATACGTGTTCCAGCACCTGCTCACCGGCCCCGTACGAGTCTCCGACCTGGCCGGGCTGCTCGGCATGACCCCGCAGGGCGCCTCGAAGATCGCGGCCGAGATGGAGCGCATCGGCTACGTGGCACGCCGGACCGACCCCGGCGACCAGCGGGCGCGGATGATCGAGCTGACCCCGTACGGCAGGGCCGCGGTCGAGGCGGGCCGCGCCGCCCGCGAGGCCGTGTCCGCCCGGATGCTCGGCCTTCTCGACGCGCCGGAGGAGTTCCTGGCGTCGCTCAACCGCCTCGGCGAGGAGACCGGGGCGCTGCGCGAACTCCTCGCCCGCCGGCTGCGCCCCTGATCAGCCGAGCGCGGGTGTGCGGACCGGATCTGCGGGCACGTCCCGATCCTCCGGACGGGGATTGTGGGTGAACGCGGCGCGGTAGGCGCTCGGAGTGAGACCGGTCCGCCTCGACAGGTGCGCCCGCAGGGAGTCGGTGGTGGCCAGGCCGCTCAGCCGCGCGACCTGCTCCATCGGCAGGTCCGTCGTCTCCAGCAACTCCTGCGCCCGGATGACGCGCTGATGGAGCAGCCACTGGAGCGGGCTGAGGCCGGTCTCCGTGTGGAATCTGCGGGTCAGCGTCCGAACGCTCGTCCGCGCGTGGCCCGCGAGGTCGGCCCGGGTGAGAGGCTCGTGCAGGCGCTCGAGCGCAGGCCCTGGTCGCGGCCAGCGACACTCCGGTCTCGGGCGGCACCGGTGTCGCGATGAACTGAGCCTGCCCACCCGGTCGTACGGGAGCCGCCACCATCAGACGCGCGGCCGCGTTGGCCACGGCGGCGCCGTAGTCGCGGCGTACCAGGTGCAGGCACAGGTCGATCCCCGCGGACAGCCCGGCGGAGGTCAGGACGTTGCCGTCCTCGACGTACAGGACATCGGGACGCAGGTCGACGGCGGGAAAGCGCCTGGAGAACTCCTCGGACCTCGCCCAGTAGGTGGTGGCGCGGCGGCCGTCGAGCAGGCCGGCCTGGGCGAGGACGAAGGCGCCTGTGCAGATCGACGCGATGCGCCTGCCCGCGGCCGAGGAGCGGCGCAGCGCCGAAAGGACACGCGGGTCGATGTCGTCGCGGGCGCCGGTCCCGGTGACGATCACTGTGTCGGCCTCGTCGATGACCTCCAGCCCGTGCGGGACGGTGACCAGCAGGCTGCCGCTGGTGGCGACGGCCCCGGGACGCGCGGTGCACACGCGCACCTCGTAGCCGGGGAGGCCGCCGACGGAGGTCTCACCGAGCACCAGCTCCGGGATGGACAGGTCGAAGGTGGTCACCGGGGGGACGGCGACGACGGCGACCCTATGCATGGCCCGAACCTCCGGATATTGGGCATTCAGGCCACTACTCTACGGATCTCGCGCGCAGGAGGCTGGGAAGCACGCCGCGTCGCCATCGGGCGGCGCAGTCCTACCTTCAAGACCAGGGAGAACACGTGTCCATGCACGTCGTCGTCGGAGCCGGGGCCACCGGGTCCGCCACCGCCCGCCTGCTCGCCGATGCCGGTGAACGGGTCCGGCTCGTGACCCGGCGCGGTGCCGGACCCGTGCACGAGCGGATCGAGCGGGTCGCCGCCGACGCCGCCGACCCGGTCCGGCTGGCCGAGCTGACGGCCGGGGCGGCCGTCCTCTTCAACTGCGCCATGCCGCGCTACGACCGCTGGCCGTCGCAGTTCCCGCCGCTGGCCGCCGCGTTGCTGGCCGCCGCCGAACGCACCGGGGCGGACTACGTCATGCTCGGCAACACCTACGGCTACGGCCCCCTCGACGGGCCCGCCACCGAGGACCTTCCGCCGGCGCCCACCAGCGCCAAGGGCCGTGTGCGCGTGCGGATGTGGCAGGACGCGCAGGCCGCGTACGACGCCGGCCGGGTGCGGGTGACCGAAGTACGGGCGAGCGACTTCCTCGGCGCGGGGGCGGTCTCTCCGTTCACCATCATGGTGGGGGCGGCGGTGCTGACCGGATCGCCCGTCTCGTACCCGGGCGATCTCGACGCCCCGCACAGTTGGACCTACACCGGCGACGCGGCGCGCGCACTCGTCGCGGCCGCGCGGCACGACGAGTCCTGGGGCCGGGCCTGGCACGTGCCCTCCACCTCGACGGCTCCGGTGCGCGAACTGGCCGCACGCCTCGCCGCGGCGGCGGGCGCGCCCGCCCCGGTGCTGGGCCGCATGACGCCGGCCGAACTGGAGGAGATCGGGCGAAGCGATCCGATCATGGCGGAGTTCCCGGAGATGCTGTACCTGTACGACAGGCCCAGCATCCTCGACGCGTCGTTCACCGCGAAGGTCCTGGGCGTCGCCGCCACTCCGATCGACGAGGTGCTGGACGAGATGGCCGGCGAGCACGCCGCCGGGTAGTTCAGCCGAGGGCGGGGGCCAGGTGGACGAGGTCGGCCAGGCCGTCGGCGACGAGGTCGGCCCGGGCGGCGTCCGGGCGCTCGGAGTGCAGGTAGCCCCAGGGCCCCCGGCGCAGCAGGGCCGTCCGCATCCCGGCGCGCGCGGCGGGCAGGACGTCGTTGTCGAGGCGGTCGCCGACGTACAGGATCTGCCCGGGCTCATGGCCGCACACGGCCGCGACCTTGGCGAAGAAGGCGGGGTCGGGCTTCTCCACCCCCCATCCGGCCGAGGTGTGGATCCCGTCCACCGGCAGGTCCATCGCGACCAGCGCGTCGTACGCCTGGGGTGGCTGGTTGCCCGCGACGACCAGGTCGTAACCGGCCTCCCGCAGGGCCGCGAGGCCGGGCCGCACGTCCGGGTAGAGGTCGTCGGCGTCGAAGTTCTCGCGCAGCCCGTCCGGGTCCTCGCGCCGCCACGCCTCCATCTCGGCGTCGAGATCGATGCCCGGCCTGAGCAGCTCGAACGCCTCCCGGTGGCTCCGGTCGAGGGCGGCCATGCCGCCCAGCACGCCCATGAAGGTCAGGCGCGGCACGCCCAGCCGGTCGGCCCACCGGGACCAGATCCGGGTCTCGTCGATGAGCGTCTCCCCCACGTCGAACACGAGCGCCCGAACCATGACCGCCTCTCCTCTTCATCCTGTTACGGCAGCCACTCTATGGTGTGCCGTAACATCGCCGAACGTGAGCGAGACTCGGTATGCCCTGAACGGCATGGTGTGCACCGTCGATCATCTGGCCTCCGCGGCGGGCGTCGCCATGCTCGACAGAGGCGGCAACGCGGTGGACGCGGCCATCGCCGCCAACGCCGTGCTGGCGGTCACCGCCCCGCACATGTGCGGTCTCGGCGGCGACCTGTTCGCCCTCGTCCACGACGGAAGCCCCGGCGGAACTCAGGGCGCAGGCATCGCCGCGCTCAACGCCTCGGGGCGGGCGGGCTCGGGCGCCGACCCCGGCCGGCTGCGCGCGGAAGGCCTCGGCCGGATGCCCCACCTGTACGACATCCGCTCCGTCCCGGTGCCCGGCTGCGCCGACGGGTGGCTGGCGCTGCACGAGCGGTACGCCCGCCTGCCGCTCGCCGACCTGCTGGCCCCCGCGATCCGGCTCGCGGCCGAGGGCTTCCCCGCCTCGCCGCTGCTCGCCCCGGGCGGGGAGTTCATCGGCTCGCTGCCCGGAGCGGGGGACTTCGCGGCGGCCCGCCGCGCCGGGGACGTGATCCGCAGGCCCGGCGTCGCCAGGGCGCTCACCGCGCTCGGCGACGGCGGCCGGGCGGCGTTCTACCAGGGCGAGTTCGGCAAGGGGCTGCTGGAGCTCGGCGGTGGCGAGTACACCGAGGAGGACCTGGCCCGGCCGAACGCCGACTGGGTGGAGCCGCTGAGCGTCGAGGTGTTCGGGCACCGGATCTGGACCGTTCCGCCGAACTCCCAGGGCTACCTGCTCCTGCTGGCCCTGGAGATCCTCGCCGAGTTCGGCCCGCCCGCCGACCCGGCCGACCCACGCTGGGCCCACCTGCTGGTGGAGTCGGCAAGGGCGGCCGGGCACGACCGGCTCGACGTCCTCCACGAGGCCGCCGTCGCGCCGCTCGGCACGGCCGCCGCCCGCCGCGCGCTGGTCGACCCCGAGCGGCGCTCCTCCTTGCCCGACGCCCCCGCCGGGCCGGGCGACACGACGTACCTGTGCGTGGTCGACGGGGACGGCATGGGCGTCTCGCTCATCCAGTCGAACGCGTCGGGCTTCGGCAGCCTCCTCTTCGAGCCCAGCACCGGGATCAACCTGCACAACCGCGGCATCGGCTTCTCGCTCACGCCCGGCCATCCCGCGGAGTACGGCCCGGGCCGCCGCCCGCCCCACACGCTGTGCCCGGCGCTGGTCACCCGGCCGGACGGGACGCTGCGCACGGTCCTCGGCACGATGGGCGGCGACGCGCAGCCGCAGATCCTGCTGCAGCTGGTCACCCGCCTGCTCGCGCACGGCCAGACGCCCGGCGAGGCGATCGGCGCCCCGCGCTGGGCGCTCGGCAGCGGCACCGGCTTCGACACCTGGCGGTCCGCCCCGGTGATCGAGGTCGAGGAGGGCGCGCCGTGGGCGGACGGCCTGCGCGAGCGCGGGCACGCCGTCGAGACGGTGGAGTGGGGCTCCAACTTCGGCCATGCCCACCTGATCGACCTGCTCCCGTCGGGTGTGCTCGCCGGGGCGGCCGACCCCCGCGCGCTGATCGGCGCCGCGCTCGGTCGCTGAAACGCTGCCGCCGATGCCGGACGGCCGGCGATCACCCGGCCCGGGCCGCCGCCTCGACCTGCTGCATGGCCTTGCGGATGCGCTTCTCGGAGACCGGAGTGGGGGTGCCGAGCTGCTGGGCGAAGAAGCTCACCCGCAGCTCCTCGATCATCCACCGGATGTCCCGTACGGCCTTGGCGTCCCGCTCGGCGGGCTTCAGCCGGTCGAGCAGGTCGCGGTACTCGTCCTCGACGTCGTGCACGCGGTGCATCCACTCGCGGTCGCGGCGGGGATCGTCCGGGAGCTTGTCGAGGCGGCGCTCGACCGCCCGCAGGTAACGGTGCACGTCCGGCAGCCGGTCGTAGCCCGTCTCGGTGACGAACCCGTCGTGCACCAGCCCGTCGAGCTGATCGGCGATGTCCGTCCTGAGATCGGCCACGCCGCCGCCCAGCGCGCCGAGCCGGTTCTGCGCGGCGTGCCAGGCCGCCAGGACGCGCTCCACGCGGGAGACGACCTCCTCGGTCGTCTCGAACAGGGAGGCGCGCACGTGGTCGCGCAGCCGCTCGAACCCTGCCTCGTCCCAGACGGGCCCGCCCGCCTCCGCCATCAGCTTGTCGGCGGCGCACGCCGTGCAGTCGTCGAACAGGGCGGCCGCCCCGCCGTGCGGGCTGCGGCTGAGGGCGAGCTTCTGCGCGGTGGTCAGGGTCCGCAGGATGGCCTTGGCCGGGTTGACCACGTTGAGCAGCAGCAGCCTCCTGGTGCCCGCCCACATGGCTCGGTCGCGCTCGCGCTCGGTCTCGAACATCCGGACCGCGACGCTCGTGCCCTCGTCCACCAGGGCCGGGTAGGCCCGCACCCTGCCCTGCTCGAACACCTGCGGCAGCGTGCCGATCGTCCAGCCGTGCAGGCCGTCGCGTTCGAGGTCGTCGGCGGCCTTCGACAGCGTGGCGCGCAGCTTCGGCGCGAGCCGCCGCTTGAGCGCCTCCAGGTCCTTGTCCTCGTCCACCGTGCGCTTGCGGTCGTCGATCACCCGGTAGGTGATCCGCAGGTGGGCGGGGAGCTGGTCGAGTGCCCACGCGTCGCGCGGCACCTCCACCCCGGTCAGCGCCCGCAGCTCCCGCTCCAGCGCTGCCAGGATCGGCTCGCCGCCGGGCCGTACGCGTTCCAGCACGGCCTTGGCGTAGTTGGGGGCGGGCACGAAGTTGCGGCGCAGGCTCTTCGGCAGCGACCGGATGAGCGCGGTGACGAGGTCCTCGCGCAGGCCGGGGATCTGCCAGTCGAAGCCGGTCGGGTCGACCTGGTTGAGCACGGCGAGCGGGATGTGGACGGTCACGCCGTCCGCCTCGCCCGTCTCCGCCGTGCCGGGCTCGAAGCGGTAGGTCAGCCGCATCCGCTGGCCGTTCTGCCGCCAGGCGTCGGGGTAGTCCCTGGCGCTGACCCCCGCGCTGTCGTTGACCAGCATCTCCGGCGAGAACGTCAGCAGCTCGGGCGTCTCCCGCGACGCCTTCTTCCACCAGCTGTCGAAGTGCCTGCCCGAGACCACGTCGGCCGGGATCCGCTGGTCGTAGAAGTCGAACAGCGTCTCGTCGTCCACGAGGATGTCGCGGCGGCGGGCCTTCTCCTCCAGCCGCTCGACCTCCTCGAGCAGCTTGCGGTTCTCGTGGAAGAACTTGTGGTGGGTGCGCCAGTCGCCGTCCACCAGCGCGTGCCGGATGAACAGCTCACGGCTCAGCTCGGGGTCGATGCGGCCGTAGTTGACCTTCCGCTCGGTCACGATCGGCACGCCGTACAACGTGACCTTCTCCAGCGCGACGACGGCGGCCTGGTCCTTCTCCCAGTGCGGCTCGCTGTAGGTGCGCTTGACCAGGTGCTGCGCGAGGGGCTCGATCCAGCCGGGCTCGATCTTGGCGTTGACCCGGGCCCACAGCCGGGAGGTCTCCACCAGCTCGGCCGACATCACCCACTGCGGCTGCGCCTTGGCGAGGGCCGAGCCGGGGAAGATCGCGAAGCGGGCGTTACGAGCGCCGATGTACTCCGTGATCGGCCTGCGGCCGTCCTGCCTGCGCTTCTCGACGACGTCCTTGACGCCGATGTGCGACAGCAGACCGGCCAGCAGCGACTGGTGGATCCGCTGGGGATCGGCGGGCGCGCTGTTGGGCACGATGCCCAGGGTCTTGGCCACCTGGCGGAGCTGGCTGTCGATGTCCTGCCACTCGCGCACACGCAGGTAGTTGAGGTATTCGCTCTTGCACAGCCGCCGGAACGCGCTCGACGACAGCTCCTTCTGCCTGTCGCGGAGGTGGTTCCAGAGGTTGAGGTAGGTCAGGAAGTCCGATTCCTTGTCGGCGAAGCGACGGTGTTTCTCGTCGGCCGCCTGCTGCTTGTCGGCCGGCCGCTCGCGCGGGTCCTGGATGGACAGCGCGGCCGCGATGATCATCACTTCGCGGGCGCAGCCGTTCTTGTCGGCTTCCAGCACCATCCGGGCGAGGCGGGGGTCGACCGGGAGCTGGGCCAGCTTGCGCCCGAGCGGCGTGAGCTGCGTGCCCTTTCCGGCCTCCCGGCCCGCGTCCTTGTCCGCGAGGGCGCCGAGCTCCAGCAGCAGGTTGACGCCGTCCCTGATCTGACGGCTGTCCGGCGGCTCGACGAACGGGAACGCCGCGATGTCCCCCAGGCCCAGCGACGTCATCTGCAGGATGACGCTCGCCAGGTTCGTACGGAGGATCTCGGGGTCGGTGAACTCCGGCCGGGAGAGGAAGTCCTCCTCTGAGTAGAGCCGGATGCACACGCCGTCCGACGTGCGGCCGCAGCGGCCCTTGCGCTGGTTGGCCGACGCCTGGGAGACCGGCTCGATCGGCAGCCGCTGGACCTTCAGCCGGTGGCTGTAGCGGGAGATCCGGGCCGTGCCCGGATCGACCACGTACTTGATGCCGGGAACGGTCAGCGAGGTCTCGGCGACGTTGGTGGCGAGCACGATGCGCCGGCCCCGGTGGGACTGGAAGACCCGGTGCTGCTCTGCGGCCGACAGCCGCGCGTACAGCGGGAGTACCTCCTCGGGACGGCCCTTGAGCGCGTCGGCGGTGTCGCGGATCTCCCGCTCGCCGCTGAGGAAGACCAGGATGTCGCCCGGCCCCTCGGCGCACAGCTCGTCCACGGCGTCGACGATGGCCTGGGTCTGGTCGTCGTCCTCGTCGACCGGGCGGTAGCGCACCTCCACGGGATAGGTGCGTCCGGACACCTCGATCACGGGCGCCGGCTCCCCGCCCGGCTGGGCGAAGTGCCGGGCGAACCGCTCGGGGTCGATGGTCGCGGAGGTGATGACCACCTTGAGGTCGGGCCGTTTGGGGAGGAGCTGCTTGAGATAGCCGAGGATGAAGTCGATGTTGAGGCTGCGCTCGTGCGCCTCGTCGATGATCAGCGTGTCGTACTGCAGCAGGAGCGGGTCGGTCTGCATCTCGGCGAGCAGGATGCCGTCGGTCATCAGCTTGACCAGCGTCCCGTCGCTGGAGTGGTCGGTGAAGCGGACCTTGTAGCCGACCGCCTCTCCCAGCTCGATCGACAGTTCCTCGGCGATGCGCTCGGCGACCGTGCGGGCGGCGATGCGGCGCGGCTGGGTGTGGCCGATGAGCCCGTGGACCCCCCGGCCGAGCTCCAGGCAGATCTTGGGGATCTGGGTGGTCTTCCCCGAGCCGGTCTCGCCGGCCACGATGACGACCTGGTGGTCCCTGATGGCCTCCAGGAGATCGTCCTTGTGCCGGCTGACCGGCAGCTCGGGAGGGTAGCTGAGTACGGGGACGGCCGCGCGGCGCGCGGCCACGCGGCGTTCCGCGGCCTCCACGTCCCCCGCGATCTCCTGGACGACGGACTGGCGGGCGGCGCGGTCGCGGACCCGGCGCATGCCGTCGAGACGGCGGCGCAGCCTGCGCTGGTCGCGCAGCATCAGGTCGGGGAGGCGGGCCTGGAGATCGGCGAGCGTGTTCATTCCATGCTCAAGGATAGGCAACACCCCCCGCCGATCTGCCAGCCGTTTTCCGGCGGCCCCGTCAGGGCGGTGTCAGCGGCGGCGCGGCGGCTGGTACTTGTACCCCACGTTGCGGACGGTCACGATGCGGCCGGCGTGCCGGCCCAGCTTGCGGCGCAGCCGCAGGACGTGCACGTCGACCGTGCGGCCGCCCTCGTCGTCGTACCGGTCCCAGACGGCGGCCATGAGCTGGCGGCGGTTGTAGACCCGGCCGGGGGCCGAGCTGAGGTAGTCGAGCAGTTCGAACTCCCGGAAGGTCAGCTCGATCTCCTCACCGCCGGCCCGGGCCACCCGCGCGGCCCGGTCCAGGACCAGTTCCTCTTCCTCGCCGTGGACGTCCCGCCGCGGCGGGGCCGCGGGCGCGCGCTCCCGCAGAACCGGCGGCTCCGGCGCGTCCGCCGCGGTCCCGGCGGGCACCAGGTAACCCACGATCATCAGCACGGCGCCGGTCTCCGGCACCGGGAGCACGCCGAGCACCGACCCCTGCCCGAGGTCGGGGGGCTCATGGCCCTGCTCGCGCCTGCGCTCCACAAAGTCGATCACGTTCTGGTGGGACATGCCCCTCTCCTTGCCTCGTGGCGTACCGGACGGTGGTGACCGCGGTCGTCAACAGGCGGCGGCGCAGACGCGCAGCAGGTCGATGTGCCGGCGCTGGGTCAACCTCCCCGAGGAACTCATGGGATCATCATGACAGCGATATTACCCGCTGTCCAGGTAGGAATAAGGGAGATCTATCGCTCAGGGGATGCGCGCGGCCCCCGCGGCGGCCATCGCCGCGCCGATGATCCCGGCCTCGTTCCGCAGCACGGCGGGCACCACCGGGGTGTCCCCGAGGTCGACGTACGGCAGGAACTTGTCGGCCTTCTTGCTCACGCCCCCGCCGACGACGATCAGGGTGGGCGACAGCAGGTCGCGCATATGCCTGAGGTACTCCTCCACCCGCCGGGCCCACTTGTCCCAGCTCAGGTCCTCCTCCTCGCGCACCCGGTCGGACGCGCGGTGCTCGGCCTCCTTGCCGCCGATCTCGATGTGGCCGAACTCCGTGTTGGGCACCAGCGCGCCGTCCACGAAGAGCGCGCTGCCGATGCCGGTGCCGAAGGTCAGCATGAGCACGACCCCGTGCCGGTCCCGGCCCGCGCCGAAGGTCATCTCGGCGACGCCGGCCGCGTCCGCGTCGTTGAGCACGACCGTCTGCTCGCCGAACAGGTCGCCGCCCTTCACTCCGATCCACGACTTGTCCACGTTGGCCGCCGTCCTGATGACCCCGTCGAGGACCACTCCGGGGAAGGTGACGCCCATCGGGCCGGTCCAGGAGAAGTGCTCCGCGATCTCGCGTACGGCCTGGGCGACGACCCCCGGCACGGCGGGACGCGGCGTCGGGACGCGCAGGCGCTCGCGGGTGAGCACGCCGGCGGCCGTGTCCACCGTGGCGCCCTTGATCCCGGAACCGCCGATGTCGATGCCCAGAACTTCCATGACTTTCCTCCTGGTCCGGCTGGACGGCTACCCAGTCGCTCCCGCCTCATGCGCGGTCGCGAGTATCGCACGACGTCGTGCGACCGGCCGGGTTACAGGAGGACAGGCCGGGTACGCCCCGAATCGGGGCAAATCACCACAAGGGGGACACGCATGATCAGCACACTCCACAAAATGGGACTGCGCTCCAACGTGATGTACGGCGCCGCTTTGGGGTCGATCGGCATGTCGATCGCCTCGTGGATCATCTCGAACAAATACGAGGCGGCCGGCATCGAACGCGCCGACCGCTGGGCGCTGTTCGTCGGCGAGTGGGCGCCGACCTTCTTCGCGATAGGGATCGCCCTGCGCATTGAGGAGATGGCCGAGGAGAAGGGGCGGGAGACCCCCGAGTGGCAGGAGCAGAGCAGCGACATCCGCCGTCCCACCCGCGCCGGCGTGTAGCGGGACGGGCAAGGGCTTCCACGAGCGGCCCGGATGGACCCGCCGGTCCCCCGGGCCGCTCCGTGCACTCCCCCGACTGTTCCCGGGCAGTGTCAGGCCGCGGCACGCAGGTGTCCGTGCGCCCATTCCTCGAAGGTCGTGAGCGGGATGCCGAGGGCCCGCGCGTACTCGGGGCGGGCGGGCTGACCGACCGTGTCGATGAACTCGTGTGAAGTGACGCCGGCTCCCGGCATCCCCGCGGCGACCGCCTCCTCCATGGTCATGTCGGGCGCGGTCAGCTCGGCGCCCAGAGCCCGGGAGAGGACCCCGGCGATTTCCCTCAGCGTCAGGTAGTCACTGGCCAGTTCCAGCTCGACCCCGTGGAACCGATCCGGCGCGGCGATGGCCGCGGCGGCCGCCGCGCCGATGTCGTCGACCGCGACGAGGGAGAGCCGGGTGCCGGGCTTCAGCACGGTCACGATGCCCCCCTCGACGCCGCGGGGCAACAGGTACGCCAGGGACGGAAGGAAGTTGTCCATGAAGAAGCCCGGCTTGATGATCGTCCAGTGCGTGAAGCCCGCCTCACGCACCCGGTCCTGGATGCCGGCCTTGGCGGCGTAGTAGGGCTCCATCTGTG
The DNA here is from genome assembly GCF_014892245.1 of Microbispora sitophila. NCBI lineage: Bacteria > Bacillati > Actinomycetota > Actinomycetes > Streptosporangiales > Streptosporangiaceae > Microbispora > Microbispora sitophila. Next base: position 97,877 of record NZ_JADBGC010000023.1, on the reverse strand, counting down.
CCCAGCGGCCTTCGGCCCAGCCGGGGGCCTCGGTGTGCTGACCCGCGCCGGAGACGGACGTGTGCACGAACTGCGGCACGCCCGCGGCCAGCGCGCCTTCGATCAGGTTGACGGCCTGGGTCAGCTCGCCCTCGAAGTCGAGGGCGTCTCCCTTCAACTGGGGCATCTGCACCGAGAAGACGGCCCGGGCCCCTCGCGTGGCCCTGATCACGGAGTCGCGGTCGTCGAGGTCGCCGGTGACCAGTTCGGCGCCGAGCGCTTCGACCGCCCTCGCTCTCTCGGTTGCCGGGTCGCGGACGAGCGCCCGTACGGGAACGCCGTTCGCGAGCAGGGCACGGGCGGTGGCGCCGCCCTGCCGTCCGGTGGCGCCGGTGACGAGGACGGGTGCGGGATCGGTGGGCATGAGGCCCCTCCTGTGATGTGCGTCGACAAAACGGCGGGCCCCGCCGTTTATGCTTCGGTAAGATACGGCGGACCCCGCCACTTAGCAACCATGAGGTGACGCCATGCCCGTCCAGCGTGCGGACGCCCGGCGCAACTACGCACGCCTGCTCGCCGTTGCCAAGGAGGCGATCGCCACGGAGGGCCCCGACGCGTCCCTGGAGCAGATCGCCCGCACCGCGGGAGTCGGATCCGCCACCGTGCGCCGGCATTTTCCCAGCCGCCACGCGCTGCTGGAGGCGGTCTTCCGCGAACGGGTCGAGACCCTGTGCGCCCACGCCCGCGACCTGACCGGCAGGGCCGACACCCGGGCCGCGCTGCTGGAATGGCTGAGCGCCGTCCTCGCGGACGCCGCGACCATACGAGGGCTGGCCACCGCGCTGACCCGCGACCGGGCGGACGACCCCGACGTGGCGCACGAGCACTGCTGCTCGGCGCAGCTCACCGAGGCGGGCGACCCGCTGGTGCGCCGCGCCGCGGACGACGGCGCGCTGGCACCGGGCGTGACCATCGGCGACCTGCTCGCCCTGATCACCGGCATCGCCCTGGCTACGGAACACCACCCGGACCCCGCCGCCGACGCACAGCGACTGCTCGGCCTGTCGATAGCGGGCGTCAGCCCCCTTCAGGGGTGACGGGACTCGGCCCGCCGGCGCTCCGTTAGGCTCGGCCCGCGTGACCCCCGATCCCGCCGCCGTCGCGCGCTGGCTGCGCACGCGGCCCGCCCGCGCGGCCGGCACCCGCGTGCTGGCCGTCGAGGGACGCTCGGGCGCGGGGAAGTCGACGCTGGCCACCGCCGTGGCCGCGGCGCTCGCCGCGCCGGTCGTCCGCATGGACGACCTGTACGACGGCTGGGACGGCCTGCAGGCAGGGGTGGACGCCCTGCTGGAATGGGTGCTGCGTCCCCTGGGCCGCGGGGGCCGGGCACGCTGGCGGCGCTACGACTGGACGCGGGGCCGGTACGCCGAATGGCACGAGGTGCCCGGGGCGGACGCCGTCGTGATCGAGGGCGTGGGCTGCGGCGCCCGCGAGGCGGGGCCGTACCTCAGCGGGCTGGTGTGGCTGGAGGCCGGTGAGGAGGTCCGCAGGACGCGGGCGCTCGCCCGCGACGGCGAACTGTACGCGCCCCACTGGCGCCGCTGGGCCGAGCAGGAGCGGCGGTACTACGCCCGCCACGACGTGCGCTCCCGGGCCGACCTCGTCATCGTCACCGGCTGAGCCGCGTCGTGCGGGCGTCCGGCCGTCGCTCAGCCCAGGCCTGCGCGATACTCCTCGTCGGTCACCGGCCCGTGCCAGTGGGTCTTGCCGTTCGCCGTGACGGCGATGTGCACCAGCGTGTCGTCGTCGACGGCGCCGTGCCAGTGCTTCTCTCCCGGCTGCACGTGGACCCAGTCGCCCGGCCCGATGAGCGTGCCCTTGGTCTCGCCCCAGCGCGTCACCACCCCGCGCCCCGACAGCACGTACAGCGCCTGCTCCCCGTCGTGAGTGTGCCAGCCCGAGCGGGCCTGCGGGTCGTAGGAGAAACGCTGGGCGCGCAGGCCGTCCGGCTCCACCTCCTTCAGCGCCTCCGCCTCCCACACGCCGTCGGTGAACCTGTCCGGTCCCGGCCGGGTGGCCTTGATCTCGCCTTCGCGTACGAACCTCATCGCTGTCTCCCTTCGCCATGAGCCGGCCACGTCAGGCCGGCGCCGCCCGCACCCATCCACGATCGCCGCCGAGGAAGCCCTCCATCGTGAGCCCGGCCTCGCGCAGCAGTTCCTCGAACCGGTCGTCCGTGCGGCGCCTGCTGACGAACGTGTGCGTCCATCGCCGGTCTCCCACGACGTACTCCATCGTCGCGGAGAGCAGATCCGGCTCGGGCCGGCTCACCTCCGTCATCCGGATCACCCGTCCGTCGCGGCGCGTCTCCGACGGCCCCACCGTCTCGTACCACTCGGGCGGCTGGCGCTGCAGGATCACGCACCCGTCCGGGGCGACGTGCCGGCGGCAGGTCCGCAGGAACGCCCGGCACAGGTCGTCGTCCGCGGTGTCGATCACGTACGACATCAGCAGGACCACGTCGAACACCCTCGGCAGGGACAGGTCCTGGATGCGGGACAGAACCGTCTCCGCCCCGTGGACGCGGGCGAGCATCTCGGGCGACTCGTCCACGGCGACCACCTCGTGGCCGAGCGCGAGGAGGGGATGGGTGATCCGGCCCACCCCGGCGCCGAGCTCGAGGATCGCCGCGCCCTCCGGTATCGCGGCGTGGACGATCTCGGGTTCGCCGCCGGGCGTGAGCGTCGCGTAGTAGTCGACCGCGCACCCGTCCGGAGTGATCGGGCCGGGGCCGGTGCCGTGATAGATCCGTTCTGGCAGCATGATCACCATCCTGCATCACGGGCCCGGCAGTGGCCCAGCCGTGGCGATTTGTCCGATTTCTGTCGGGTATTTCTTCCATGATGAGTTCTGCCGGACGGAGGTGACAGGCATGGGCGTTCCGATGCGACGGGAGTCCAGAGGTCTCGTTCCCGACCTGTTCGACCTGCTAGAGGCGCCGATGGCCGCGCTCCGGCCGATGGCCGGGCAGCAGATGCGGCTTGAGGACTACGTGAAGGACGACCGGTACGTGCTGCGCGCCGAACTGCCCGGAATCGACCCGGACAAGGACGTGGAGATCAGCGTGTCGAACGGTGTGCTGACCATCCACGCGGAACGGCGCCACGAGGAGCGGCAGGCGCACCGCACCGAGTTCCGGTACGGAGCCTTCACCCGGTCGATCGTGCTGCCGCCGAACGTGGACGAGAACGACGTGAAGGCCACCTATGACAAGGGGATCCTCGAGGTGAGCGTGCGGCTCGCCGAGGAGCGGGAGGAGCGCAGGCGAATCCCGATCGAGAAGCCGGGAGCCGGGCAGCAGCAGAGCTGAAGCGGCCCACGCCGGGCCCGTCCGCACCGCGCGGACGGGCCCGCGCCGCGCCGGCGACCTGCTGCCCGGCATCCTTCCTCGTCCGGCAGAGGCGACGCGGGCACGCCGGTCGCTCGACTCGGCTCAGGGCGCCGACGGCGACCGTACGACGGCGACCGGGCACTCGGCGTGGTGCAGCACCCCCCGGCTGACCGAGCCGAGCATCGCCGAGCCCACCACGCCTCTGCCGTGGGAGCCGACCACGAGCAGGCCGGCCCCGCGTGACGCCTGGACGAGCACGTCGACCGGGTGTCCGTAGGCGATCTCCTCGCGCACCGGCACCTCGGGATACCGCCTCCGCGGGTCCGCCAGCTTCTCCCGCGTGACGCGCTGACGGGCCTCGCGCACCTCCTCCACGTCGTAGGTGATCTCGGGCGCGAGCGGATGGGCGGGCAGGTGCCAGGCGTGCACGGCCCGCAGCGCGTCGCCGTGCGCCCTGGCCTGCTCGAAGGCGTACGCCAGGGCGGGCTCGCATTCGGGCGAGTCGTCCACGCCCACCGCGATCTCCCCCCTCTCGCCGCTCCAGCCGGGCCGTACGACGACGACCGGGCAGGGGGCGTGACCGGCGACGTGGGTGCTGACCGACCCGATGACGATGCCGGCGAAGCCGCCGAGTCCTTTGCTGCCGAGCACGATCTCGACGGCCTCCTTGGCCTTGTCCCGCAGGACGCGGGAGGGGATGCCCTCGATGATCTCCGTACTGATCTTCACGTCCGGCTGCCGCTCGCGGGCCACGGCCTCCGCGGCGGACAGCGCCCGTTCGGCGTGCGCGGTGAGCGGGTCGCCGCCCGCGACGGGGAACTTCGGGATGCCGTACGCCCAGTGGTCGACGACGGAGACGAAGCGCAACGGGCAGCCGCGGCGGGCCGCGTCGTCCGCGGCCCACCGCACGGCGGCCGTCGCGGCGGGCGAACCGTCGGTGCCGACGATGATCGGGCCGGACATGGACGCTCCTTCCTGATCTGCGTCTTCCTCACCGGGCCTTCCTGAACCACCTCCATGTGACCACCGGCGGCCGCGGCTCTCCAGGGGCGTAGGTCCTCAGCCCGGGGCCGATGCCGGGGCCGCGCGGCCGAGAGGGATGCTGGAGTCCTGGAGGTGGTCCGACATGGAATCGAAGCGCTGGACCGTCGAGATCTTCGTGAACGAGGACGACAACGACGACGTCACCACCGCGACCGCCGTGCTCTACACGCCCGCGGGACGACGCCACGAGAGCGTCGGCCGAGCCCGCCGCAACCCGGCCGACCGGCCCGTGCCCGACATCGGCGACGAGCTGGCGGCCGGACGGGCCCTGGCCGACCTGGGGGCGAAGCTCATCGGGGACGGCGCGGAGGACGTGGCACAGCTCGCCGGCCCCGCCTACGAGGCGTACTGAGGCCTTCACCCGCCCTCCGGAAGCGATGCCGGAAGCAGCCTGTGCTCGCCGAAGGCCGCAGCGCCGGGGACGGGCCTGGTAGCGGAGCCGGCGCCCGGGGGCTCCGCCCGAGCCCCCGGGCGTCCGCGCCCCACGTCCTCATTCCACGGTGTCCTCATTCCACGGTGTCCTCATTCCACGGTGTCCTCATTCCACGGGGTCCTCATTCCACGGGGTCGGCCGGGTCCTCGCCGAGGAGCCCCGCCGCCCGCATCTCGTCCGTCAGCCAGGCCATGGCCGCCTGCTCGCCTCCGGCCGGGCCGGTCCCGCCCGCCGGCGTGCCGTTCGCCGTACGGGGACCTCCCGGGACGTCGCCGGCCGGGCCGCCGGATGCCCGGCCCGCCGCGCCGGGCCCGGTGGCGTACGGCCGGGCGGCGGCCGTTCCCCCGCGCTTGCCCCGTGTCCCGGCGCCGCCGGGCGCCCCGCCCTGGTCGGCCGGCGGGACGCCACCGCCGGTCGCGGTGGCGCGCCCGCGCCGGCCTCCGGTGACGAGACCGCCGGGCACCGGCCCGTTGGCCGTCGTGCTCGCGCCGTACGCCGCCTGCGGCGGCATTCCGGACTGTGCCCCGGGGCCCGCCTGGCCGCCCTGACCCGTATGCCCGGATTCGCCGCCCGGCCCCCAGACCGCCGGCACGAGCAGCCCCGCGCCGGTCATCTCGGCGGTGAGCTGCCCGAGCAGCGTGTCCGCCTCGACCGGCTCCGGGGTGATCTGCGCGAGGGCCGGCGCGAGAGCGCGCAGCGCGTTCGGCATCCCCGCGCCGGTCCGGTGGAGGTCGCCGAGGTTCAGCGGGACGCAACTCGACCTGATGATGTGGAAGAGGTGATCGACCCGCCGCGCGTCCCGCCCGCTGTAGGGGCCCCGGAAGTCGCCGTGGTGGGCGAGCACCAGGGCCGCGAGGCCGGCGACGTGCGGCGCGGCCATGGAGGTGCCGTCCAGTGCGGCGTACCCGTCCGGGGGCACGGCCGACAGCACGGCCACGCCCGGGGCGCACACGTCGATCTCGGGGCCGTGACAGGTGAAGCGCGGCGAGAAGTAGCCGTCGCCGGTCATCGGCCCGCGGATCTCGGCCTCGTGGGCGGTGCCGGGCGGGAACGCGTCGACCTTGCCGACGGCCGCGACGGTCAGCACGCCGGGCAGGATGCCGGGGAAACCGACCGGTCCCCCGTCGTTGCCGGCGGCCACCACGCACGCCACCCCCGCCTCGCGCGCCTGCTCGATCTTCGCGGCCACGAGCGGGGAGTGGTGCCTGCTCGCCAGGCTCAGGTTGACGACGTCGATCCGCTGCTCGACGCAGTAATCCAGCGCCTCGATGAGGTCGCTGAACCGCCCGCCCGGGAAGATCTTGCAGGCGTGCACCTCGGCCTCGACCGCGAAGCCGACGACGCCGCGGCCGTCGTCGGCGCCCGAGACGACCGCCGCGCAGTGGGAGCCGTGGTAAGCGGCGTCGACGGACCAGCCGTCGGGCTCGCCGCCGACGAGGTCGACGCCGGCGCGGACGCGGTCACGCAGGTCGGGGTGCCGAACGTCGGCCCCGGAGTCGATGATGGCGATCCTGACGCCCGCGCCGCGAAGCGTGGGCGGCAGGCGGTCGAGGTTCATCGCCTGCTGGCCCCAGCCGAAGACCTGCTTGCCCGGGAAACCGCTGAAGGTCTCCGACAGGCGCATCGGCTCGATCAGGTTGTCCCGGGTCGTGGACAGGGCGGGGCGGTCGATGTGGACGCTCCAGTAGCCGGAGCGCGGCCGGACCGTCACCCCGGTGATCGACTCCGGGGTCTCGCCCACCATCGTGACCACCGCGCGGCCGTCGGCCCCGGTGGACGTCTGGGCGGGCCACCCGTGCCCGGTCACCAGGACGCTCGCGCCGGGCAGCGGCGTGCCGTCCGCGTCTCTGATCAGGAAGGCGAACGTGCTCTCCACGCCCGGCGGGACCACCGCCGGGGCGGGCCGCCGCCTGCGCGGCGGCTGGGGCACGTCGCTGTAGGTGAGCAGCCGGTCGCGCTCGAAGTAGAGCTGCGGATACTGCCGCCGCAGCGCCTCGGCGTGCTCGGCGGTCATCTCCGCCACGACCACAGCGGGGAACCCGGGTGCCTGAGCCCCCGGGTTCCCCGCCGTCCCCCGCAGGCGGCGCAGCACGCGCACCTCGGGGTCGTCCTCCAGCAGCCTGCGCACCGTGTCGCCGTCGAGAGCCGGCGCGGCTGCTCCCGGCGCCGCCGGATGCGGCTGGGGCAGCGCGGCCACCATGTAGCGCCGCGGCCGGGACTCCACCGGCTGCGGCGCCTGGCGGGACGCCTGCCGCCCCCGCGGGGACGCCGGGCGTGGCTCCTCGCTTCCGTCCTTGGGCTTGTCGTTACTGGTCACAAACGTCTCCGACTCTCCCCAGCTCAGGCTGGCGTGGCCGGCCGCGCTCCGTACGGCGCGGCGGGCAGTTCAGGCTCTGTCATCACATTTCGCCGGTCTCGGGACGGCGGGGGCCCGGACCGGCCGCCGGCCGGTCCGGGCCACCGAGGTGATCACGTCACAGCAGTGGAACCGTGGGCCGTCCGGGGGTGACGGCGCCGAGCGCGAACTGGATCTGCGCCAGGCACGCGTCGTACCGCCCGGCCCGGTACAGCTGTACCGCCTGCACCAGCAGCGGGATGATCCCCGCGACCTGGGGCGCCTGCGGGAGTGACGCCTGCAGCCAGCCGTACAGCCGCTGGAGCGTCATGGCGCAGTGCGCCTGCAGCGGCGCGACCGGCGCCGGATGCCCCATCGCGGCTCCCACGGCCGGGGGCGTCACCGGACCCATCCCGGGACCCATCGACTCCACGGTGTTCCTCCGATCAGAGTGCGGCACCGGCCGGCACCGGGACCTGCTGAGCGGCCTGCTGGTGCATCTGGCCGTACGGCTGGCCGTAGGCCTGGCCGTAGACCTGCGACAGCGGCTGCATGGTCAGCGGGACCTGCTGCCCGTACACCCCGTGGATCGAGGGGGCGCCGAACTGGAGGGCCTGCTGGCCGGGGTGCTGCGCGTACGCCTGGGTGGCGTACGGCTGGCCGTAAATCTGCGGGATCTGCTGGGCCTGGGCCTGGATGGCCTGCAGGGCCTGCAGAACCTGCGGCGGAAGCATCTGCTGCTGAACCTGCTGCTGGATCTGCTCGCGGACCTGGTGCTGGTAGAGCACGCCCTCCAGCATCTGGCGGGCCGCGGGAGCGCCGTAACGCACGCTGTACCGCGCGACCTTGGTCCAGAAGGTCACCGGGCTCACCAGGTGCTCCTGCGGGAGGATGTGCTCCTCCTGCTGGATCATCGCCAGGGGCGACAGCTGCTGCTGCAGCCCCGGGATCTGGTGACCGAGCTGCTGCAGGGGCGAGATCTGGTGCTGAGCGCCGTACCCCAGCGTGGTCGCCATGGTCGTGGGGTTCATAGCTGTGAACGTCATATTCACTCCTTCGGAGCCAGTAGGTCCGGCCCATCGCCGATGTGATTACATCGCGTGACAGATCAGTCGCACAACGTTATAGGCGTAATGAGTGAATAAGGCCGACTTGGTACTCGGGGCGCGACCGCCAGCCGACATCTCTCTTTGCCTTGACAAAATTGTTTGTCGGGCGGCATTCTTGAGGCATGAAAGACGTGGCGGTGATCGAGGATCCGGCGGCGGCGGAGGCCTCCCTGGATCCGATGCGGGCGCGGTTGCTCGCCGAGCTGACGGAGCCCAGCTCGGCGACCATGCTGGCGGCCAAGGTGGGGCTGCCGAGGCAGAAGGTGAACTACCACCTCAAGACTCTGGAGCGGCACGGCCTCGTGGAGCTGGTCGAGGAGCGCCGCAAGGGCAACGTCAACGAGCGGGTCATGCGGGCGACGGCGGCGTCGTTCGTGATCTCCCCCGCCGCGCTGGCGTCGGTCGCGCCCGACCCGTCGCGCTCGCCCGACCGTCTGTCGGCGCGGTGGCTGCTGGCACTCGCCGCCCAGCTCGTACGCGACGTGGGCACGCTGATCGTCGGAGCGTCCCAGGCGCGCAAGAAACTCGCGACGTTCGCCATCGACGGCCGGGTACGCTTCGCCTCGGCCGCCGACCGGGCCGCGTTCGCCGAGGAGCTGTCGGCCGCCGTGGCCACGCTCGTGAGCAAGTACCACGACGATTCAGCCGAAGGCGGGCGCGAGCACCGCCTGGTCGTCGCCGTCCATCCCGCCGTCCCCCGGACGGCCGACACTGAGGAGCGCTGAGACGTGCCCCACGAGTTCGACCTGCACAAGGAAATCGAGCTGGACGCGACCCCCGAGCAGGTCTGGGACGCGATCGCCACCGGCCCGGGGGTGGACTCCTGGTTCATGGGACGCACCGAGATCGAGCCCGTCGAGGGCGGCCGCGGCCGCTTCACGATGTTCGGCAACAGCGAGGGCACCACCGTGACCGCGTACGAGCCCGGCAAGCGGTTCGCCTACCGCAGCGACGAGAACCCCGACGGCACGTTCATGGCGATGGAGTACCTCATCGAGGGCCGCGACCACGGCAGCACGGTCCTGCGCCTGGTCCAGCACGGCTTCCTCGGCGACGACTGGGAGACCGAGTTCGAGGCGATGGGCGTCGGCTGGGACATGTACCTGCACAAGCTCGCGCAGTACCTCACGTACTTCCGCGGGCGCCCCGCCACGGTCGTGTCCGCCGTACGCCCCCAGGCGGCCGAGAACGAGCCGGCCTGGGCGGCGATCAAGGACGCGCTGGGCCTGGCGGGCGCCGTCCGGGTGGGCGACCCCGTACGGCTCGCGGTGGACGGGCTGGCGCCGGAGGACGGAGTGGTCGACTACGCCGGCTTCCCGACCTTCCTCGGCGTGCGGACCGCCGACGGGCTCTACCGGTTCATCCACTCCGGTCCGAAGCGGGGCAACGTGGTGGTCCTCGGGCACCACGTCTTCGCCGAGGACGCCGACCAGGAGCAGGTCGAGGCCGCCTGGCGGTCCTGGCTCTCCCGGCTCTTCCCCTGATCGTCCATCCGGATATCACGCACGTCCAAACTCCTGACCACGAAGGACATGACGATGACGAACACCCCTGACCTCGAATACACCATCACCCGCATCCTGGACGCTCCCCGCGAGACCGTCTTCAAGGCGTGGACCGAGCCGGAGCGCTTCAGCCAGTGGTTCGGCCCGCACGGCTTCACCACCCCGGTCTCGCTGATCACCATGGACCTGCGTCCCGGCGGCGAGTGGAGCGCGTGCCTCGTGTCGCCGGAGGGCGCGAAGGCCCCCCTCGGCGGGGTCTACCGGGAGATCGCGGCGCCCGAGCGGCTGGTGTTCACCACCGGCGACCCGGACAACCAGGAGGGCGCCGTGGCCTCGGTCGCGACCCTCACGCTCACCGACCTCGGGGACCGTACGGAGATGAGGTTCACCCAGGAGGGCTACAACACCGACGCGGCGCACGCCGAGGCCGCGAAGGCGGGCTGGCTCCAGTTCTTCGACCGGCTCGCCGAGCACCTCGCCTGAGGTCTCCCCCGGCCGTACGCCGCATCCCCGAAGACGCGGCGTACGGCCAGGTCGCGCAGACCCGGACGGCAGGGTCGTGCAGGCTCGGACGGCACAAGGATCAGGCTCGGACGGCACAAGCGCCAGGCCCAGATGGCACGGCCCTCAGGCCCAGATGGCACAGGGGATGCCGTCGGAGAAGACCTCGGGAGGATCGGGCAGGGGCCGGGCCTCCCCGGCGGCCACCCGCAGGGCCGTCCAGGCGGCGGCGCCCGCGTCGAGCACGTCGTCCACCCCCGCCGCCGCCCCGGCCCGGCCGAGGCCGCCCGCGAGCACGACGCCCGCCGCCGCCAGCAGCTCACGCCGCCGCTCGGCGCCCGCCCACGTCGTCTTCGGGTGCGGCAGGGGCGCCCCGGCGAGCCGGGCGAAGCTCAGCTCGGGGTGGATCTCCACGACCCGCCTGCCCGCCTCCCGCACCCAGCGCTCGACCTCCAGCAACTTCTCCTTGAGCCCGAACGCCTGGCGGGAAACGCCCTCGCCGGTCAGACGGCGGTTGACGGCCACGGCCGAGGCGTAGTCGTCCGCCTCCAGCGCGGCGCGCACCGGGGTCATGAACACCGATCTCCACCGGGGGCCGAGCTCCGCGCGCGCCCGCACGTCGGCGAGACGGCGGCCCCGGCCCGGCGGGCCGCCGGGGGCGCCGTCGGGCAGGCCGATCGGCATGTCCACGGCCACGACGGCGACCTCGCCGTCCGCGTCCGCCAGGGCGACCAGGTCCGCGACGCGAGGCGCGAAGTAGGCGCGGGCCGCACCCCCGTCCCCGGGGCCGGCGGGCGGGACCACCCCGATCCAGCCCGCTCTGCACGCGTCGACGCCGAGCACACGAGCCCCTGGAACCCGACCATCGTTCATGAAACCATGCTCAGCCCTGGCGGGGGACGACGTGGCCGAAGCGGAACAGGTTCGCCGGGTCGTACACCTCGCGCAGCTTCGCCAGCCGCCGCAGCGTTTCCGCCGGCCAGGCCCGGGAGATCTGCTCGGGGGCCAGGGCGCCGCCCTGGAAGTTGATCTGCGCGCCGCCGGTCGACCAGGGCGCGGCGGCCTCGATCACGGCCCGTACGGCGGCGGGGACGGCCGTGTCCATCAGCTCGGGCACCGGCGCGCCGATGGCCAGCAGCGTGAAGGCGGCGTCGCGCCCGCCCACGGCGTTCGGCTCCTTGGGCTGGCGGGCGAGCGCGCCGCCGAGCTGCCGCAGCTCGACCACGGCCAGCGGAACCCGCGCGCCCGGACCGGCGACCGCGAGCAGCGCCTCCACGGTCTCGGCGGTCAGCTCGCGCAGCAGCGCGCCCCGCTCCGCGACCGGCATGGGCTGGGTCGGGTCCTGGTGGATGGAGTCGATCGCCGCGTACGGCAGGGGCCCAACGGCGTCGAGCACCGGCTCGGCCACGGCCCGCAGGGGGGCCAGCAGCGCCTCGGCCTCCTGCCCGTCGCCCACGTGGGCCACCCGCAGGTGCACGACGAACTTGCCGCTGAGCTGCGGCGGCAGCTCGGGCAGCGGGGGCAGGCGCAGCAGCGCGACCGAGGTGGTGGTGGTCTCAGGCAGCGTGCCGGTCCAGGTCCTGTAGGCGTGCAGGACCCGCCCGGCGTCCTCAGCCGCGTAGAACAGGCCGCCGCCGTACAGGCCGGTGAGCGGCAGCAGGTCCACGGTGATCGAAGTGACGACGCCGAAGCCGGCCTTGCCGCCGCGCAGCGCCCAGAACAGGTCGGGCTCGCGGACCGCGTCGGCGGTGCGGACCACGCCGTCGCCGGTGACGACGGTCAGCTCCCGCACGTGGTCGGCCGCGAACCCGAAGGTCCGCGCGATCGGGCCGACGCCGCCGCCGAGCGTGAAGCCGACCACGCCGACGCCGGTCGCCGAGCCGCACAGCGGGGCCAGGCCGTACGGCGCCGCGGCGGCGATGACCTCGCCCCACGTGCAGCCGGCCGCGATCGTGGCGGTGCGGGCGGAGGGGTCCACCACGACCTCACGCATCGCGCGGGTGCTGATCAGGACCGCGCCGTCGGCCGCCTGCACGGCGCCGTGGCCGGTCGACTGCACGGCCACGGGCAGCCCGTGCACGGCGGCGAGCCGTACGGCCGCGGCCACGTCGCCGGCGTCCCGCGCCGCGACGATCACGGCGGGGCGGTGGCGCACGGCGAGGTTGAACCCGGCGGCCTCCTCCTCGAACCCGTCCTGTCCCGGAACCAGGACCCGGCCGGCGACCTGTCCCTGCAGCGCGTCTTCGATGGTGCTGTACATGTCCGTCCCTAAGATCGATTTGTCTGGAGTGAGTCGCTCTGGATTCCCGGGGCGACGGGGTGTGGCTGATGTCTGTCTGCTGCGGTTGTGGCTTCGAAGGAATGGCCGCCTCGTCGCCCTGGACGCCTTGGCCGCTCATTGAGATCTGATGCGGATCGTCGCTGATTAGGGACCTGGCGGCGGGCTTCGGATGTCGTCGTCTGTGACGGGGACAGTTGTCGCAGCCGGGTCTTGGTGTTCGCTTGCGCCTGCCGGGCCGGGGTTCGGCGGGGCGTTTGAAAGGGTTCCTAGAGACGTACTAGGAGTGTCCAAGACAGCCCGCGCACGCTGGGGCGATGTCGTCGCCGTCGAAGAAGCGCCAGCCGCGGTACGCCGGGGAGCCGGGACCGGCCGATCCCCCCTGCGACCCGGCGGCGTACGTCACGCACCCGGAGGCCCAACCGGACGCCAAGCCGGAGGGCCGACCGGACGCCCGGCAGGACGCTCAGCCGGAGGCCAGGTCTGATGTGCGATCCCACACCGTCCCGGACCCGCGGTCCGGTCCCGTCCCGGACGCCGCGCCGCCCGGCACGCTGCTGCTGCGCGAGGTGCCGGCGCACGCGGGCGCGCCGGGAGCCCGGATCATCGGCCCGGCACTGGAACGCGTCCTGCGCGAGACTCCGGCCGCCCGGTGCCGCCTCTACGTGCTGACCGACCTCGCCCGGCCGGTCGCCGCCGCCCCGCTCGCCGCCGCGCTGCTGGAGACCGGGGCGCCCGGGCACGTCCCACGGTGGGCCCTGCTGCACGCGCTCGCCGTGGCCGTGCCGCACCGCGGCCGGGGGCTGGGCCGCCGCCTGCTCGACGACCTGCTGATGGAGTTGCGCGCGGACGGCGTACGGGCCGTGTGGTTCCTCCCCGGGCCGGGGGATGACGGCCCGCGCGCCCTGCTGGAGAGCGCGGGTTTCAGGGATGGAGCCGGCCGCGGGTTCTCTCGCGAGAACGAGCGGACATATGGGTATGATGAGCCAGAAATCCGGCCCTGGGCCGCCTGGCTCTTTCGGGAGTTGTGATGCGCACGAGCATCGACGGCGCGCGATCACCGGCGCCGCGCCCGGGCCTCGACGGCCGCCAGGGCCCCCCACTGGACTTCCGCCTCCTCGGCACGCTGGAGGTCGCCGACGGCGCGGGGACGATCCTCGATCTCGGGCCCCGCAAGCAACGGGCCGTGCTGGCGCTGCTGTTGCTGAACGCGCCCCACGTCGTGCCGCTCGACCAGCTCATCGACCGGCTGTGGCGGGACGAGCCGCCCTCCAGCGCCACAGGAACGCTCCAGGCGTACATCTCGCATCTGCGCAGGACGCTCGAACCCCGGCGCAGCCCGCGCTCCCCCGCCCGGGTCCTGCGGACGCGGGAGCCCGGCTACCTGCTGGACATCGAGCCGGACCAGGTCGACGCCGAGCGGTTCGGCCGGGCGGCCGAGGCCGCGCACGCCGCTCTGGCCGAAGGCCGTCCCGAGGAGGCCGAGCGCATCCTGGGCCCGGCGCTGGCGCTGTGGCGGGGCGAGCCGCTGGCCGACCTGGCCGACGAGCCGTTCGCCCGCCCCACCGTCGCCCGCCTGGGCGAGACCCGCCTGCACGCGCTGACCGTACGCGCCGAGGCGTGGCTCGCGCTCGGGCGGGCGGCCGAGGTGACGGTCGAGGTCGAGCGCCTGCTCGAACAGGACCCCTACCGCGAGGGCCTGTGGGCGCTGCTCATGCGGGCCCTCTACCGGGAGCGCAGGCAGGCCGAGGCGCTGGCCGTCTACCAGCGTTGCCGCACGCTGCTCGGCGACGAACTGGGCCTTGACCCGAGTCCCGAACTGCGGCGGCTGGAGCAGGCCATCCTCGTCCAGGACGAGTCCCTGGCGGGGGTGTGGGCCCCCGTGGTCGCCGCACCGCCGGAGCCGGGCCCGAGGACGGGCACGGGGGAGGGCGCCGAGGGCGGCCCGGCGGACGGGAAGGCCGGGAACGAGAACGCCGGGAACGCGGCCGTGCCGGGACTGGTGGGGCGGGAGCCGCACCTGCGCCGGATCGCCGAGCGGCTCGACGACCTGCGCCGGGGCGTGGGCGGGGTGTTCCTGGTGAGCGGGGAGTCCGGCATCGGCAAGACCCGCCTCGCCGAGGCCGCCGCGAGCATGGCGGCCGAGCGCGGGGCCGCGGTGGCCTGGAGCAGGTGCGTCGAGGGCAGTGGCGCCCCCGCGTTCTGGCCCTGGATCCAGGCGCTCAACGCCCTGGGTGCGGACCGGACTCCGGAAACGGCCCAGGCTCGGGGAACGGCCCAGGCTCGGGGAACGGCGACCGGCGAGGCCGGGGAGGCGGGCTGCGACCTCGCCAGGCTCGCCCACCGCCTCTCGGACGGCGACCGTACGGACACGACGGACACCGCCGACCCCGACACCGCCCGGTTCCTGCTGCACGACAGCGTGGCGCGGGCGCTCACGCGGCGGGCCTGCGCCGCCCCGGTGCTGGTCGTGGTGGAGGACCTGCACTGGGCCGACGCCGCCTCGCTGAAGCTGCTCACCTTCCTCGGCGCCGACCTGCACCGCGTGCCGCTGCTGGTGCTCGCCACCGTACGGCCCGAGCCGGCGGTGGACAGGCAGGCACTGACCGAGGCACTCGGCGAGCTGACCCGCCAGCGCGGCACCGAACGGCTGGCCGTCACTCCGCTCACTCCTGAGCAGATCGCCGACTACCTGCGCGAAACGGGATGGGCCTGGCCGGAGCTCGCCTCGGCGCTGCACGACAGGACCGGCGGCAACCCGTTCTTCCTGGGCGAGCTGCTGCGCCTGCTGACCAGCACCCATCCCGACGGCCGGGTGGGCGTGGCGGACGTGCTCGCCCTGGCGGTGCCCGACGGCGTGCGCGACGTGATCAACCAGCGGGTGTCGCGGCTGCCGGAGGACTCCCAGACCCTGCTGCGGGCGGCCGCCGTGATCGGCAGGGACGTGGACGCCGACGTGCTGGAGACCGCGACCGGAGTCGGCGGCGCCCGGGTCATGATGCTGCTCGAACCGGCCGTCGCCATCGGGCTGCTGGTCGAGGTCGACGGCGGCTGGGACTACCGCTTCTCCCACGCGCTGGTGCAGGAGGCGCTGTATTCCGGGCTCAGCCGCAGGCAGCGGGCCCAGCTCCACGGCCGGGTGGGCGAGGCCATCGAGACCCTGCGGTGGGGTGAGGCCGGGTCGCGCCTGCCCGCGCTGGCCCACCACTTCGGGCTGGCCGCCCGGGTCGGCTACGCGGACAAGGCCGTCTCGTACGCGGTGGAGGCGGCCGAGCAGGCGACGGCCCGGCTCGCCTACGACGAGGCCGTCCTCTACTGGGAGCAGGCCCTCGACGCCTGCGCCGCCGGGCCCGCGGCCACCCGGTGCGCCCTGCTGATCGGCCTCGGCAAGGCCAGGCGGGTGACCGGTGACGTGGAGGGGGCGCGGGGCGCCCTGGACGAGGCCGTGACGCTCGCGACCGGCATCGGCGACGACCACGCCGTCATCGAGGCGGCCACCGTCTTCGGCGGCGTCACGTTGTGGAACTGGCGCTCGTACGGCGTGGTGGACCAGCGCATGGTGACCGTGCTGGAGGACCAGCTCTCCCGGCTCGACCCGGACGCCGTACGCACCCGCGCGGAGCTGCTCGGCACGCTCGGCGTCGAGCTCTACTACGGCGACCGGCGCGAGGAGGGCCGTCGCCACGCCCTGGAGGCCGTGGAGCTGGCCCGGCGCACCGGCGACCCCCTGCTGCTGGCCCGCACGCTGAACAACTTCGTCATCGCGGCCTGGACGCCCGAGCACGAGGAGGAGCGCTACCGGGCGGCCGAGGAGATGCTGGGCCTCCCCGGCCTGCCCAGGGCCACCGAGATCGTCGCCCGCCTGCACCGCATGCCCAAGCTGTTGAAGGCGGGCCTGCTCGCCGACTACGACGCGGAGCTGGCTCGCTGCCTGCGGCTCACCGCCGAGGTGCGGATGCCGGAGATCGAGACCCAGGTCGTGTACGCCGCGGCCGGGCGAGCGGTGCTGGCGGGCGACTGGGCGGAGGCGAAGCGCCTCGCGGACCTCGGCACCGGGAGCTACCGCCGCACCAGCCTCTGGGGGCCGGACGTCCTGAAGCGGATCCACTCGTTCTTCGTCGCATGGGGCCAGGGCCGGGGCAGCGAGTTCCTCGCCGAGCTCGTCGACACCGCGGCCGACGAGTCCAACATGGTCGCGCGCCCCACGGCCGTGCTCGCGGCGATCGAGGCGGGGGACCGCGACCTGGCCCACCGGCTGATCGACCGCTGGGGAACGGTGGCGCCGCGGGACTGGACGTGGCAGTTCGTCGTCTGGCAGTGGGGTCTGGTCGCCGCGCGGCTCGGCCGTCCCGACCCCCACGCCATGCTCGCGGAGCTGCGGCCCATCGCCCACGAGCTGGTGATGATGGGCACCGGCTGCGTCGCCTGGGGCCCGCTCCACGACGTGGTCGCCCGGCTCCTGCACCGGGTCGGCGACGTTCCGGCCGCCCTGGCGCACGCGGAGGCCGCGCGGGACGCCCACCGGCGGCTCGGCCTGCCCCATCTCGTGAGTCGCAGCGAGGCCCTCCTGCGCGAGATCCGTGCGGCCGCGGCGGACCTCGACCACACCGGCGACGCGCCGGCCTGACGCCGTTCGGAGTTCCGGAGGCGGCCAGGTGCGGGGCGTTCGCAACTGCGCCGCGCCTGCTCTTGTCGAGATGCTGCGGCGGCTTTTCCGCGGCATCGTGGGTGCCATGAGGCAGCGACAGGCCGCCCCCGGGCATGGCCACGAGCACGAACACGGCCATGGGCACGGGCATGGGCACGGCGCGGCGACGCTCCGCGCGCGGGTGGCGCATCTGCTGCGTCCGCACTCGCACGAGCCCGCCGACAAGGTCGACCCGGTGATGGAGTCGTCCGCCCGGGGGATGCGCGCGCTGTGGGTGTCGCTGGCCGGTCTCGGCGCGACCACGCTGGTCCAGGCGGCGGTGGTGGCCCTGTCGGGCTCGGTGGCGCTGCTGGGCGACACCCTGCACAACGCGGCCGACGCGCTGACCGCCGTGCCGCTCGGGCTCGCGTTCCTGCTGGGCCGCCGCCCGCCCACCCGCCGCTACACCTACGGCTACGGACGGGCCGAGGACCTGGCAGGCGTGGTCATCGTCATGACGATCGCCGCCTCCTCGATCGCCGCTGCGTACGCCGCGATCGGGCGGCTCCTGGAGCCCCGAGAGGTCTCCCACCTGGGGGCCGTCGCGGCGGCGGCGCTCGTGGGCTTCGCCGGTAACGAACTGGTCGCCCGCCACCGCATCCGCGTCGGACGTGAGATCGGCTCGGCGGCCCTCGTCGCCGACGGGCTGCACGCCCGCACCGACGGCTTCACCTCACTGGCCGTGCTGGCCGGTGCCGGAGGGGCGGCCCTGGGCTGGACCTGGGCCGACCCCGTCGTCGGCCTGCTCATCACGGTCGCGATCCTGATGGTGCTGCGGCAGGCGGCGCGGGAGGTGTATCGGCGGCTGATGGACGCCGTCGACCCCGCTCTCGTGGACCGCGCCGAGGCGACCCTGCGGGGCACGCCCGGCGTGCTCGGCCTGGGTCAGGTGCGGCTGCGCTGGATCGGCCACCGGCTCAGGGCCGAGTGCGAGGTCGTCGTCGACCCGGCGGCCACGGTGGTGGAGGCCCACCGGGTCGCGGCCGAGGCCGAGCACAACCTGATCCACGCCATCCCCCGGCTGACGGCCGCCATCGTGCACGCCGATCCGCTGCCTCACGACGGCGTGGACCACCACGCCGTCCTCGACGGCCACCGGCACGACCATCCCCCGGCCGGCCTCGTCCGGCACCGCGCCGGCTGACCGGAGCACGAGACACCCGGCGCTCAGGGGCCCGGCGTTCAGGGGCGGGGCATGGCCATCGCGTTGGGGAAGGGCACCCCTCCCCCGTCGATGATCCGGGTGACGAGCGGGCGCAGGAGGCGCGCGAGCCGGGCCACCCCTGCCTCGCCCAGGGCGTCCATCGGCGCCCGCGCGAGCCGTTCGGTGGCGGCCTCGACGGCGTCGCGCTCACGAAGGCCCTTTTCGGTCACGGCTCCCTCACGGTCGAGGACCCCGCGCTCACGCAGCCGGTCGGCCGCGGCCCGCCACTCTTCCTCGGTCCACCCGCGGTAGGCACGCTGCTCGGGCGGCACGAGCCCGAGCGCCGAGGCGACGACGTTGGCCTCGCAGCCGTCCACCCCCGCGGTGACCAGGGCCGCCACGTGCCCGTCGCCGCGGAACTCGCGCAACGCGGTGAGCGCGTGCCACAGCGCCGCGAGCGGCTCACCGGCCGGTGGCAGGGCTGCGTGCGCCGCGAACAGCACCCGCCCGGCGGCGGGGCAGGCCTCCACCGCGGCCCCGGCCAGGCCCGCCGCCTCCCGCACACCCGGGTGATCGGCGAGGTCGCCGAGCAGGCGGCGCAGGCACCGGCCGGCCACCTCCAGGCGCGCCGCCAGCACCTCCTCCGGCGGGCAGAACCGCCAGGCGTCGGGGATCGCACGGGCGACCATCGACGGGGCGAAGTTGTAGAACGCGGCGGTCACGACTTGCGGGGAGACCGGGCCGAGCGCGGCGGACCTGGACGCGAAATACCCCATCCAGAAGCCCTTGAGTCCCGCGGCGGCGTACGCCTCCTTCGCCTCGGGCGCGAAGTAGACCGGTGCGTGGCAGCACTCGACCAGCCGCCAGATCTCGTCCATGCCCGCCAGGCTAGATCACCGCGTACGGTGAACGGTGAAGAGGTCAGGCGGGCCGCACCGAGACCGGGTCGAGCCAGCCGAACGGCGTCAGCCTGGGCGTCGCGATCCTGCGCGAATAGCCGGCCTCGTATCGGTAGAACCACAGCGGGATCGCCGGCATGTCCCGGACCACCATCGCCTCGGCCCTGCGATAGAGCCCGATCGCCTTGGTCCGCGACACCTGCCGGTCGGCCGCGCGCAGCAGCGCATCGTACCTCGGGTTGTGGTACAGCCCGTAGTTGTACACGCCGCCGGAGGCGAACTGCGGGCCGAGCACGTCCTGGATGTGGGGGAAGTCGAGGCGCCAGCCCATCCGGAACGCCCCCTTGACGGTGCCTTTCGAGGTAGCCCGCTGGAACGCGTCGAACGTCTTCACCGTCTTGGGGACGATCTTCACCTCGCCCTTGAAAACCCCGTCGACGCTCGCGGCGACCGCCTTCACCCAGTCCCCGGACCCGCTGTCCACGTCGTAGTAGAGCGGGATGCTCGCCGGCGTGCGGAACCCCTTCGCCTTCGCCCGGGCGAGGTACGTCCGGGCGCGGGCCGGGTCGTAGCGGCAGAACGCGCCGCAGGCGCCCGGCTTCGCACCTTCGGCGATCGGCGGGACGAACGAGTCGGCCGGCGCCCGCGAGCCGCGGAAGACCTCGCGGATGATCGTCTTGCGGTCGATCGCCATCGAGACCGCCTTGCGAAGGTCGGCGTTCGTGCCCAGCCGGAGCGGGATGCCGATCTCCTGGACGGTGCCGACCACGGGCTTGATCACCCTGCCGCCGAGGTCTTCGGCGACACGCGAGGCCGCGACGGCCGGCACCTGGGCAAGGTAGTCGAGACGGCCGCCGAGCATGTCCGCGTAGGCGGCCTCGTCGCGCGAGTACGCCCGATAGGTGATCTTGCCCACCCGCGCCTTCGCCCGGCCCGCGTAGCCGTCGTACCGCTCCAGCACCGTCTCGGCGCCAGGCGCCCACCGCACCGCCCGGAACGGCCCGTTGCCGACCGGCTTGCGCTCGAACGAGGCAGGGTTCTTCAGCGCGGAGTCGGGCAGCGGCGAGAAGGCGACGTGGCCCAGTTTCTGCGTGAACGGCCCGAGCGGCCGCCTCAGCTCGATCGTGAACGTGTGGTCGTCCACGACCCTGAGCCCGGACATGACGCGGGAGCCGAACCCCTTGATGTCCTCGAAGAGAAACGCGGTGCCGGACTCACCCGCGGCGGCGGTCTGGTTCCAGGCGTCCACGAAGTTGTGCGCCTTCACCTCGGTGCCGTCGTGGAACGTCCAGCCCTCGCGCAACCTGACCGTGAACCGGCGGTTGTCCTTCGTGCTGATCGACCGCGCCATCGCGTACGTCGCCCGCGATGTGCGGGGGTCGTACTCGACGAGCCCGGTGAACAGCGCGTCGAGTATGTCGCCGCCGCAGGCGTCGGCCCAGCCCAGGGTGAGGATGTTGTACGGCGGGCAGGTGGACACCGTGACGCCGGTGCCGGGCTCGGCCCGCGCCGGTGCGGGGACCGCCAGCAGGCAGCAGACGAGGGGAAGGACCGCCGCGGCCGAGCGGGAGACCACCTGTTTTCACCTCCGGACCCGAAGAGGTGATCATCCTAGCGGCCCGGCTCGGGGCTGCGGCAGCCGCCGCCGATGTGTATCCGTCGAGGCGGGTGAGTAGCCGGGACGCCTCCTGGATGGGCTGCGCTATGGCGTCCGCGCAGGCGAAGTCCTCGGCGCGCCGCGCGAGCCTGGCGTCAGCGAACGGCAGGCGTCTTCGGCCGCCTCGGTGATGTCGCTGCCCAGTTGCGGGTGGGCGTGCATGATGGCGCCACCCAGATGTGTCCAGGCACCGTCCAGGAGATCTCCGAAGGTGGTGTCCATCAGGCGAGCAGGTCCCGGATCCGTCCGGCGTGCGCGGCGGTGTTGAGCACTCGTCCAGGAGGCGCGCAAGCCCACCGCGCTGTCCATCACCGATCGGGGCGACGTGTGGTGCACGCGGAGGGCGAGCTCGCCGAGGCGCTGTGCGAGGGCGGCACTACCGTCGCGACGAGGTCCTGGCGGCCACCCTCACCAGGGTGCCCCGGACCGAGGAACTGCCGATCCACGAGGACGTCGACCTCGGCTTGTCCTTCCGCCTCCGTAAAGCATAGCCTGGCTGACTCTCCAATCCTTCGGTTGAATGGTGGAGAAATCTCCATGGCCTGCTGTGCCGCTTCGGTGGTTTGCTACAGGTCATGGAGCTGACATCGCCGGGACGGGTCGTAGTGCCCGCCAGGGAAGGGCGGGCGGTCGCCGTGGCGGCCGGACGACAGGTGAGGGTGGCCGACCTTGATGGCGGCCAGGTGGGCGACCTCTTCGCCTTCCCCTTCGGGGACGTGACTGAGCACTTGAGCGCCTCGCACACTCGAAGCCACACCAGCCGGCTGTTTCCGGCCCTGGGTGAATCATTCGTGACGAACCGGCGCAGGCCGATCCTCACGCTGGTCGCCGACACCTCCCCCGGCGCGCACGACATGCTGATCGCCGCCTGCGACCCCGAGCGCTACGCCGGACTAGGCGTCGGCGGCGATCACCCGTCGTGCGCGGAGAACCTGCGGCGCTGCCTGGCCGGCCTGGGTCTCGCCGTTCCGTACGTGCCCCAGCCGGTCAACGTCTTCATGCGGATCCCCGTCGAGGAGTCCGGCCGACTGGCCTGGCTGCCCGCGACGAGCCGTCCGGGGGACGCGGTCACCTTCGAGGCCGTCATGGACTGCCTCATCGTGGTCTCGGCCTGCCCACAGGACGTGGTGGGCATCAATGGCCACTTGCCGACCCCGCTGGCGATCGACGTGCTCCCTGGTCGTGGTCACCTGAACGAAGGACTGGACAAGTGATGGACAACGTCGTCGCACCGCATCCCGCCCTCCGGGAGGGCCGCATCGGCGGTCTGGTGCTCGCCAACCGGCTCGCGGTCTCGCCCATGACCCGGGTCTCCGCCGAGCCGGACGGCACTCCGACCGCCGAGATGGCGGACTACTACGCCGAGTTCGCCGAGGGCGGGTTCGGCCTGGTCCTCACCGAGGGCACCTACACCGACGCCGCGTACGCCCAGGGCTACCACAACCAGCCGGGCATCGTCACCCGGCGGCACGTTGAGGCCTGGCGGGAGATCACCGGTCGCGTGCACGCGGCCGGGTCGGTCGCCGTGCTGCAACTGATGCATGCGGGCGCGCTCTCGCAGGGTAACCCGCATCGGAGCGGCACGGCGGGCCCGTCCGCGGTGCCGCCCCGCGGCGAGATGATGCCCGAGTACGGCGGGTCCGGGCCGTGGCCGCTCCCGGCGGCGATGACGCGCGCCGACATCGCCGAGGCCGTCGCGGGCTTCGTCTCGTCCGCGGAGAACGCCAGGGAGGCGGGCTTCGACGGCGTGGAGGTGCATGGAGCGAACGGCTACCTGATCGATCAGTTCCTCACTGGTTACACCAACCTGCGCGACGACTTCTACGGAGGGCCGGTGGGCAACCGGGTCCGGCTGGCGGCCGAGGTGGTCGGCGCCATCAGGGCGGCAGTGGGCCCGGACTTCTGCGTGGGGATCCGGCTGTCTCAGGGGAAGGTCAACGACCACGGCCACCGCTGGCCCGGCGGCGCGCACGACGCAGAGATCATCTTCGCGGCCCTGGCCGAGGCCGGTGCGACCTACATTCACATCGCGAGCGAGGGCCGCGACTGGATCGAGACCGCGCGGCTGGACGGGGGCGTCACGATCACCGGGCTGGCCCGCCGGGTCACGGGCCTGCCGGTTATCGCCAACGGCGGCATGCACGATTCGGCGCGCGCTGCCCAGGTGCTGGCGGACGGCCACGCCGACCTGCTGTCGGTCGGCCGAGGCGCGCTGGCCAACCCGGACCTCCCGCGGCGCCTGCGTGCCGGGGTGCCGCTGGAGGAGTACGACCACCGGATACTGGACCCCATGGCGACGCTCGCCAACGCGCGGTCCCGGCGTCGGGCCGCCACGCCCCTCGGCGCCAGGGCAGGGGCCTGACACACCGAACGGAGCGGGGATCGTGAGTGAGAGCTGGCACGGCGGAGCGGCCGCCGTCGCGACGCTGACCTTCGACGTGGACGCCGAGACGCCGATCCTGGCGCACGGCCGCGGCTACGCCGGGCACGCGACGACGATGTCGCACCAGGCGTACGGGCCGGACGTGGGGCTGCCGCGCATCCTCGGCCTGCTGGACGAGCTCGCGGTTCCCGCGACGTTCTTCGTGCCCGGCTGGGTGGCCGAGCAGCGGCCGGGGCTGGCGGCGTCGATCGCGGAGCGGGGCCACGAGGTGGCCCACCACTCCTACAGCCACCGCCCTCCGACGTCGCTGACGCCGGAGGAGGAACGTGCCGACTTCGTCCGGGCGCTGGAGGTCTTCGCCGCGCAGGGTGTCGAGATCTCCGGTCACCGGGCCGCCCTGTGGGAGGCCACCTGGCGCACGGCCGGCCTGGTCGCCGAGCACGGCCTGCTCTACGACTCCTCCCTGATGGGGGACGACCGGCCGTACATCGTCGAGACAGGCGCCGGGCGGGTCGTCGAACTGCCCGTGCACTGGTCGCTCGACGACTGGGAGCAGTACGCCTACCTGCCCGCGCCGAACGTGGGCGCGGTCATCGAGTCGCCCGCCAAGGTGCTGGAGTTGTGGCGGACGGAGCTGGACGGGATGCGCCGCTACCGGTGCCTGTTCAACTTGTGCGTCCATCCCTTCCTGTCCGGGCGCCCCGGCCGGGTGGAGGCGCTGCGCCGGTTCCTCGAGTACGCCCTGGAGCGCGGGGACGTGCGGTTCGCCCGCTGCCGCGACGTGGCGCGGGCCGCCCTGGCCGACTCCGGGCTCCCGGTCCGCCCCCACCGGCCCCCGGTCGTGGACGAGGAGACGTACCCGGCGTGACCGTGCAACCGGCGGTGGCGGGCGTCAGGCCATGGCGTCCGCCTCCAAGGCGAGGAACAGGTCTACGCGGTCCTCGGTGCGCGACACGTCGCGACCGGTCAGCTCACTGATCTTCACGAGCCGGTTGCGCAGCGTGTTGACATGGATGTGCAGGGCGGCTGCCGTAGCCGCCCAGTGCCCGTCGTGGTCGAGGAACGCGCGCAGCGTCTCCTCCAGTTCGCCGCCCCGCCTGGCGTCGTGCTCGCGGATCGCCCCGAGCACTCCCTCGGCGAATCCCCGCAGCGTCTCCGCGTCCTGCAGGCCGAGCAGCAGGCGGTGCGTGCCCAGCTCGGCGAAGGTCGCCGCCGCGGGGCCGCCGCGCCTGCGGCGCAGGACGCGGCAGGCCTCGCGGGAGCGGACGAGGGGTTCGCGCAGCGCCGCGGCCTGGGCTGCCGCCCCGCCGACGCCCACCACCGGACGCCGCCCGGGAAAGCGCCTCCCGACGGCCGCCGCCAGCCGTTCGCCGAGGGCGCGCAGCTCCGCCTCCGGCCGCCGCCAGGAGAAGACCGCGACGACGTCCTGCGTGCCGGCCGCGACGACGACCGGCGTCCCCACGGTCACGAAGAACTCGCCGGCGACCTCGGCGAGGCCGGGCAGCGTGGCCTCCCCGCCGTCCGAGTCCCCCGGGGCCGGGGCGAACGCGACGGCCACGACCGCCAGGGGCCCCTGCGGGTCCACGCCGAACGCCTTGAGCCGCCCCGGCACCTCGGACATGCGCCGCCCGCCGGAAAGAATCATCTCCAGCAGCTCGCTCGCGAACCGCAGCTCGATCGCCTGTATCGCCTGGCGTTTGGCCACCTCCAGGCTGAGGAAGCGCGCGGTCTGTTCGAGCCCGTCCTTCTCCGCCTTGCTGAGCGCGGTCACCGGCCGCACGCAGACCAGGGCGGCGTCGACGTCGCCCACGGCCCCGACCAGGAAGAGGGTGGCGCGTCCGGCAGGCCCCAGCTCCACCTCCAGTGCGGGAGGGCGGCGGACCAGGCCCCTGGCCACGCTCTCGCGCTGGTCCGGGGTGAGATCGGCCCCCTCGGCGGCGATCAGGCGTCCCATGCGGTCCACCACGGCGAGCGGTAGGTCGTGGTCGCGCCGGAGCACCTGCAGCACGCCGGAGGCGTCCGCGCCCCGCGACAACGCCGTGGCCAGCGTGTCGCCGCGGCGGACCAGGCCCACCAGCGCCTCCTGCCGCTCGTCGGTGTACAGGGCGGCCACCGCCTGCGTGATGGCGGTGAACGGCACCTCGGTGACGATCTCCAGCAGGGGCATCCCGATCTCCCGGCACGCCTCGACGAGGTCCGGCGGGGTGACGGGCGTCTCATCCCGCAGCCCGAACACGATGCCGGCCGCGCCGGCCCTGTGCGCGTTCGCGGCGAATTCAGCCGCGGACGCCCGGTCGTACCACAGCCCGTTGGTGAGCACGAGCTCCCGTTCCCGGACGTAGCGGGAAGGGTCAGGCAGCTCGGTGTTGTGGACCCAGGTCGCCGGGGCGTCCAGCGCCCCGTCGGGGCCCGGCACGAGGACGCGCAGGCCGAGAGAGGGATCCCGCACCAGGGACATCAGTGTGAACACGGTGTGAATCTATCCATAAGTGCGGCGATTCTCTAGATGTTCCTCCACTCCCCGTCCGTGGCCCCCGCTGCTTCAGTGGTCCTCATCACAGACCGGAGGTCACCATGTCCGTCACCCGTTCCCCCGCCGCCGACGCCTCCACCGGCTTCGACGCTCACGGGATCGCCCCCGTCCCCACCGCCGCCCGGGACTCCACACCGTGGCAGCAGTTCTGGATCTGGTCGGGGGCCAACATCGCGCCTATCAACTGGGTGCTCGGCGCCCTCGGCGTCACCCTCGGCCTCAGCGTCCTGGAGACCGTGGCAGTGGTCGCCATCGGCAACCTGGTCGGCTGCGCCGTCTTCGGGTTGTTCACCCTGATCGGCCACCGCACCGGGGTGAACCAGATGGTCCTCGGCCGGGCGCCGTTCGGCCGGAGGGGCGCGGCCGTCCCGGGCGTCGTCCAGTGCCTGCTCACCATGTGCTGGGTGGGCGTCAACACCTGGGTCGTCCTCGACCTCGTCATGGCCGTGCTCGGCCAGATGGGCGTCCACGGGGGCACCTGGCTGAAGTATGCGGTGGCCGCCGTCATCATGGCGGTGCAACTGGTCATCGCCCTGTACGGCTTCTACGCCATCCGCACCTTCGAGAAGTACACGGTGCCGGCCACCGTGCTCATCATGGCGGTGATGACGGTCCTGGCGCTGGCGCGCACCCACGTCGACTGGACGGCGGCCCCCGCGGCCGCGCCTGGCGCGAAGATCACGGCCGTCAGCCAGTTGCTCACCGCGATCGGCGTCGGCTGGGGGATCAGTTGGCTGCCGTACTCCGCCGACTACAGCCGGTTCGTCCGGCCGAACGTGCCGGGCCGGGCCGTCTTCTGGTCCACCGCGCTCGGCATGTACGTGCCGACGCTCTGGCTCGCCGTGCTCGGAGCCTGCCTGGCCGGGGGCGGCGCGGGCAGCGAGCCCTCGACGTTGGTGATCGACGCGTTCGGCGCGATGGCCCTGCCTGTCCTGCTGCTCGTCATGCACGGCCCGGTCGCCACCAACATCCTCAACCTGTACTCCTGCTCGCTCGCGGCGCTGTCCGCCGGAGTGCGGGCGGCCCGATGGAAGGTCACCCTGGTCGCCGGGGCGGTCGCCTCGGCCGTGCTCGTCGTGTTCATCCAGGCCGGCAGCTTCGCCGAGGCGTTCGACCACTGGATGGTCTCGATCCTCGCCTGGATCAGCCCCTGGGCGAGCATCGTCCTGGTCGACTTCTTCGTGCTGCGCCGGGGCCGCCTCGACGTGCCGTCGTTGTACCGCGACCATGACTCGCCATACGGCCAGGTCAACCGCGGGGCGCTGGTCAGCCTCGCCCTGGGACTGGTCGCCGCGTGGAGCTGGGAGTATGGCATGGTGCCGGTCTTCCAGGGCCCGCTCGCCCTGGCATTCGGCAACACGGACTTCTCCTGGCTGTCGGGGGCGCTGGTCGCGGGCGGGCTCCACTACCTCCTCGCGGCGCGGAGGCGTGCCCGGTGACCCGACTGGTACGCGTGCTGACCACCGGCGGGACGATCGCCTCCCTGCCCGCACCCGGGGGCGTCAGCGTCGGCGTCGCGGGCCGCGACCTCGTCACCGGCGTCGAGACGGATGTCACGGCCGATGTGACGGTCGAGGTGCGCGAGGTCATGCTCCGGCACAGCTTCGCTCTCACCAGGGCCGACGTCGCCGTCATCGCGCGGCGCGTGCTGGCCGAGCTGGACGACCCCAGGGTGAGCGGCGTCGTCGTCACCCACGGCACCGACACCATGGAGGAGACCGCCTACCTCCTCGACCTCGTGCACCCGGGCGAGCGGCCGGTGGTGTTCACCGGTGCCCAGCGGAACGCGGCCGAGCCGGACCGCGACGGGCCGCGCAATCTCTCCGACGCGATCCGGCTCGCCGCCGACCCAGCCGCACGCGGTCTCGGCTCGGTGATCGTCATGGCCGGCGCCGTCCACGCGGCACGGCACGCCGTCAAGGCGCACACCGTGGCGCTCGACGCGTTCGCCTCCCCCGGTTACGGCGCCGTGGGGCAGGTGCTGGGCGGCCGGGTCCGAGTCGTGGCCCGGCCCGTGCGGCCCCCGGGCTTCGCCCTCGCCGAGCTGGGCGAACTGGAGCCACGGGTGGACATCGTCCCGGTCCACCTCGACGCGGACGGGGTGCAGATGAACGCATGCGCCGCCGCGGGCGCGCGAGGGCTGGTGCTGGAGGCACTCGGGACCGGGAACCCGACCCCTGGGGTGTTGCGGGCGGTCCGCTCATGCGTCACCGACGGGATCGTCGTCCTCGTCACCTCACGCTGCCGGCAGGGCCCGGCCGTCCCGGTGTACGGCGGGGGCGGCGGGGCGGACCTCGCCGCGGCGGGCGCGGTGTTCGCCGGAACGCTCGCTGCACCGAAGGCGCGAATTCTGCTCACGGCCGCGTTGGCGGCCGATCCCCGGCCGGGCATGGTGCTGGACCGCCTCCGCCCTCACCTGTCCGCGTGAATCCCGGTGATCGGGTGGAGCCGGGTAGCCGGGTCAGCGGCCCTGGCAGACCGAGCAGGGGGTCAGGTCGGCGTCCTCGGACGCCCGCGTCATGATCATAACCTCGATGCCGGCGTCGCCCATGACGCTGTGAGCGGGCACGCGTCGCTGTGGTAGGGGCGGGTCCCGACCACGACTCGCACCTGCGGGTCCGGCGTCCTGACCAAGGGCACGATGGCGTCGGTCGGCGGCATCGGGCGTGACGCGGCGGGCAAGACCGGCACCAACGACAACTCCTCCTCCGCCTGGTTCGCCGGGTTCACCCCCGACCTGGCCGGCGCGGTCAGCATCGGCGATCCGCGCGGCGCCCAGAAGTACAAGCTGAACGGCGTCACCATCGGGGGCCGTTACTACGGCTCGATGTTCGGCGCCAGCATCCCCGGACCGATCTGGAAGGACACCATGCTGAGGGCCCTGCGCGGCGTGCCGCCGACGGACTTCACGCCCGTCGACACCGAGCGGTTCGGCGGCTGCGGCGACAGCTGCCGGGGCCTGGTGTCCGTGACGCCTCCCACGGGGGCGACGGCCCGACGGGAGGCGGCGACACGACGTACCGGCGAGGTCTCCCAGTACCAGGCCGCCGCCCTCGACCGCCTTCCGGGTCAGGGCTCCGGCGCCCGGCAGTGCGCCGTTCGCGACGCTCTCGGCGACACACATCGCCACACCAGCTGCAGCCGTGTGGAGACCCGCACGGTGACGCCGCCGCGGCCGGGCCCGGCCGCGGCCACGTCGACGATCGCCAGGCCGGGAGTGTAGGCCTGCCAGCGGAACGACTCCTCGAGCACATACGCTCGGCCGATGGGCGCCCCGTCGGCGATGCCCGCCACGGCGCGGGCGCTGTCGTAGGTGACGCGAACGGCCCGCAGCAGCGCCTGCCAGTCCGAGCCGGTGAACTGCTCGGCGATGGTCGGCTCGAACACCGCAGGCCCCCACCGCAGGCTGGCCCGCATGCCCAGGTGCAGCACCGCCGGCAACGCCCCCGCCGGGCTTCGGCGAAGCCGTACGCCGGTCCCCGGCCACCGTGTGCGGGCCGTCGGAGGCGGAGTACGGCAGGCGCACCCCGTGGAAGTCCGCCCACCGCCAACCATCGACGTCCACCTTCGTGCTGTCGTCGGCGGGCTGAGAATGCGCCGGCGGAGTCGACGTGCTGACAGGTGCCCGTTCTTCCGTGGTCGGCAGCACGGCCAGCAGTACGCCTGTCGCGATCAGCACCTCGGCAGGAAGACGAACAGCCCCCGGCGCTGCCGCAGAGAACCGTCAGCGAGCCGGGCACGGCAGCCGTGCGGCGGCCGTGCCGGACCAAGCAGATAGCGAGGTTAGAACCAGCCGCGGTGCCGGGCCATCGCGGCGAGGCCGTCGCGCAGTGCCTGCTCCACCCTGCCGGGATGGTCGCCGTATCCGATGCGGAAGCGGTTGTAGACGTCGTGGCTGGAGGTGAGGAAGCCGCCCCGCTTATCGGCCTCCAGGATCACGTCCATCGAGTGCGGCCCCGCGATGAAGGTCAGCTCCAGCTCGCTGAAGTGGCGCCGCCACTCCGGACCGGCGTGATACTCGATCTCCTGGTAGAACGGCATGGTCGAGCCCCGGAGTGTGCCGCGCTCCAGGTCGGCCCGCTTGAAGTGGAAGCCCATGCGGACGAGCGCCCCCAGCAGGTGGTCCTGCGCGGGCAGCGGATTGACGTACAGCGGGTCGAGGTCGCCCTTGTCGAGCGCGCCCGCGAGCGCCAGCTCGGTGGCCACGCCGAGCCGCATGCCGGGCAGCGGACGCCCGCCCACCGCGCTGACCGGCGTCTCCCACGGCACCGGGATCGCGAACGGGAGCGCGCGGGCCTCCCCCGCGCGCAGGTCGAACGGCCCGGACACCGGCGCCCGCAGGAAGCTGTAGGTCGCGTGGTGTTCCTGATCGCCGTGCTCGACCTCGACGACGGCCGTGAAGTCGACGGTGATCCCGTCCACCTTGTGGTCGGACGACCCGCCCCTGAAGCGGACCTCGCCGTACAGGGTCTCCCCCGGGCGCACGTGCGGGTCGCGCAGCACCGTGTCGACCTCGACGCCGGCCCCGAGCGCGGCCATCAGCTTGCGGAACACCGATCACTCCCTTGGTCGCGGGTCGTTCACCGCTGCCAACGATCCGTCCCCGCCGCCCGGTTCCCCGTACGCCGTCACGAGGCGAGCAGGTCGAGGAGGAAGCCGACGACGAACAGGGCGAAGGCGAGCCAGCGCAGCAGGTGGAACGGGCGGGTCCGGTCGATGCCGAAGGCGAGGAGCCGCAGGACGACCTTGTACGTCCCCCACTTCGCGGCCGACAGGAGAAGGCCCGGACGAGTGACCCCGGCAAGAAGCCCCACGGCGGCCAGGACGCCCAGCGAAACCAGCCGGGACGCGGGCACGACGCGCCAGTCCGGCACGATCATGGCTAACAGGGCCGCCGAGCCGACCACAAGAGAGCCGATCTTGAGCAGGTCGTTCCAGGTCGCCGCCCTCTCGGCCCTGGCCATGAGGACACGCTCGTGCTCGGGCAGGGACCGGCGGACGAACTCGTCGATCCGGCCGCGCACGTGGTCGCGCTGCTGCGGGCAGGGTTCCCGGTGGTGCCGCCGGCACCGGTGCGCCGTGGGAAGCTCACCGACCACCTCGGCCCAGAAGGAGACCAGCTTCGCGTGGTCGATCCCCTGCGGCGCGCGATCGGGAGGCTCCTCGTGGATCCCCGTTATCGGCTTCACCCCTGGCGCGCCCGAGGGCACCGTGTAGAAGAAGCCGTCGTACAGGGCATCTCGCACCTCGGCGAGCTGCTGGACCCTCGCCGCGACCCTTCCCCTGTCCTTCGCCCGCTCGTACCGCTCCTCGGCCCGGTCGATCGCGGCGCGCAGCTTCGCCGTGTCGAGGAGGTCGAGGACGACCGCGCATCCGGCCAGGAACTGCAGTCCCTTCCCCGCCCGTCCCCAGAAGAGCATCGAATGCCCCAGCAGAGTCAGGCCGGAGGTGGACCGCCCGTCCAGCCACACGGACACCACGTCGAGAAAACCGGCGTCGCCTGAAGCTGCCACCGCTCTCCCTTCAACGATCGGCAGGGACAGATCATGGTGGGGAACGCCCGCGGCATGCCGCAAATCCCTCGGGTGTCCATTCCGGCCGTCCCCGTTCGTCGTACGGACATCATGGGATACCGGCCTAAGGAGGACGCATGAAGTACGTGCTGCTGATCTGCGGCGACGAGACGGCGGCGGAGCACGCCGAAGACGGGTGCGGCGGGTGGTCGGAGGAGATGGCGGAACGCGGCGTGCTCCGGGGAGGCGCCGGGCTGCGCCCGCCGAGCGACGCCACCACGTTGCGGGTGCGCGAGGGCGAGGTGCTGCTGTCGGACGGGCCGTTCGCCGAGACCAAGGAGCAACTCGGCGGGTTCTGCCTGATCGAGTGCGCCGATCTGGACGAGGCCATCGAGATCGCCGCCGCCCATCCCGCCGCGGCGTACGGCACGATCGAGATCCGGCCGCTCATAGAGCTGTGACGCCGCCGGTCGAGGCCGCCGTCGACCGGGCCTTCCGCGAGGAGTGGGGGCAGGTCGTGGCCACCCTCATCCGCTGGACCGGCGACTGGGACCTGGCCGAGGAGTGCGCGCAGGACGCCTTCGCACTGGCCCTGCGGACCTGGCGGCGCGACGGCGTGCCGCGCCGGCCCGGAGCGTGGCTGACCACCGCCGCGCGCAACCGGGCCGTGGACGTGCTGCGCCGCGAGGCCACCGGCGCCGCCAAACTACGGGAGGTGGCGGGCGTGCTCGGGACCGACGACGACCCCGGTGATCAGCCGGACGTGCCGGACGACCGGTTGCGGCTGATCTTCACCTGCTGCCATCCGGCGCTCGCGCTGGAGGCCAGGGTGGCGCTGACCCTGCGCACCCTCGCCGGGCTCAGCACGACCGAGATCGCGCGGGCGTTCCTCGTCGGCGAGCAGGCGATGGCCAAGCGGCTGGCCCGGGCCAAGCAGAAGATCAGGCACGCGGGCATCCCCTACCGCGTGCCGCCCGCTCACCTGCTGCCCGAGCGCCTCCCGGCGGTGCTCGCGGTGTTGTATCTGCTGTTCAACGAGGGCTACTCGGCGACGGCCGGCGCCGACCTCGTACGGCACGACCTCGCGGCCGAGGCGATCCGCCTGGCCCGGGTGCTGGTGCGGCTGATGCCGGGCGAGCCCGAGGCGGCGGGCCTGCTCGCGCTGATGCTGCTGCACCACGCGCGCCGCGCCGCCCGCCTCGACGACGCCGGCGACCTGGTGGTGCTGGAGGACCAGGACCGCGGCCGGTGGGACGCCGGCCGGATCGCCGAGGGCGTGGCCCTGCTGGACGGCGCGCTGCGGCGGGGGCGGCCCGGCCCCTACCAGGTGCAGGCCGCCATCGCCGCCTGCCACGCCACCGCGGCCCGCCCGGAGGACACCGACTGGCCGCAGATCGCCGTGCTGTACGCGCGGCTCGCGCGGCTGGTCCCGTCGCCCGTCGTGGAGCTGAACCGCGCGGTGGCGGTCGGCATGGCACACGGCCCGGCCGCGGGCCTGGCGCTGATCGACGCCCTGCGGGAGACGGGCGCCCTGGCCGGCTACCACCTGCTGCCCGCCGCCCGCGCCGACCTGCTGCGCCGCCTGGGCCGTACGGCCGAGGCCGCGGACGCCTACCGGGAGGCGGCCGGCCTGGCCACCACCGACGCCGAGCGCCGCTACCTCGCCCGCCGCCTCGCCGCGCTCGGTTGACGGCGCCACGGGGGTCAGCTCCGGTAGCAGTCCGCCAGAGCGGTGAACGCGGCCTTCGGTTCCCAGGGCAGGCCGGGATAGGCAGTGCCCGAACCGCTCTCCAGCACTTTCACCACGCCACAACTGGCCATGTCGAGGTCATCGCGGGGATCTTTCCGGTGCGGCAGGTCGTAGCGGGCGAAGGTGTACCAGAAGGCGGTGTCCACCCCCTCGGCGTCGAGGATCCCCAGCACCTCGCGCAGGTAGGCCGCCTGCTCGTGCTCGTCGCGGACGTGGTCGCCGGTCAGGCCGACCGGCGCTCCGTCCTCGCCCCATTCGACGATCGAGTCACCGCGCTCCCCCAGGTCGGCGGCGCCGCGGTGGGTGACGCACCCGAACTCGGTGACCGCCACCGGCTTGCCCTGGGCCTTTCCCTGTGCGACGAAGGCGCGGATGTTGTCCCGGTAGCGGGCCGCCGTGGCGGCCGACCGGTAGCCGGCGTCGGTGGCGATGATGTCGAAGGGCGTCCAGTCCACCCGTTCGAACGGGATCGAGCAGTAGCCGATCCGGCCGCCGAACCGCTCGCGGGCGACCGCGACCGCCTCGTGGAGGAAGGCGTTGACGCGGCCGGGCACCAGGGGGAGCACCTCCCTCAGGCTCTCCGGCCGGGCCAGCAGGGGGATCCGGTCCCCGAACGTCGCGCCGGGCAGGAACCCGTCGGTGAACAGGCTCACCTCCGAACCGGTGACCAGCACGACCTCCGCGCCCTCGCGGCGCAACCGCTCGGCGTGCTCGGCGCAGTCGGCGATCACGGCGAGCAACTCGGCGGTGGTGATGTCGCAGGTGAACGGGCACAGCCACACGTCCAGCCCGGCCTCGGCGGCGCGGGTCGCCGCGGCCTTGAGCCGCTCGGGGTCGCCGCCCGTGACCCGTACGGCGGTGCAGTGCAGGTCCTCACGGATGACGCGCATCTCCCGCTCGACCACGTCGAGGTCGAAGGGCTCCCGGGTGCTGCGCCCGGCGGCGCGGGCGGCCGCGTCCGCGAAGCCGGTGTCGAAGTTGATCCCCTTGCCGTTCATTTCCCGCCTCCAGCGGCCCGCTTGAGCAGCTCGGTCCAGCAGCTCGGTCCAGCGGCTCGGCCCAGCGGCAACCTTAATTCGATCTTGGTGTCACTCATATTATGCGCGGCACGCAATATGCATGCGCGCACGGAGGTGTCCATCAGGGCCGCACCCGTTCGTCGGGAGGGCGTACGGACGGACACGACCGGAAGGGCGACGACGAATGGACACCGATATCCGGCAGCAGATCGCGGCGGAACGCCGCGAACTTGCGGACCTGCTGAGTGAGCTGCCGCCGCAGTCGTGGGACGCGCCCTCGCTGTGCGCGGGGTGGCGGGTGCGGGAGGTGGTGGCCCACATGACGATGCCCTACCGGCACTCGGGGCTGAGCGTGCTGGCCGGCCTCGTCAGGGCCCGGGGGAACTTCGACCGGCTGGCCGACCGGCTCGCCCGCAGGGACGCGGCGGCGCTCGGCCCGCGAGAGCTGACCGCGTGCCTGCGGGACAACGCCGAACACCCCTGGCGGCCTCCGGGCGGCGGCTACGCGGGCGCGCTGTCGCACGACGTGATCCACGGCATGGACATCACCGTGGCGCTCGGGATCGACCGGCGGGTTCCCGGCGACCGGCTGCGCGTCCTGCTCGACAACGCGCTGTCCCCGCGGAGCCGCAAGTATTTCGGCGTCGACCTGGACGGCGTCGAACTGCGCGCCGACGACGTCGACTGGTCGCTCGGGACCGGCACCCCCTTGTCCGGCGCCGCACAGGACCTGGTGCTGGTCCTGTGCGGCCGCCGGCTGCCCGAGGGACGGCTGCACGGCGAGCCCGCCGCCCGCTTCACCCACGTGATCCGCTGAACGCGCTACTTGGGCCGCTGATCGCACCGATGGAGAGGTCTGTGCCCGTTCGGGCGTCAAGAGCGTTAACGTGCTCGGGATCACAGACCTCTCCGGCCGGGGCGAGGAGGCTCCCGGAGGGGACTTCTCCGCCTTGAGCATCCTGGAGGCCGCTCGATGTCGTCCCACCCTGCTTCCGACTCCGGAGCCATCGACCCCGACCCGCTGATCAGGAAGCACCGCACCGCCGGCGCCACGCTCACCGTGACCGCGAACGGCACTCCCCTCGCCGGTCAGGAGGTGGTCATCGCGCAGCGCCGGCACAAGTTCCTGTTCGGCTGCATCGGGTTCGACTTCATCCCGCTGGCCAACGGCGAGACCGCGACGGACTCCGGCGAGCGGCGATCGCTCGGCGAGGCCCCGGCGGCCGGGTCCCAGCAGGTCGCCGACCTGTGGTTCGACCTGTTCAACTTCGCCACGCTGCCCTTCTACTGGGGCCAGTTCGAGCCGGTCCGGGGCCGGCCGGACACCGAGCGGCTGCTCACCACGGCGCGGTGGTTCGCCGACCGGGGCTGCGTCGTCAAGGGACACCCGCTCGCATGGCACACGGTGACCGCCGACTGGCTCATGGACCTGTCGAACGCCGAGATCGCCAAGGCCCAGGTGGAGCGGATCCGGCGC
Organism: Microbispora sitophila; assembly: GCF_014892245.1. NCBI lineage: Bacteria > Bacillati > Actinomycetota > Actinomycetes > Streptosporangiales > Streptosporangiaceae > Microbispora > Microbispora sitophila. The sequence continues at coordinate 62,240 of NZ_JADBGC010000023.1, read as the reverse complement.
GACATGACCGACTTCGCCGGCGTCATCGACATGTGGGACGTCATCAACGAGGTCGTGATCATGCCGATCTTCGACAAGTACGACAACGGCATCACCCGGATCTGCCGGGAGATGGGCCGGATCCCGATGGTCCGGATGGTCTTCGACGCGGCCCGCGAGGCCAATCCCCACGCCACGCTGCTGCTCAACGACTTCGACATGTCCGCGGCGTACGAGTGCCTGATCGAGGGGGTGCTCGAGGCGGGCATAAAGATCGACGTGCTCGGCCTGCAGAGCCACATGCACCAGGGCTACTGGGGCGAGGAGAAGACGCTCGCCACGATCGACCGCTTCGCGCGGTACGGCCTGCCCATCCACTTCACCGAGACGACGATCGTCTCCGGCCACATCATGCCGGAGGAGATCGTCGACCTGAACGACTACCAGATCCCCGAGTGGCCGACCACGCCCGAGGGTGAGGCACGTCAGGCCGACGAGGTCGTGCGCCACTACAAGACCCTGCTGTCCCATCCGGCCGTGGAGGCCACGACCTACTGGGGCCTGTCGGACGGCGGCTGGCTCGGCGCGCCGGGCGGCTTCGTCCGCGCCGACGGCACCCCCAAGCCGTCGTACGAGGCGCTGCGCTCGCTCATCAAGGGCGAGTGGTGGCTACCGCCCACGACGATGGTCACCGACGCGGACGGCCGCCTCCGTTTCGACGGCTTCCTCGGCGAGTACGAGATCACGGCCGGCGGCCGGACGGTCGCGTTCACCCTGGACGAGCCCGGGGACGCCGAGGTGACCGTTTCCCTCTGAGCCGTGTCCCTTCGAGAAGGGGTCCGGCCGCGGCCGGGAGAGATTTTCGAGAATTCTCCGGCAGGATGTCGAGAATCGGGGAGCCGGCTTCTACCCAGGGGTGAGCGCGCCCACGAGGGGCGGGCGGCAGGAGGAGCAAGACATGAAGTACATGCTGCTGATGCAGTTCGGCCCGCAGAGCGGCATCGCCTCGATGGACACCTGGTCGCCGGAGGACATCAAGGCGCACATCGAGTTCATGCACGACGTGAACCGCGGGCTCGTCGAAGCCGGCGAGTTCGTGGACGCCCAGGGGCTGGCGATGCCCGACCAGGCGCGGGTCGTACGGGCCGGCGAGGGCGGCGTCCCCGTCGTCACCGACGGCCCGTTCCCGGAGACCAAGGAGTTCCTGGTCGGCTACTGGATCGTCGACTGCGAGGGGCCGGAGCGTGCGTACGCGCTGGCGGCCCACATCTCGGCGGCGCCCGGCCTGAACGGCGAGCCGCTGAACATGCCGATCGAGGTGCGGCAGGTGATGGCGGCCCCGCCGCAGGAGCTGTGAGCGCTTCGCACCCACACCTCGACGACCTGCTGCGCCCGCTGGCGCCGCAGGTCGTCGGCGTGCTCACCCGCAGGTTCGGCGACTTCGACGCGGCCGAGGACGCGGTCCAGGAGGCCCTGCTCGACGCCCTCGCCCAGTGGCCCGCCGAGGGCGTGCCGGACAACCCGAAGGGCTGGCTGGTCCAGGTCGCGTACCGGCGGATGATCGAGCAGGTGCGGGGCGAGCAGGCGCGTCGCCACCGGGAGGAACTGGTGGCCGCCCGGGCTCCCACCGACCACCGGACCTCCCCGGCGGCCGACCGGGTGCACGAGGCGGACGGGGACGACACGCTCGTCATGCTGTTCCTCAGCTGTCATCCCGCGCTGACACCGGCGTCCGCCATCGCCCTGACCCTGCGGGCCGTCGGCGGGCTGACCACGGCCGAGATCGGCAAGGCCTTCATGGTGCCCGAGGCGACGATGGCGCAGCGGATCAGCCGGGCGAAGCAGCGCATCAGGGCGTCGGGGGTGCCGTTCCGCATGCCGGAGCCGGAGGAGCGCTCCGCGCGGCTCGCCTCCGTGCTGCACGTGCTCTACCTCATCTTCAACGAGGGCTATGCCGCCAGCGGCGGCCTCGGCCTGCACCGCGTCGAGCTGTCCCGCGAGGCGATCCGGCTGGCCAGGACGCTGCACCGCCTGCTGCGAGGTTTCCCGCACGGTGACTGCGAGGCGGCCGGACTGCTCGCACTGATGCTGCTGACCGACGCCCGGCGGCCCGCCAGGACCGGTCCTGGCGGCGTTCCCGTCCCGCTGGCGGAGCAGGACCGCGGCCTGTGGGACCGCGAGGCGATCGCCGAGGGCACCGCGCTGCTCACGGCCGCCCTGCGCCGGGGCGCAGCCGGGCCGTATCAGATCCAGGCGGCGATCGCCGCCGTGCACGACGAGGCCGTGGCGGCCGAGGAGACCGACTGGCCGCAGATCCTCGCGTTGTACGGCCTGCTGGAGCGCATGTCGCCCAACCCGATGGTCTCCCTCAACCGCGCCGTCGCCGCCGCCATGGTGCACGGCCCCGCCGCCGGGCTGGCCCTGCTGGAACCGCTGGCGGACGGCCCGCTGGCGGGGCACCACCGCCTGCACGCGGCGCGCGCGCACCTGCTGGAGATGGCCGGCGACCTCACGGCGGCCGTAGAGGACTACCGCGCGGCGGCGAGCCTCACGGCGAGCATCCCCGAGCGTGACCACCTCACCATGCGCGCCGCCCGCCTCGCCGCCTCCCCCTGACCGCCTCCCCGTCGCCCACCTGCCGGTGCTGTACCACGTGCTGTGGTGGGCGGGCGCCGCCTACCACGTGTATCTCGCGATCAGGCGTTCCGTGACCGCGGCACCGCAGGCGAGGACGAGGCGCCCCTGGCCGGTCCCGATCCGCGGCGCCTGCGCGCCTTCTGGCAGGGCATGGTCACGAACCTGCTCAACCCCAAGGTGATCCTGTTCAACAGCGCGTTCCTGCCGCAGTTCGTGAACCCGGCCCTGGGCCATGTCGCCGTCCAGTTCCTGATCCTCGGGTGACGCTGGTGCTGCTCGGCCTCGGCGTCGACGCGACCGTGGGCGCCCTCGCGGGACGGCTCGCGGCGCTGCTCCGGCGCAGCCGCCGGTTCGCGCGCGGCATGAACGTCGTCAGCGGCTCGGTCTTCGCCGCCCTGGCCGTCCGGCTGGTGACCTCGCCGGAGTAGAGCCCGGGAACCGGTAGGAGTCGCGGTTCCACGCTGGACTCCTGCTATACGTGCGTATAGTCTGCTGTTCGTAGGAACAGCCTTCTACACGTGTGGAAAGGACGACGGTGGCGACACCTCCCGGACCTGATCCCGAAGACCTCACGGCGCGCGCCCGGATCAGGGACGCCGCGCTGCGGCACTTCGGCGAGGACGGCTTCGAGAAGGCGACGATCCGGGGCATCGCGAGGACCGCGGGCGTGTCCCCTGGGCTGGTCCGCCACCACTTCGGCTCGAAGCAGGCGCTGCGTGAGGCCTGTGACGAGCACCTCATGAAGATGATCCGGCGCCTGAACGACCAGGTCCGGGCCGACACGACGCTCAGCGACGTGGGCTACGTGGGCGCCGCCCGCGCGGCGATGGCGCCTTACCAGCTCTATCTGGCGCGCAGCCTGGCCGACGGATCGGCCGCGTCGATCTTCGACCAGATGACGTGGATCTGCGAGGAGTGGATCGCGGGCGCCGACGCCGGCCGCCCCGATCCCCCGGACGTCCCGGCGAAGATCAGAGCTGCCGTGTTCACGGCGATGGCGCTGGGCATCCCGGTCCTCGCCCCGCACATCTCCCGCGCCATGGGAGTGGACATGTTCAGCCCCGAGGGGGACCTGTTGCTCTCCCGGGCACTGGTCGACCTCTACTCGCATCCCCTCATGACTCCGGAGGACGCCGCCCGCGCCCGGGCAGGCCTCGACCGGCTTGCGGGCACGCGGCCCCCCGGCCGCAGAACCGAGGAGAATTCCCCATGACAGACGCCATCTCCGTGGCCGGGCTGGTCAAGACGTTCGGACCGGCCAAGGCCCTCGACGGCCTCGACCTCGTCGTGCGCACCGGCGAGGTCCACGGCTTCCTCGGGCCCAACGGCGCGGGCAAGAGCACCACCATCCGCATCCTGCTCGGCATGATGCGCGCGGACGCCGGCACCGCCCGCCTGCTCGGCGGCGACCCGTGGGCCGACGCGACCGCACTGCACCGCCGCCTGGCGTACGTGCCCGGGGACGTCGTCCTGTGGCCCGGCCTGTCCGGGGGCGAGGTGATCGACCTGCTCGGCAGGATGCGGGGCGGGCTGAACGAGCGGCGCCGCACCGACCTGCTTGAGCGCTTCGACCTCGACCCCCGCAAGAAGGGGCGCGCCTACTCCAAGGGCAACCGGCAGAAGGTGGCGCTGGTCGCGGCCCTCGCCTCCGACGTGGAACTGCTGCTACTCGACGAGCCGACCTCGGGCCTCGACCCACTGATGGAGGAGGCGTTCCGCGAGGCCGTGCGGGAGGAGCAGCGCCGCGGCGACCGTACGGTGCTGCTGTCCAGCCACATCCTGTCCGAGGTCGAGGCGCTGTGCGACCGGGTCACGATCATCCGCGACGGCCGCACTGTGGAGACCGGCACGCTCACCGAGCTGCGTCACCTGACCCGCACCACGATCGAGGCCGAGCTGGCCGGCCCCCCGGACGGGCTGGCCGGAATGCCCGGCGTGCACGACCTGCTCGCACGGGACGGACGGGTGCGTTTCGACGTCGACGCCGCCGCGCTCGACCCGGCGCTGCGCCACCTCACGGCGGCGGGCGTGCGCAGCCTCGTCAGCCGCCCGCCCACGCTCGAGGAGCTGTTCCTGCGGCACTACTCTTCCCAGCCTGCTCCGCATGACCCCTCTCAGCCTGCTCCGCACGACCCCTCCCAGCCTGCTCCGCATGACCCCTCCCAGCCTGCTCCGCAGGACGCACCGGAGGCGACCCGATGACGGCGCTCACCGGAACCGGAGGGCTGGTCCGGCTGATCCTGCGCCGCGACCGTGTCCTGACCCCGCTGTGGGTGCTGGTCCTCGGCCTCGTCCCGATCTCGTACGTGACCTCCATCGACGGGTTGTTCCCCAGCGCCGCGGCGCGGCAGCAGTACGCGGACCTGAGCGCGCACAACGCCGGCTTCGTCGCGCTGTACGGCCGCCTGCACGGCTCCAGCCTCGGCGAGCTGGTCGCCTGGCGGGGCGGGTTCATCCCCGTCATGGCGGGGCTGTTCTGCATCCTCACAGTCATCCGGCACACCCGGGCCGAGGAGGACAGCGGCCGCCGCGAACTGCTCGGCTCGGCCGTCGTCGGCCGCCACGCGCCCCTGGCGGCGGCGCTGGTTTCGGTCTTCGCCGCCGGCCTGCTCCTCTGCGCCGTCCTCGCCCTCGGGATGATCGGGCAGGGCCTGCCGGCCGCAGGCTCGTGGGCCTTCGGCGCCGAGCTCGCCGTCACCGGCTGGGTGTTCGCCGCGGTCGCGGCGGTGGCCGCGCAGCTGACCGCCGGCGCGGGCAGCGCGCGCGGGATCGCGATCGGCGTCCTCGCCGCCGCCTACGTCCTGCGGGTCGCCGGCGACGTCGGCGCCCTGGACGACGGCACGCCGTCGTGGGCCGGTCGGCTGTCCCCACTGGAGTGGGTGACGTGGATCCGCCCGTACGGTGAGGACGCCTGGTGGCCCGTCGCCCTCACCGCCGGGGTGGCCGTCGCGCTGGCCCTGGGGGCCGCCGCACTCTCGACGCGCCGCGACCTCGGCGCCGGCCTGCTGCCGCCCCGGCTCGGCCGCCCGGCGGCGGGCCCCGCCCTGCGCTCGCCCCTGGCGCTGGCCTGGCGGCTGCACCGGGGACTGCTGGCCGGCTGGGCCGCCGGGTTCGCCGTACTGGGCCTCGTGCTCGGCTACCTCGCGGCGAGCGTCGCCGACCTCGTGCGCGACGCGCCGCAGATGGCCGACGTGTTCGCCCGCCTCGGCGGCGCGGCCGGGCTCGTCGACGACTACCTCGCCGCCACCACGAACCTGTTCGGCCTGATCGCCTCCGCGTACGCCGTGCAGGCCACCCTCAGGGCGCGGACCGAGGAGACCAGCGGGCGGGCCGAGGCGGTGCTGGGCACCGCGGTCGGACGGCTGCGCTGGCTGGGCGGCCATCTCGCCTTCTCCCTGCTCGGCCCGGCCGCCGTCCTCGCCGCCGCCGGGCTCGCGATGGGGCTGGCCCACGGGCTGAACACCGGTGAGGCCGCCCGGCAGACGTCCCGGCTACTGGCCGCCGCACTGATCCAGCTTCCCGCCGTCTGGGTGCTCGCCGGGGTCACGGTCGCGCTGTACGGCCTGCTCCCCCGCCTCACCGCCCTCGGCTGGGGCGCACCGGTGTTCTGCCTGCTGATCGGGCTGGTCGGGGCCGCGATCGGACTGGACCAGTGGGTGCTGGACGTCTCCCCGTTCACGCATGTCCCCCGCCTGCCCGCGGACCGCTTCGGCGCCGTGCCGCTGGTGTCGCTGTCGGCGGTCGCCGCGGCGCTGACCGCCGCCGGCCTCGCCGCCTTCCGCCGCCGGGACCTGCCCATCCCCTGACGCCCGTCCGGTCTTCCCGGCGTCAGGGGCGGCGGGGACCCGATCCCGGCGCGAGGCGGCGTGCGAGGAACTCGAGCACCTCGACGACCTCGGCGACCTGCGCCGGGTCGTCGGTGCCCAGAGCCGCCGCGAGGGGCCCCTCGACACCGCCCGCCCGCACGGCCTCCACACGCGCGGACTGCCCGGGCGCCTGCCTGATCACGACCCGGCGGCGATCGGCCGGATCGGGGGCCGTCACGACCGCCCCGGCCTCCTTCAGCCGGGCGACGGCCCCCGACACCGCGCTCTGCGGCAACCCCGTACGCGCCGCGATCTCCCCGACGGAGGTCTCCGGATGGGCGCGCAGGTCGGCGACGACCACACCGTGATCACCTACGACCGGCGCGGCCTGTCCCGCAGCAGCCTTGACGCCCCCGACGGCGGCGCGACCATGGCCGACCATGTCGACGACGTCCACCGCCTGCTCGCCGCCGTGACCGACCGGCCGGCGCACATGCTCGGATGCAGCTTCGGCGCGGCCATAGGGCTGCACCTGGCCGTCGAGCATCCGGAACAGCTCGGCACCCTGATCGCGCACGAGCCCGTCGCCCCCGGTCTCCTGCCCGCCTCCGAACGCGTCCGTCACGTGCGGGAGCTGGAGGAGCTGCAGCGCCTCTACCGTGACCGCGGCCTCGCCGACGCGTTCATCAAGATCGCGGAAACGCTGGGCATCGACCCCGTCGCCCAGGACACCGAGCCCGGGCTGACCCCGCACCCGATGAACGATCGGCGGCGGGCCGGCTTCGACTTCTTCATCCGCAACGACTTCACCGCGATCGCCCGCGACACGCTGGACGTCGCCGCGCTCAGGGACACCCCGGTCCGCGTCGTCCCGGCCTTCGGCCGCACCACGCCCCGGCACGTCTTCGACTATCGGTGCGCACAGGAGCTCGCCGTGCTCCTCGGGGTCGAGGCGCGCGAGTTTCCCGGCGGGCACAACGGCAACACCACCCACCCCCGCGCGTACGCCACGCGCATCCGCGACCTCGTGGCCGAATGAACGACGAAACGCGCTCGTGGTAATTCCCCCGGGCCAGTACACGTGGACCGGGGCGCGAGTCGATCTCTACAAATCGTGGAACCCGCGCGTCGGGATAACCGGGATCCGGTACGAGGGCCACCCCACCGATCTCTGCACGGCCGGTTTCCAGATGGTGGCGAGACGGCTCTGGGCGGCGTCGCCGGCAGGTGGGCCGGTGCCCGAGGTGTCCGGTGGTGGGCGCTCTTGACGTGAAACGACGCCACGCCCTAGGTTGCTGCCGCGATCGACATCTTTCGTCGATATGCCGAAAGTATCAACGGATTCGGAGTCGCCGCGTGAAGGTCCTCTACATCGGCGGCACCGGAACGATCAGCTCGGCCTGCGTGGCCGAGTCGGTGCGCCGGGGCCTAGACGTCCACGTGCTCAACCGGGGTCGCACCGCCTGGCGCCGTCCCCTGCCCGAGGGGGTCACGTGGCTCACCGCCGACGTGCGGGACCGCGACGCGCTGCGCCGGGCCCTGGCCGGGAGGACGTACGACTGCGTCGTCGACTTCCTCGGCTACACGGCCGAGGACGCCGCTGCGGCGGTGGACCTGCTGGACGGCCGCACCGCCCAGTACGTCTACATCAGCAGCGCCTCCGTCTACCACAAGCCGGTGCGGCGGGTGCCGTTCACGGAATCGACCACCCGGCGCAATCCCTACCTCGCGTACGCACGAGACAAGATCGCGGCAGAGGACGTCCTGCTCCGCGCCTACGAGGAGCGCGACTTCCCCGTCACGATCGTGCGCCCCTCGCACACCTACGACGACGCGCACCCGCCGCTGCCCGGCGACTGGACGGCGTGGGACCGGGTCGCCCGCGGCGACGAGATCGTGGTGCCCGGCGACGGCACCAGCCTGTGGACCCTGACGCACGCGGACGACTTCGCCGTCGGCCTCGTCGGTCTGATCGGCACCTGGCAGGCGCTCGGCGAGGACTTCCACATCACCTCCGACGAGGCGCTGACCTGGAACGAGATCTACGAGGTCGTCGGGCGGACGGCCGCGGCACCGGCCCGGCTCCTCCACCTGCCCGCGGAATTCCTGCCGCTCGTCGCGCCCGACTGGTTCTGGTCCGACCTGATCGTCGGTGACCTGCAGCACACCGCCGTGTTCGACACCACGAAGATCAGGCGGTTCGTCCCGTCGTTCCGGCCGGTCGTCACCTGGGCGGAAGGGGCCAGGCGGCTGCACGCCTGGCGGTCCGCCCATCCGGAGCAGACCCGGCCCGACGCCGCGACCGACGCTGTGCTGGCCCGGCTGGCCGAAGGGCACCGGCTCGCCTCGGCGGCCGTGGCCCGGCCGGCGCCCGGTAAGGGCGACGGCTTGTGACGGAAGGACGCCCCTGATGCCCCTCGATCCCCCCGACGACCTGCCGGTCCCGGACCCGGCGCTGCGCCGGCCGTTCGGGCGTACCGGCCTGACGGTGACGCCGATCTGCGTCGGGACCAGTCCCCTGGCGAGCATGCCGGGACTGTACGGGTACGAGGTCGGCGAGCAGCGCGCGCGGGCCACGGTGGACGCCGTGTTCGACGGGCCGTTCAACTTCCTCGACACCTCGAACAACTACGGCGGCGGCAGCGCGGAACGGCGCATCGGCGCCGTGGTCCGCCACCGCGGCGGCGTCCCCGCCGGGTTCGTCCTGGCCACCAAGGTCGACGCGGCCCCGGACACCGGTGACTTCTCCGGCGAGCGCGTACGCCGTTCGGCCGAGGAGAGCCTGGAGCGGCTCGGCGTCGACCACGTGCCGCTGCTGTACCTGCACGATCCCGAATTCCACATCACGTTCGAGGAGGCCATGGGCCTGGGCGGGGCGGTGGAGGCGCTGGTCGCGCTGCGGGACGCCGGCGTCGCCGGCCATCTCGGCATCGCGGGTGGCCCGGTCGGCCTGTTGCGCAGGTATGTCGCCACCGGCGTGTTCGACGCCGTGATCAGCCACAACCGCTGGACGCTGGTGAACCGCGAGGCAGGCCCGCTGCTCGACGAGGCCCGCGATCGCGGCGTCGCCTTCGTCAACGGCGCACCGTACGGTGGCGGGATGCTGGTCAAGGGACCCGACGCCCAGCCCCGCTACGCCTATCGAGACACCGGCGAGTCCGTCCGGGACGCGGTCCGCGCCATGCGGCGGGCCTGCGACGAGCACGGCGTGCCGCTCGCCGCCGCCGCGCTGCAGTTCTCGCTGCGCGACCCCAGGGTGGCGTCCACCATCGTCGGCGTCTCGGAACCCGAGCGGATCGAGGAGACGCTGCGCCTCGCCACCACCCCGATCCCGCCGGGTCTGTGGGACGAACTCGACCGGCACCTGCCCTCCCCCGCCGTCTCGCTGGACTGATCGTCCGCCCGGCTTCCCGGCTGTCGTCGCCGGGACGGTCCGCACACTCGGCCGCCACCCGGCACCAGTCCGCTGTCGCGGGCCGCCGTACTCGGACCGGCGGCCGCGAACGCGGCCGGGGAGTGCGCTCACAGGAGACCGGCGTCGCGCACCTTCATCGCCACCTGGACCCGGTTGTCGGTGCCGAGCTTGGCGAAGATCCTGGTGATGTTCGCCTTCACGGTGGCGACGCTCATGTAGAGACGCTCGGCGATCTCGGCGTTCGACCTGCCGTTCGCCACCTCGACCGCGACCTCGAGTTCGCGCTCGGTGAGCCTGCCCAGTTCCTCCCGCGCCGCCGGAAGGACCGGCCCGGACCCGCCGGTCGCCGCGGCGATCACCTGCCGGGTGACGCTCGGCGACAGCACGGGCTCGCCCTTCGCCACGGCACGGACCGCCTCGATCATCCGAGGCGGTGGGGTGTCCTTCAGCAGGAAGCCGTCGGCGCCGAGCCGCAGGGCCCGCAGCACCATGTCGTCGGCGTCGAACGTGGTGAGCACGAGGATCCGCGGCGGGCCGGGCTGGGCCCGCAGCAGCTCGGTGGTGGTCAGCCCGTCCTGGTTGGGCATCCGGATGTCCAGCAGCACCACGTCGGGGCGCAGTTCGCGGATCACGTCCATGGCGCGAAGCCCGTCTTCGGCCTCGCCGACGATGTCGAAGTCGGCTTCGCCGCCGAGGATGAGACGCAGCCCGGTCCGCACCATCGCGTCGTCATCCACTATCACCAGCCGGGTCACGCTCCGCAGCCTCCCATGGCAATCGGACATCAAGAATGAATCGCCCGTCCTGGATCGTATGGGTGAGAGTGCCGCCGGCCATTTTCGTCCGCTCCGCCAGGCCCACCAGGCCCAGCCTGCCGCCCGGTCCGGGGGCCGAGCCGGAGCCCGTGGGGTTCGTCACCCGGATCCGCAGGCCCTCCCCCGGCCGTCCGCCGAGTTCGGCGGTGACCCTGGCGCCCGGCGCGTGCTTGCGCGCGTTGGTCAGTGCCTCCTGCACGATCCGGTAGGCGTGCCGGCCCGTCTGCGCGGGCAGCGACTCCCGGCCGTCGATGCGGTCGTCCACCTCGACCCGCTGGCCGGCGGCGCGGACCTCGCCGAACAGCGCGTCCAGATGGGCCAGGTCGGGCTGCGGCGCCTCCACGGCGCCGTCGTCGCGAAGGGTGCGCAACACCGTGCGCAACTCGTTGAGCGACTGGTGCGCGTTCTCCTGGATGGCCAGCGCGGCCTCGCGCGTCTGCTCCGGGCCGAGGTCCATGCGGTAGGCCAGGCCGCCGGCCAGCATCGCCAGCAGGGAGATCCGGTGCGCGAGCACGTCGTGCATTTCCTGGGCGATCTTGACGCGTTCCGCCAGCCGCGCCTGGTCGATCCGCTGCCGCTGCTCACGCTCGGCGGCCCGGGCCCGCTCTCGCAGGGACAGCTCCAGGTCGCGGCGTCCCCGTAGGTAGAGGCCGAACACGGTCAACCCGCCGAGAATCGTCAGCCCCGAGACCGAGGAGACGACAGTGGCCTGGTCGATGCCGCCCAAAGCCCCGCTGACCAGCAGGCACACCGCGGACACGACCGCGACCGGGATCGTCCGGCTCCATCGGCGATGGGTCACCAGGGACACGTACGCGACCTGCGCGGGGCCGGTCGCCGTGGCCGAGAACGTGGTCAGCAAGGTGGTCGCCAGGGCGATCTGCCACGGCCACCGGCGGCGCCACCACATCAGGACCAGCCCGATCAGGCCGAGCGCCGTGTCGATCAGCGCCTGCGGGAGACGGCCGCCGTCGTGCAGGACGAGCCAGGTCAGCACCGTGCCGTGGAAGAGCATCGGCACCACGGCGCACAGGTAACGCAGCGCGACACCCTGCCTGTCCAGGGGTGGCTGGTAGTCCGGTCGGCCGTGCACAGCCCCACAGCTTAGGGACCACACCGAGCAGGTTTTAGCGACCTGGGTCGACCTGTGGACAACCCCGGGTATCGCCCGCGGGCGTAAGGCCGGGCCCCGCGTCGAGCCGCGCCGGAACCCCGGTCCGATGCGGCGGCGTACGCCCTCGCGGTGGACTGGGCGGCGTGATCGAGTTCAGACACGTCAGCAAGATCTACGGGAAGGTGAAGGCGCTCGACGACGTGACCTTCACCGTCGGCGCCGGGAGCGTCACCGGCTTCCTCGGGCCCAACGGCGCCGGAAAGTCGACGGCCCTGCGCGTCCTGGTGGGGCTCGCCCGCCCCTCCTCCGGTTCGGCGACCGTGCTCGGTCTGCCGTACGCCGGGATGGCCTGCCCGGGCCTGCGGGTCGGCACCCTGCTCGACGCCGGGGCCCGGCATCCGGGCCGCACCGGCCGAGAGGTGCTGACGCTCGGGGCGATGACCCTCGGACTGCCGCGGGCCCGGGTCGGCGAGGTGCTCGACCTGGTGGGGCTGACCGAACGGGAGAGCCGGCGGAGGATCGGCGGCTACTCCCTCGGGATGCGGCAGCGGCTCGGCATCGCGCACGCCCTGCTCGGCGGTCCCGAGGTGCTCATCCTCGACGAGCCCGCCAACGGTCTCGACCCTCAGGGCATCCACTGGATGCGCCGCCTGCTGCGCGACCTCGCGGACGCCGGATGCGCAGTGCTGCTCAGCTCGCACCTGTTGCACGAGGTGGAACAGGTGGCGGACCACATCGTGATGATCGCCCGTGGACGCGTGCTCGCCCAGGGCACGGTCGACGAGCTGAGCCGGGGCCGCGGCCTCGAACAGACCTTCCTCGAATTGACCGCGCACACGGACCGGAGCCAGGGCGCCGGCGCGTCCCGGGGCCTCGACGCGCGCCGGGGCGCCGCATGACCCGCGCCGGGCACCACCCGAACGACATCGCGGGGACCGCGCCGACCCCTCGTCACGAAGAACCACCGGGCCCCGTCACGAAGGACGACGACATGACCGCCGACACTCCGATCCCGTTCCGCAGACTGCTCATCGTCGAAGCCCGCAAGCTCGTCGACACCCGAAGCGGCACGATCATCTCGTTGATCATGGTCGGGCTGGTGGTCGCGTCCGTCGTCGCGCGCGGCGCCGTCGTCGGACCGAAGCTGCAGACCCTGGTGGGCACGGCGGGGATCGCCCTCGGCACCCTGCTCCCGGTGCTCGGCATCCTCACGGTGACCGGCGAGTGGGCGCATCGCACGGCGCTGACCACCTTCGTGCTCGAGCCGCGCCGCCACCGCGTCCTCGCGGCCAAATGCCTGCCGCCCCTGCTCGCGGCGGTGGTGCTCTCACTGTTCGCCATGCTGGTCGCGGTGCCGGTCACGGCCGCCGTGGCCGGAGTCCGGAACATGCCCGCCACCTGGGAGGTCCAGCCGCTCTGGCTGCTCGGCTGGACCGGGGCGAACGTCCTCGTGGCCGCGGCGGGCCTCGCCCTCGGCGCGCTGCTCCTCAACGCGCCCGCCGCGATCGTGATCAACCTGTCGACTCCGGTCCTGTGGGCCGTCGTCGGCAGACTCGGCTCCGTCGGCGCGGCCCTCGCCGAGTGGCTCGACCTCAACACCACCGGCGCTTCCCTCGTGAGCGGCGACATGACCTGGAGCGAGGGCGCCCGGCTCGCGACGTCGGTCACCTTCTGGATCGTCCTCCCCATGGCCGCCGGCCTGGTCCGCGTGCTCCGCAAGGAGGTGGCCTGACCGGCACCGTCCTGAGCTAAAGCCGGTCGAGGAGCATGGCGATGCGATCGGATTCCGCGGCCAGGAGGTGCTCCGGCACCGGTTCGAAAAGCTCGACGACCGGACGCCCCTCTTTGGCGTCCCACACACCCGCCACCCGGCCCTGATGGACGACCACGGGCGAGATCCACCCGGCCGTCCGGCTCACCTTGGGCCGCACGGCCTTCGGCAGGAGCGGTTCCAGGTCACGCGGCGCTCCCAGGATGAACTGGTCGAAGCCGGGCAGCAGATGCACGTCCTCCGACGGCGGGCAGGCCAGCAGGTCGTCCAGAAGCTCCGCCGGCAGCACGGCGGGCATGCCCTCCACCTCGACCTGCGCGAGCTCACCCTCCAGCTCACCGAACCAGCCGCGCAGGACGGCCTTCGGGGTCACGCCGCGGAACAGCCAGGCGTCGAACATCCGGGGAGTGGCCGGGCCATGGGCGCCGAGGAACGCGCGGAGCACCCGCGCTCCCCCTTCCTCCTGCGAGAGCACCTCCCCCCGGCCGCCCGGCAGCCAGTCTGCGGGCGTGGTGAAGGTGACCCTGCGGTCACGCGGCGGGCCGTAGCACAGCTCGCCCAGGAAGCTGAGCGGCTTGAGCAGCGCGCCCCAGCCGGACGTGAGGGCCTGTCTCAGGTGGGCGTCCCCGGTCACCTCGATGACCGCCTCGACCAGTTCCTCGCGGGTCAGCACCCGCCCGGACAACGCGCGCGGAACGGCGTCCACGACGGCCTCGATCTCCCGGGCCGACACCCCGTGACCGCGCTGCCAGGAGGCCCTCTCCCAGAACCGGAGCGCCCCGAGGGCGGCGCGGTAGGCGGGGAACTCGTCGGCCGGGAGGAGGTGGAGTGTGCTGCGCATCGTCCAGGTCTTGACCAGCGTGCGGTCACGCCACAGGGCGTCCTCGATCTCTCCCGGACGCGGGCTCGCGTGCCGTACAGCCACGGCCAGCGCCGCCGACGAGGCGACCTGCGCCTGCACCCCGCACAAACGCCGGGCGATCGCCACCACGTCACCGCCGCCCGCGGGCTCGACGAACTGCCGTCTCAGCCTCCAGGCGAGCACCTGCGCCCAGGTCGTCTCAGCTACCACGTCACACTTCTACACCTCGGGTACGACAGCTCGCGTACCCCTGCTGATGCGCACGGTCCTGCGGCCCGCCTCCACACGACTCACGGCCCGACGCCCCGGAGGTGGCGGTCGCCGGTGGATAACCCGAGGCTAGAGTTGTCGCTTGCTAAAAGATCAAGGGATCAGGAGGCAACCGTGGCGTTCGGCAGGACCGGGAAAGCCGATGAGCCGCCGGTGGAACCCGTCGCGTGGACGGAGGTCTGGGAGTTCGTCGTCAGCAGGGTGGAGCGCCCGGAGACGCCCAAGCGCAAGATGGCGAGCCGGGGGGCGCATGCCGTACGGGTGCCCCGAGGAGGGAAGTTCGACAAGGTCCTCGCCCCATGCGCGTATCTCGCCTCAGAGCAACTCCAGGGGCTGCCCGCCGCTCCGGAGCTGACCCTCTTCGAGGACACCGCTCAGCGGCGCCTGCTCTGTTACGTGGCGGCTCCCCGGGAGGTGAACGGAGAGCGGCACCACGTCGTACACGACGGCCAGGGCCAGGTCATCGGCACCGTGAAGCGGATCCCGCCGAAGCGCCCGTTCCGGCACACCTGGCGGATCGAGCAGCCGGGGCATCCGGAGATCACGGGGCGCAACGAGTGGGTGAGCGGCAGCCTCAAGAACGTCGCCGGGCGGGCGGCCGAACGGTTGTTGCACGGAGCCCTCGACGGCGTGCTTGCCGGCCCCGATCTGTCGGACCGGGGCCGGGGACCCCGTTCGCTCGAATGGCGGTCCGGTGAGGAGATCGTGATGACTTCCGAGGGCAGCGCCCACGTCAGGATCCGCAAGGAATGGCTGGATCGGCGTCTCGCGTTCGCCTTCGCGCTCATCGGGGACGCCTGAGACGCCGCGCACCTCCACCGATCCGGGGACGGCTCGTCACCAGTGCCGGACTCGCCCGTGCCCGGCTTCGGCGACCACGCGAGAGTCGATGCCTGAACGGCGTGCCCGGGTGCGCACGTCGGTTTTCCCGTGATGCGCTGACCTCGGCGAAGTGTTCGCAGAATGGCCAGTTCTCGCTCGTTGGGTGCTGGGTTCGGCATGTCGTCGTTTCTTGGCCGACGAAGGGTAGCGCTGAGGAACGGCACCGCGCACGCGGTTCCTCCAGGGGGTCAGCCGAGCCGGCGCAGGAGGTGGTCGCGAGCGGCGCGGTCGCCGGGCCCGCCCCGCTCCGCGAGGCGTTCCGCGACGTACCGGCGGTGGTCCTCGTCCACGTTCCCGCCGTACTTGAACTTGCCGTTGACCTTCTGCACGGCCAGCCGGAGACCGCGGATGCCCGGCAGGCGCCGGTGGTGCTCGGCGGGGTCGGCGAGATCGTGGTCCAGGCGGGCGAGCTGGGCACGCAGGATGCCGAGCTTCCCGTCGCGGTCGTCGACGATCTCCGCGTGACAGACCAGCTGGACGGCCGCGTAGTACGTGGTGGGGATGCCGAGCCGGGGATCCTCGTCGGTGCCGGGCAGCGCCTTCCACGCCCCCTCGACGTACGCCCAGTCGCCAGCGACGGCCATGACCACGGCAGGGTTCTCCTCGATCGCCGACCAGATCGGGTTCGGCCGGGCGAGGTGCAGCAGGATCGTGGACTCCTCGGCGAGGAGGAACTGCGTCGGCACGACCACCGGCACATCGCGGTCGCGTCCGGACGCGATGAGGTGGCCGAACTCGTTCGCGCGGACGAAGGCCAGCGCCTCCTCGTCCGCGGCGGCGTCCCAGGGGTGAATCAGCACACCCTCACTGTACGCACAGACGGTCGGCGCCCACCTTGCGTAAGCGTGTAGCCGATACACGGCAATTCAGGGGGATGATATGTCTTCGGCGATCTGGCAGTATCGGAACGGCCGACGACGGCAGGGCGAGGACCGTGTCCTGATGGCGCAGGGCTGGCTGGCCCACACCTACCTCCCGGCCTGGTTGCGGGCCGCGGGACTCGGGGACTGCCCGTCGCGGCTGCGCGGACTCGCACCCCTCCGGGATGCCACGGTACGGGGGCGGATGTCGGAGATCGCCGAGGAGGTGCGCACCCGGATGGGGCGCAGCGCGCGAGGGCTTCCACCTCTTCGGCCTGGCCGGAGCCGCGGTTCGCCAGGCGGAGAGCGGCACGACCCCGTGGAGGCACGTGGAATCCGCCGATCCGGACTTCTACCGTACGGTGACCCGGGCGGCCCGCGACGCGACCATGGGTGTGGCGCCGGCGGCGATCAGGCAGGCCGGAGCTGAGGCGAAGCCGGGCGGCGCGACCGGCCGGGGGCGGGAGGAACGCGACCGCGTGGAGCGGGCCCGCGCCCGCGCCGCGCTCGAACCGGCCGTCGTGTTCCTGCAGCGCTCCGCGGTGGATCTGTTCGCCTACATGGTCGAGCCGCCCACGCGGGGTTGGCCGTACGAGAACCGCCCGCCTCTGGCCTGACACGGACACGCAACGATAGATCATCAACCTGCGGTGATCTCTAAGATGCACCGTATGCCCGCAGGGAGCGACAGACGACGCGACCACACCTCCCCCACGCACGTCCGTCCCCCACTGGTGGACGCGCTCAGTTTCCTGTGGGCCGTCGTCCCGGCCGTCTCGCTGGGCCTGCTCACCTGGCTGGTCCTCGGCTTCGCGGCGTACCGGACGAAGAGCCGGGCGACGGCCGTCGCGGCCGGCTGCCACCTGGCCGTGCTCGTGTTCCTCATCTCGACCGCGGGGGTGCGGAACTTCCCTCAGGACGACTGGCGCAACCAGCTGGCGCTGTGGGTCTGGGTCCTCGGCCTCTGGTCGGGCGGCACCGTGCACGCCTTCGTCATACGGAAGCGGGTCTTCCGTGCCCAGGCCCTGCTCGGCGGGGTGGGGAGCGACGGCGGCTCACCCAGCGGCGTACCGAGCCCCACACCCGGCCCCACACCCGGCCCCACACCCGGCCCCACACCCGGCCCCACACCCGGCCCCACACCGAGCCACACACCGGGCCACGGGCGGCGGATCGTGGCCGGGCCCAGGGGGATCGCCGTCCCGCTGAGCTACCTGTGGGCTCTCGTTCCGCTGCTCACGCTCGGGTTCGCCACCTCCCTGGTGGTGGGTTCCGCGGCGGTCCGCCTGCGCAGCCGGAAACAGGGAGTGGCGGCAGCCGTATACGTTGTCCTGTTCTCGGCCCTCATCATCGCCGGCGACCCGATCATGACCCTGCCGAACACGGACTGGCGCGCGCAGCTCTATTACTGGGCCTGGTCGCTGAGCTCGTGGTGGGGCGGCACCTTTCACGCCTTCGTCCTGCGGCAGGCGATGTTCACGCGAGGGCCCGCTTCCGTCCGCAGCCCGGTCCAGGCTTCTTCGGCCGGCCCCCCGCCGACACCGGCCGCACCCGGCCCCCCGCCGGCACCGGCCGCACCCGGCCCCTTCATCGGGCCGTACCGGCTGATGGAACGGCTCGGCGGCGGCGGGCAGGGAGTCGTCCACCTCGGCCTTTCCCCCTTTGGCGACAAGGTCGCGATCAAGGTGCTGCACGCTCCCGTCGGAACCGCCGGGGAGCATGAGAGCTTCCTGCGCGAGGTCGCGGCGGCGCGGCGCGTCCCGCCGTTCGCCACCGCACCCGTCATCGATGCCGGCGTCGCCGACGACGCCGCCTACATCGTCAGTGAGTACGTCCCCGGCCCGTCCCTGGAGACGTACGTCCGCCGGGAGCGGCCCCTCGACGGGGACGGTCTGATCCGCCTGGCGATCTCGACGGCCGCCGCCCTGAGAGGCATCCACGCCGCGGGCATCGTCCACAGAGACTTCAAACCCGCCAACGTCCTGCTCGGTCCCGACGGCCCACGTGTGATCGACTTCGGTGTGGCCAGGGCCCTCGACCGCCTGACGGTGACAGTCGGAGGCGCCAAGGGGACGCCGCCGTACATGTCCCCTGAGCAGGTGTCCGGACAGCGTGTCGGCCCGCCCTCGGACGTGTTCAGCTGGGCCTCCACCATGTACTTCGCCGCGACCGGACGCCTCGCCTTCGACGGCCCGTCCGTTTACGCGATCTCCCAGCGGATCCTCGGCCACGACCCGGACGTGTCGGCCCTGCCCGAGCCACTCCGGCCTGCGGTGGCCGCCTGCTTCAGCAAGGACCCCGGGGCCCGCCCGACCGCCGCCCGGCTGATGCTCGCGATCACCCGGTGAGGGCCGCTCCTACCGGCCGCCGAGGCCGGCGTCCCTGGCGCGCGCCACCGCCGCGGCGCGATCGGAGACGCCGAGCTTGGCGAAGATGTTCGACACGTGGTTGCGCACGGTCTTCTCGCTCAGATACAGGCGCCGCGCGATGGCGTGGTTGGTGAGACCCGCGGCGACGAGGTCGAGCACCTCCACCTCTCGTTCCGTCAGCTCGGGCAGCGGCCGGGGCCGTACGGCCGACGCGGTGAGAGCGGCCAGCACCCGGCTTCCGGTCGCCGCGCCGAACACGACCTGGCCCGAGGCCACCGCCTCCAGCGAGCGCACGATGTCCGCGGGCGTCGCCTCTTTGAGCAGGTAGCCGCGGGCGCCGGCCCGTACGGCGGCGAGGATCGACGCGTCGTCGGACAGCATGGTCAGGGCCAGCACGGCCACGCCGGGATGCCGGGCCGTGATCCGGGACGTCGCCTCGATGCCGCTGATGCCGGGCAGGTGCAGATCCATCAGGACGACGTCGGGAGCGACCTGGTCCACCAGGTCGACGGCCGCCTCGCCGGTGCTCGCCACCCCCGCGACCTCCACCTCGGGCAGATCGCGGAAGAGCGCGACCAGCCCTTCGGCGAACACCGGGTGGTCCTCCACCACCATGACGCGGATCATCGGACCGCCAGCGGGAGCCGTACGACCAGGTGGGTGCCCGCCCCGGCCTGGTCGAGCAGTTCGAAGGTGCCGTTGAGCTCCTCGGACCGGCGCCGCATGGAGGCGAGGCCGAACCCGCGGCGGGCGGGCGACCCCACCCCGACGCCGTCGTCGTCGACCCGCAACTCCAGGACGCCCGGCGCGTCGCCCGCCCGCAGGCTGACCGTGCAGCGGGACGCCATGGCGTGTCGTACCGCGTTCGTCATGGCCTCGGCCGCGATCCGGTAGGCGGCCAGCTCGACCGGCGGCGGAAGGGCGGGCAGGTCGGGCGGGGCCTCGACCTCGACCGCGAGATCACCCGCGAAGCCCCTGCCGAGCTCGGCCAGCGCGCCCGTGAGCCCCAGAGCGTCCAGGGGTGGCGGGCGCAGGTCGTTGACGATCGCTCGGACGTTCTCGACCGTGCCGCGGATGCGGCCGGACAGCTCCTCCAGCACCTGTTTCGCCCCCTCGGGGTCGGCGTCGACCAGGCGCCTGCCCCGGTCCACCTGCAGCGCGAGGGCCGCCAGCGTGGGGCCGAGCCCGTCGTGGAGTTCGTAGAGCAGCCGGTCGCGCTCCTCCTGCCGGGCCGCCAGCAGCCGCCCGTGCGAACGCTCCAGGTCCGCGCCGAGGCGGTGCGCCCGTACGGCCACCGCCACGTGCGGCGCGAGCTGCGCCAGCAGTGCGCGGTCCTTGGGGCGCAGCCGCTCCCCCAGCACGAGCGTGCCGACCGGCTCGCCCTGATGGAGGAGCGGAACGCTCTCCGTCATGTCGGCGCCGACGCCGCTCGGGCGGCCCCAGGAGGCCACGACCGCGCCCGATTCCTCGACGGCCACGTAGTGCATGCGCAGGACGCGCCCGACCTCCGCGGCCATCCGCTCCAGGAGGTCGCCGGGCGCACCCGCGTCCGAGAGCCGCACGCCGAGCCGGCGCAGCGCACGCGCCGGGTCGTCGCGGTCGCCGTACACGAGGCGGTTCGCGGCGGCGGACACCCGCAGATAGAGAGGGTGCACCGCGAGCGCCACGATCAGCGCGGACGCCCCGGAGCCGATCGCGTTCCCGAGTGTGGCCGCGACCAGGGCGTACGCGGCCAGCAGGGCGACGCTGACGGCGCCGAACGCGAGCGCGCGCGACAGCAGGAGGTCGAGGTCCCAGAGGCGGTGCGCGACGACGGCCACCGACACCGCCACCGGCAGCGGGACGGCGGCGAACGCCACGATGACCGGCCCCGACGGCACGAACAGAGCGACGCCGAGCAGGCCCACCGTCAGCAGCGCGGCGGCCAGCACCCATTGGAGCCGCCGTCGCACCTCCTCGCCCGCGGACCGGTAACGGACGACGAGCGAGCCGACCGCGGCGAGCACCGCGCCGACCGTGCACACCGTGCCCGCGGTCCTGAGGGCGTCCGGAACCCCGGTGAGTCCGGCCAGCACGCCGGCGTACCCCTTGGGGAAGAGCCCGGGGACCTGCTCGTAGGTCACCGGGCGGACCATCCAGTCGAGCGTGTGCACCCCGATGCCGGCGTACGCCGCGGCCCGCGCGGACCACCATCGGCGCGAGGGGAGCCGGCCGTCCGGAAAGATCAGCAAGAAGATCGTCGGGACCAGCAGGTAAGCGGGGATCCACAGCCAGTTGGACACCCACATCGCCCAGTCGTCCCCCGGCAGGCCCGTGCCGCCGCCGACCGCACCGTCCTTGAAGCCGCCGTCCAAGCCGCCGTCGATGCCGCCGTCGATGCCGCCGTTGATGCCGAGCAGGCCGTAGGCGCCGAGGGCGAGCCCGAGCGCCTGGGCCGTGCCGACGATCACCATCACCCAGCCGACCCGGCTTCCCGGCCGCTGCGCCACCACGAACAGGCCGGGCACGCCGAACGACAGCGCCGCGACCGCGCGGAAGGCGTCGAACCGTTCGACGATCCCCGTCACGCCCAGCTGCCGCAGCCTGGGCTCGACGACCAGCGTCCCGAGGACCAGGACGAGGAGCGCGCCCGCCGCCACGGCGGCACGCCGGGCCGATCTGTCCGTCATGAGGGGGATGTTGCCACCCGCGCGTCCCGTCGTCACGGGACGAGATGTCCCGTCCCGCGGAGGACCGGCGGCTCATGCCGGCCGGACGTCCTCCGCCGGACCCTCGAATTCGCAACCACCCCTACGTTCTTCGAGGAGAGGACATGTCCGCACCCGCAACCACACCCGCAACCACACCCGGCACCGCGCCCGCCGCTCGACCGCTCTCGTCCGCGCTCGCCGCCGGCGTGGGCCTGCTGCTCGCCATGGACGTCGCCGGCGCGATCATCTCCCTGTCCGCCGGCCTCAGCCCGACGCTGCTCGACGCCCTCGGGCCGCAGGCGCGGCTGTCGGCGCCGATTCCGATGATGATCGCGCAGGTCCTGCTGGTCATCGGCGCGACCCGGCGTCATCGCGGCGTGGCCGTCCCCGCCTCGGTCCTCCTGGTCATCGCCGGAGTGCTCGCCTTCATGTCCGGCTTCTACGACGGCGGCTACGCCGCCGACCTCACGGCGGGTCAGCGGGTCTTCCAGATCGCCCTCGTCACGGCCCACCTCGGAGTCGGCGTCCTGGCCGGCTTCCGCCTGGTACGGCTGCTGCGCCGCTGACAGGGTCAGACGCGCCGGAGGAGCAGGGTGACGAAACCGAGAGCACCCCGGTAGCCGTTGAGCCACATGTCGCGGTGCTCCCTCATCACGGCGAGGGCCTGCTCGCCGTCGGGGCCTGGATGGTCCGCGGCCCAGCGCGCCAGCGTGCCGGTCCACGACCACTCGTACTCGTCCCACTCCGCCAGGTCGCTCCCATGGGCGTAGACGGTCAGCCACCCCTTGGACTCGGCGGCGTCCACCGTGCCCGCGAGATCGGGATATTCGCCGATGGCTTCGGCGACCTCGGGAGCGGGAGGGCGCTCCCAGTACCCCTCCCCCACGAGTGCGAGGCCGCCGGGCCGTACGAACCGGGCGAGAGCCTCCATCGTCTCCGTCAGCCCGCCGAAGGCGTGCGTCGAGCCCACGCACAGCGCCAGGTCGTACGGCTGGGCGGCCGTGAAGGCGTCGGCCGGCATCGTGTGCAGCGTCAGCCGGTCGGCCACCCCTCGCCTGACGGCCGCCTCTTGCGCGGCCGCCACGGCGTGCGGCGAGATGTCCAGGCCGTCGGCGCGGGCGGACGGGACGAGTTCGAGCGCCCGGAGCGACCACTCGCCCGCGCCGCACCCAAGGTCGAGGATGCGGGCTCCCTCCGGCAGCGCCGCGCGGCGCAGCAGCCGATCGAGGTTGGCGGCCGAGACGGGCGCGGCGATGGGGTGATCACGATGGGCGATGGCGCTGAGCAGTTGTCGATCCACCTCGCCATCCTTCCAAGGCAGGCGAAGCGCCCGCATCTGCTTTTCGCGGGTGCCGGTCCCGCTGAGATGACCGGCCGGAGGCGGTCGAGGGCTCCGGCCACGGCGAAGTCGGTACGGAACCGACCAGGGCCGAACGGCGGGGCGACGGTGTCGACGCCGGGACGAACCGACGTCGCGTCGCCCGCAGCGCGCGACAAGGATCTTCCTAACAATCTGATCTCTCCCTCCGGCCAGGGGTAATCCGGCCTGAGACGCCGTCCGTCCCCACTGCGTCAAGGTTCCAGACCACCACCCCCCCGGAGTTCTCGACGATGGCGTACCAGCAAGGTCCTCCCGGTCAGCCCCCGTACGGCCCGCCCCCCGGGTACGGGTACCCGCCCCAGCCGGGCTACCCGCCGCAGCCGCCACCGAAGAAGTCCAAGGTGGGTCTGATCCTGGCCATCATCGGCGGGCTTCTCCTGCTGCTCCTCGGTGGGTGCTTCGCGGTCGTGGTGGTCGTGGCGAACAAGGGGGCGGAGGAGGTCAACAAGGCCATCTCCCAGCTCACTCCGTTTCCGAGCTTCCCGGTGGACGCGGACGGGCCCAAGCACGACGTCGTGTTCGAGGCCGAGGGGAAGGGCGGGGCCGACTCGGCGAGCAACATCACCTACACCTCGGGCTTCACCCTCAAGCAGGAGGCCGGCGTTTCCTTGCCCTTCACCAAGTCACAGCAGTTGGCGGAGGGAACCCCGATTGTCAGCCTATGGGTGCAGAACGCCGCGGCCGAGGGCACGGTGACGTGCCGGATCAAGGTGGACGGGAAGACGGTGCGGGAGGCGAAGTCGACCGGCCCGTACGGAGTGTGCCGCGTTCAGGTGGATTCCCTCGGCCAGTGAGCCGACCGGCCCGCCGCAGGGGTCGGCGCCGCCCCCGAGCGGCACGCGCGAGGAGGGCCGTCCCGCTCCCACGGGACGGCCCGAGCCGGATGGGAAGGGCGAGGCGGCGGGACGCGGCGACCGGCGGGTCAGCCGGTCCAGGAGCTGTTCAGGAAGGACATCGTCATCGGCACCATGAGCGGCCCGATCACCGTGGCGTAGAGGATGATCGCCCACCGGTGGCGGGCGCCCGCCCGGCCGATCAGCACCCACAGCGGCCACCACAGCAGCGCCGACCGGGGGATCGACATGTAGAACGTGGAGGTGATCAGCGCGCCCAGCTGCAGCCCGACGTAGACGAACTCGGCCCAGCGGCGGGTGACGAGCAGCCAGACGAGCAGCAGCACCCCCACGATCGCCGCCGCGATCTCGAGACGGAACATCGGCGCGAACCCGCCGTCGCCGCCGGTCGAGTCCCACGTGGTGCGGAACGCCTCCCAGGGCCAGACCAGTTGCCGCCCCCATCCGGTCTGCTGCGCGTTGTTCCAGGCCAGCCAGTCACCCGTACGGGAGTGCTGGTAGGTGGCGTACGTGAGGATCGGCGCGAACGGCAGCGCCAGCCAGGCCCCCCGCCACCAGCCCGCCCAGCCGTCCCTCCGGATGCGGCTCACGACGAACTCGACGATCAGCGCGACGGCGAGGAACAGGCCGGTGATCCGTACGCAGGACGCCCCGGCGGCCAGGGCGCAGGCCAGCGGCCAGGCGCGGCGGCGGGCCGCCAGCCAGGCGGGCAGCGCGAAGGCGAGGAAGAGCGCCTCGGAGTAGCCGGCGAACAGGAAGACGGCGGGGGGACACAGCAGCAGCGCCAGGACGGCCCAGCGTCCCGCGCCGGCGGGCCCCTCACGATCGGCGAGCCGGGCCAGCGCCACCACGGCCACCGCACCGGCCACGAACGAGATGATCAGCCCGGCCAGCGTCCAGTCGTCGACCACCAGATGGACCAGCCGCAGCGCCAGCGGCAGGCCGGGGAAGAACGCCGGCAACCCGGGATCGGGCTCCAGCTTCGGGTCGCCGTCGTAGCCGAACTCCGCGATCTTCCGGAACAGGTCGACGTCCCAGAACTTCCACCGCTCCAGCAACGGGGCGTGGTTCTGACCGGAGACGATCAGGATCCCGTAGACCGCCACGAGGAGCATGCCGGCCCTGGTGCCCACCCACAGCAGCAGCGCGTCCCGGACGGTGGCGCTGCGCCGCAGCGGTTCGGCGGCGACCCCGCCTTCGGGGGGACTCGCGTGCCCGGGAGCCTCCGTGCCGGGCCCCGTTCGTTCCCCGTGCTCGGGGTCGTGCTCAGCTTCCTGGACGAAAGCCGTCACGTGCCGTCTCCTCTCGCACCTGCCGGCCCTCGCCGCGGGTGTCGTTCCGCCTCGAAGCGGGGCCATCCCCCGGACCGCCGCCTGCTCCCCTGCCGTCTGTTCCCCCGGGACGTACGAAGCGAGCGGCGGCGGTGCTCATGATCGGCAATGATGTCAAGCGCCCGATGTCCCGCGCCAGGGCGATTCCGGCGCCGCCTGCATGAGCCGCCCGCGAACTCGGGTTTTCGCCTGATAGGCCGGCGTCGCGGATGAAAGCGGATGAAAATTGCAGCGCCCGGGGAAACGGGAGATGTGAGGAGTCATGCCGTGTGGGCAACCGCCGGCGGGTATCCCTTGATCCCTGCGCGGGAAAGTCGGGACAATTTCCCCGTTATTCACCTCAAATCGCATCCATCCCTTTCACCGCCGCCCTACGGCGGCGCGTGGCATGCCGCCGTGCCATACCACCGCGACCCACGAGTGAGCGGAGGACGGCGGCGACCTCAGGGTCGGCCAACCCGACGACCCTGCCCGACAGAAAGGATCGTGATGAGTCACTCAGCGCAGCGCCTGGGCGTGGTCGCCGAATCGGCGCCGGGCGAGACACGCGTGGCGGCCACCCCGGCCACCGTCCCGCAGTTGGTCTCGCTCGGCTACGAGGTGATCGTCGAATCGGGCGCCGGCAGACGGTCGGGCTTCACGGACGACGCGTACGCCAGGGCCGGGGCGCGGATCGCCGGCCGCGAGGAGACGTGGGACGCCGACGTCGTGCTGAAGGTGAACGCGCCGGCGGCGGACGAGATCGCGGCATTGGATGACGGCGCGACGCTCGTCTCCCTGATCGGCCCGGCGGCGAACGCCGACCTGGTGGACGCGCTCGCGCGACGGCCGATCACCGTGCTCGCGATGGACGCCGTGCCGCGCGTCTCCCGGGCGCAGGCGCTCGACGTGCTGAGCTCGATGGCGAACATCGCCGGTTATCGCGCCGTCATCGAGGCGGCGCACGCGTTCGGGCGGCTCTTCACCGGCCAGGTGACCGCGGCGGGGAAGGTCCCCCCGGCCAAGGTCCTGGTGGCGGGCGCGGGCGTGGCCGGGCTGGCGGCCATCGCCACGGCGACCAGCCTCGGCGCGGTCGTACGGGCGACCGACCCCCGTCCCGAGGTCGCCGAGCAGGTGCGCTCGCTGGGCGCGGAGTTCCTCGACGTCGGGGTCGCCCAGGAGGCGAGCACGGACGGGTATGCCCGGGAGACCTCCCGGGACTACGACCGGCGCGCCGCCGAGTTGTACGCCGAGCAGGCCGCCGACGTGGACATCGTCGTCACCACCGCCCTGATCCCCGGGCGTCCCGCCCCCCGGCTGCTCACGGCCGAGCACGTGGCGCGCATGCGCCCGGGCAGCGTCATCGTCGACATGGCCGCCGCGCAGGGCGGGAACGTCGAAGGCACCCGTCCCGGGGAGGCGGTCGTCACCGGCAACGGCGTGACCATCATCGGCTACACCGACCTCGCGGGGCGGCTGCCGGCGCAGGCCTCGCAGCTCTACGGCACCAACGTCGTCAACCTGATGAAGCTGCTCACGCCGGGCAAGGACGGCCGGCTCGTGCTGGACTTCGACGACGTCGTGCAACGCGCGATGACCGTCGTCCGCGACGGCGAGAAGACCTGGCCGCCGCCGCCCGTGCCGGTGAGCGCGGTCCCCGCCGCCCCCGCCGCCCCCTCGGCTCCGGAGCGGGGAACAGCGGCGGCCCCCGCCGGGAGACCGCCGTCTCCGCCCGGACGGCGGCGCCACCTGGTCACCGCCGCCGTCGCCGCCGCGCTGTTCCTCCTGACCGCCTTCTCCCCGAACGCACTGATCGAGCACGTCACCGTCTTCGTCCTGTCGATCGTGATCGGCTACTACGTCATCGGCAACGTCCACCACGCGCTGCACACACCGCTGATGTCGATCACCAACGCCATCTCCGGGATCATCGTCGTCGGCGCGCTGCTCCAGATCGGCCAGGGCGACACGGTCGTCGCCGTCCTGTCGTTCGTCGCCATCCTGCTGGCGAGCGTCAACATCGTCGGCGGCTTCGCCGTGACCCGGCGCATGCTCGGCATGTTCACGAGGAGCTGACCGTGACCCTCGCCACGGCCGCGCAGGCCGCCTACATCGTCGCCGCCCTTCTGTTCATCCTCAGCCTCGCCGGCCTGTCCAAGCACGAGACCGCACGCTCCGGCGTCGTACTGGGCGTCTCCGGCATGGTCATCGCGCTCGCCGCGACGGTCGTCCTCGCCGCGGACGGCGGTGAGGCCCTCGCGGTGGTCCTGCTCCTGGCCGCGATGGCGATCGGCGCCGCCGTCGGGCTCTGGCGGGCCCGGATCGTCGAGATGACCGCCATGCCGGAACTCATCGCCGTACTGCACAGCTTCGTCGGTCTCGCCGCCGTCCTGGTCGGGTGGAACGGCTTCCTGGAGGTCGAGAACGGCGGCGGGGCGCAGGCGGAGGTTCCCGGCTCGCTGCTGGGCATCCACCACGCCGAGGTGTCCATCGGCGTGTTCATCGGGGCGCTCACCTTCACCGGGTCGGTCGTCGCGTTCCTCAAGCTGTCGGCCAGGATCGACTCCCGCCCGATGATGCTGCCGGGCAAGAACTCCCTGAACCTGGGCGCGCTCGCGGCGTTCGCGGTCCTGACCGTGCTCTTCGTGATCTCCCCGAGCCTCGGACTGCTCGTCGCGCTGACCGCCGTGGCGCTGCTGCTCGGCTGGCACCTGGTCGCCTCCATCGGCGGCGGGGACATGCCCGTCGTCGTCTCGATGCTGAACAGCTACTCGGGGTGGGCGGCCGCGGCGTCCGGGTTCCTGCTCGACAACAACCTGCTGATCGTCACCGGCGCCCTCGTCGGCTCGTCCGGCGCCTACCTGTCGTACGTGATGTGCCAGGCGATGAACCGCTCGTTCATCTCCGTGATCGCCGGGGGTTTCGGCATCGAGGCGGGGACCGCCGGCGACCACGACTACGGCGAGCACAAGGAGATCACCGCCGCCGAGACCGCCGACCTGCTCAAGGAGGCCAAGTCCGTCGTCATCACCCCCGGGTACGGCATGGCGGTCGCGCAGGCGCAGTATCCGGTCGCCGACCTCACCCGCAAACTGCGGGATCGCGGCGTCGAGGTGCGCTTCGGCATCCATCCGGTCGCCGGCCGCCTGCCCGGTCACATGAACGTCCTGCTCGCCGAGGCCAAGGTGCCGTACGACATCGTGCTCGAAATGGACGAGATCAACGACGATTTCGCCACCACGTCGGTCGTCCTCGTCATCGGCGCCAACGACACCGTCAATCCGGGGGCCGTCGAGGACCCGGACAGTCCCATCGCCGGGATGCCCGTCCTGCGCGTGTGGGAGGCGGAGAACGTCGTCGTCTTCAAACGGTCGATGGCCACGGGATACGCCGGAGTGCAGAACCCGCTGTTCTTCCGGCACAACAGCAGGATGCTCTTCGGCGACGCCAGGCAACGCGTCGAGGAAATCGTCTCCGCACTCTGACGGCCACAAGCCTGTCGACGACCGCCGTTCCGGGCCGGGAGGACGACGCCTCCCGGCCGCGGTCACCCGTACTCGAGCTTCGTCAGTCCGAAGCCGAGTTGGCTGTAGAGCTCCAACTGGTCGAAGTATTCGCGGTGCGTGACGATCTTGCTGTCCTCGACGAAGGTCGAGCAGGTGGCGCGGAGCGTGATGTGGCGGCCCGTTCCCTCTGCCTCACTCCCGTCGGGCAGGAGGAAAGGCCCGGTGTGGGTGCCGGTATAGGTCCACTCCGTCACGGCGGGATTGTCGCAGTCGCCGAGCTCGAACCAGGCCGTCACGTGGAAGTCCGGAAACCCCGTGAAGAACTGCTCGTACAGCCAGGCGATCTGCTCGTGTCCTTCCGCCACGCCTGGCGGCGCGACGTACACGGCGCCGGGGCTGTAGCAGAAGAGGATTCCCGGTACGTCGTGCGCGTTGATCGCGTCGGCCAGCCGGTGCTTGAGGTCCCAGAAAGTGGCCATGGGGTGCCCTCGGTTTGTCGAATATCGGCTTTTCCAATGTACGCAGAGAGCGGTCTCTCCCTGGTTCCCGGAATGCCTCGCCTTGGCAAAACCGCGTACTTCGCCGAGCGGCCGTGACAGTCGCAGGCCACGACCCAGAAAGCACAATAGCTGTTGCACAACAACTCTTGTACGTCTAGGGTGAGCGGGTGAACGATCGTCCGACGCGTGAAGTGCGCGACTCCAAGGTGCTCGCCGCGATGTCGCATCCGCTGCGCCGGCGGCTGCTCGACATCCTGCGGGTGGACGGGCCCTCGACGGTGTCGGTGCTCGCCGACAGGACCGGGCAGGCCGTCGGCAACATCAGCCACCACCTGAAGGTCCTCGCCGCGAGCGAACTCGTCGAGGAGGTGCCCGAGCTCGCGCGTGACCGCCGGGAACGCTGGTGGCGCAGGTCGCCGGAGGTCCTCAGCTGGTCGGCGTCGGACTTCCCCGACGATCCCGTGGCCGCGGCGGCGGAATCGCTCGTCCTTGACCGGCAGACCGCCCTCGTACGGCAGTGGTTCGCCGAGCGCGACGGCTACCCGGAGGCGTGGCGGCGAGCGGCGTTCACCACCGACCACTGGGCGAGGCTGTCGGTCGCCGAGCTCGCCGAGCTGGAAGAGAAGATCTTCGCCCTGTTCGCCTCGCTGGCCGATCGGGAGGTCCCCGACGACGGGCAGGAGCGCACGCTGGTCTTCCTGACCGTCCGCGCCGTACCGGGCCGGCCGTGACCACGACGCCGGTGGTGCGGGGCGGTCTGCTGGGGACGCGCGACTTCCGGCTCCTGTGGATCGGCGAGACGACGAGCGTGCTCGGCGGTTCCGTCGGCGGCGTGGCGCTTCCGCTGGTCGCCGTGGTCACACTGCACGCGAGCCCACTCACCGTCGGGCTGCTGACCGCGGCCGCCTGGCTGCCGTGGCCGCTGGTCGGACTGCCCGCCGGTGCGTGGGTGGACCGGATGCCGAAACGGCCGGTGATGCTGGTGTGCAACATCGTGTCCATGGTGGTGTTCGCGAGCGTGCCGATCGCGGCATGGTCCGGCGCGCTGACGGCGGCGCACCTGCTCGTGGTGGCCACGGCGGGCGGGGCGGCGAAGGTGTTCTTCACCCTCGCCTACCGCGCCTACCTGCCCATCCTGGTCGAGCGCGAGCGGCTGCTGGAAGCCAACGCCAAGCTCCAGGGCAGCGAATCGGCCGCGCAGATCGCCGGTCCCGGGCTGGCGGGGCTGCTCGCGCAGTGGTTCGGCGCGGTCAGCGGCGTGCTGGCCGACGCGGTCAGCTTCGCGATCGCCGTGCTGTGCCTGCGCTCCGTGGGCACGCGCGAGACCCGCCGGGAGAGTCCGGCGCGACCGCGGCTGCGCGCGGAGATCCTCGACGGGCTGCGGTTCGTCGTCCGCGACCCATACCTGCGCACACTCACCGCCTTCGGCGCGATGTCCAACATCGCCCTGATGGGCTACTCCTCGATCCAGGTCGTGTTCCTCACCCGGGATCTCGACGCCGGGCCAGGACAGGTGGGTGTCGTGCTGGCCGTGGCGAGCTCGGGCGGCCTGTTCGGCGCCGCGCTGTCCGGCCGGATGGCCGCACGATTCGGAACGGCACGGGGATTCCTGCTGTGCGAGGCGCTCGCCGCACCGATGGCTCTGCTCGGGCCGATCGGCAGCGGCGGCACGGGACTGGTGCTCTTCACCGCCGCAGGCTTCGGCACCGGCCTGGGCGTCGTGGCCTCGAACATCCTGACGAGCACCTTCCGCCAGCACTACTGCCCGGCCGAACTGTTCGGGCGGATCACCGCGAGCGCCTCGGCCCTGAACTACGGCGCGATCCCCCTCGGCGGGCTGCTCGGCGGCCTGCTGGGCGACGCGATCGGCGTACGCGAGACCCTGGGGCTGATGGCTTTCATCCAGCTCTGCTCGGTCGCCATCCTGCTGCTCAGCCCATTCCGCCCCCTACGCGACTTCCCCACCCCCCCACGTCTTGCCG
Source organism: Microbispora sitophila (assembly GCF_014892245.1). Taxonomy (NCBI): domain Bacteria; kingdom Bacillati; phylum Actinomycetota; class Actinomycetes; order Streptosporangiales; family Streptosporangiaceae; genus Microbispora; species Microbispora sitophila. The sequence continues at coordinate 31,237 of NZ_JADBGC010000023.1, read as the reverse complement.
ACCATGCTGCACCGGTCCTTCATCGGTACAACCGCATGGTGCAGACCGATCGTGATATCTCGTCGAGATGATCAGAAGTGGGACGGCGCTGGGCGCCCTGGGCTCGTTGCTGGACAGGTCGCTCGTACAGATCGCGGAGGCGTCAGCAGACGCACGGACGTACGACCGGCAAGCGATCTACGAGGTCGCGGACGTGTGGGACAACAACACCTTCCCCCTGTTCCATGCTGCGACCGCCCCCACCTCCGCTGGGCGGGAACGGCGTGCCCGCGCTGCCCTCGCGTGGATGGCCGATTTCGGATCGGAGCGGCGAAGCTGGGTGATCAAGCAGGCCGCGGCGGCAGGGCACCCGCTGGAGCGCTTCCTACCGCCACAGGTAGCGAAGCCTCCGCACATAAGGGACTATCTGGGGCGCGTGAGACCGGCGTTCAGGCCGCTGACGGCCGAGGCCGCGCTCGAACTCGCAAGCGACTATGACTTCGCCGCCGCCCAGGTCCACACCCTGCTGGTCGAACGTGCCGGCACCCGGTTGACCGGGTGCCTCGTCCTGCTCGCCCCGCGCCGCTACGAAACCGGCCTGCAGGCGGGAAAACCGCCCAGGTTGAACCTGTGGCTGGAGGACGTCACCGACGTACGCTTCGACTCCGACGAGCGCATGGGAGTCGCCCTGCATGTCGGGGCGGAGGGGATAGTGATCGGCGTCGGCGCAAGCGGACAGCTACGCGCGACCAGCGGCACCGCGTACCCCGATGACCGGTCCTGGCATCTTTCCACCGCCGGCCGGGCCGCCGACCAGCGGACGCCACCACGTGAGGAACAAACCCGTCGCACACCTGAGCGACGGCGACCACGACCAGAGGGCGCGGTCCTGGTCGCCGCCAGGATTGTGCACAGCGCGATGCTGCAGATCCGCGCGGTCCGCCACGCCCGCTTCGCCGATCGGATCCCCGTCCGGTTGTTCGCCAGGGCGCTCGCCGGCGCGGGTACCGGCATCCTGGCCGCAGGCGCCCTCCGAGGCAGCCGCCGCGAGAGAGCCTTCCATAACCTGGTCGAGACGTGGATCAAGAAGGGTGGCTCCGCCCTGGCGCCCTGGTTTACCGGTGAACTACGTCGCGTCGTCCGCGAGGAGCGACTCCCGGACACCACTGAAGAATGGATCGAAGGAATCACCGCATCTGGGGCGGCAGGGGCGGCGCTCCCGCACCTCCCGGCAGGACCGGATCTCGACCTACCGCCGGAGGCTGGGCTCCGGCTCGCCAGGTACACAGCCGCACACACCCGTTATGAGACACCGGAAGATTCCTCCGCCGTCGTGGTTCTCGCCCACCCACCCAGCGGACAGGACTCCCCGAATCGGCGTTGGGAACTGCGCGTTTTCGAAGTCGACGATGTGAGCCGGTTCCGGCTCCGGGCCGATGCCTTCGATGGCCCACACGGAATACGGGCAGACAGGGAGACAGCCAGCGTGGAGTCCCTGATCCTCGGCCGCGACTCCCTCCATGTTCGCGGGAGGAAAGCCCAGCGTTGATGCAGGGTGCCGGGAGATAGTCAGTCGATATTGCCAGGCAGGCGAGAAGCGGAAGGGCCTTCCAGGACGGGCAGGAGCTCGGGGCGCGGGTGGCGGATGGGAGTCAGGGTCGCGCACAGGGCGGTCACCAGGCAGGTGATCCCTGCCGCCAGGCAGACGACCGCGACGCCGTAACGAGCGGCCCCCCAGGTCAGCAAGGCCGCGCCGATCGGGCCGAGGGCCGCGTGGATGGTCCAGAACGCCGAGGTGACACGTCCCAGCAGGCGATCCGGGGTCACCTCCTGCCGCAATGACATAGAGCAGATCCCGGCGATGCCCCTGCAGAAGAGGAAGACGGTCGCCGGCACCGCCATCGTGGGAACGTTCGCGGACAGGCCGATGAACGAGATGGCCACACCGCACAGCGCGTACGAGCCGATCCAGCAGGCGCCGAATCCGAGGAATCCGCGTGCGAGACCCGCGAGGACGGCGGCGGCCATCGACCCGACCGCGGCGGACGCCAGCACGTATCCGGCCGCACTGTCGGGCTGCCCGAGATCGTGCTTCAGATGGAAGATGATCAGGTCGTTCAGGCCGAGGGTGAGGAATGTCAGGAACGACAGAAGGAGCGTCAGCGATCGCAGCGCCGGATGTCTCCAGAGGAAGCGCGCTCCCACCAGGACGTCCTTCCAGCCCGCTCGCGGTACGGGCGGCGGCGCCTCCCCGGCGGCGAGGGCGCTCCGCGACCGCGGGCGGACGAAACACAGGCCGGCGGCGGACACGGCGAAGCTTCCCGCGTCCGCCGCGATCGCGGCGGACGGGCCGTACATCGCCGAGACGAGACCGGCGAGCACGGGTCCGGTGATGTTCGCGATGGAGTACGTCCCGTAGAGACGGCTGTTGGCCTTCATGATCTGGCCCTCGTCGACGAGGCCGGGCACGACGGTGACGTACGTGACCTGGAAAACCATGCCAAGGGCGGCGCCGATCGGTACGACGACGTAGAGGAGCCAGACCCGCGGAGACAAGAGCCAGACGAGCGGGACGAGCGCGTAGACGAGCGCCCGGACAACGTCGCAGGCGATCAGCAGGGCCCGTCGGTTCACCCGGTCGGCCAGCACCCCGGCGAAGATTCCCGCGAAGATCGACGCGGCCCCCGCCAGGCCGGTCAGCAGGCCCATCTGGACGACGGAGCCCGTCGCGTGGAGAACCAGCAGCGGCATCGCCAGAATGGAGAAGGAGTCCCCCGCGACGGACAGGGTCTGCACGCCGAGGAAAACGGTGAAGTTCCGGTTCCTCCACAGTGGTCGGGGCTGCTCCCCCGCCGCGTCCCTGGCCAACGGTTCTCCCTCAGCAGATCTTCCTCTCGGTTCCGGCGAATCCACACGCCGGTCCGCCCGCGGACCTCACGACGTCTGTGCGCTACCAGGCGAGTCCCGCGACCGGGGCGGTCCCCGATTACCGGCTTTCTGCCGTCATGCCTGATCGACCGAGCGATCTCGGCAGCCTGAGCAGATCCTTCCCCTCGGACCTGGTGCGACTCATGCTCGCCATCGAGGCCGCAGCCAGGGGGTCGGTGAGCGTGAACGTCCTTCTTCGTTCAAGAATCCCTACCGCAACGCCAACCCCTGAATTGGCGTCCCCGATGCGGGCAGCACGTCAGCATCACGCCTCGCACGGGGCAAGACCAACGATCGTTTCGGCTCAAGGCAGCAGGCATCTCGGCTGCCAGGACTACGGAGATCCGGAATGTCGTCGCTGAATTCCGCGCAAGACGGGCCCGGATTCGAGCAGATGTTGTCCGAAGCCTTCACGGCGGGGCTGGATCTGCCTGCGGAAACCGACGTGACCACGTTGGTCTTCGGGCAGCATCGACACTGGGATTCGCTGGGCCACATGTCGCTCGTCATCACTCTTGAGCAAACCTTCGGGGTATCGCTCGAGGAGAAGGACGTGCTGGAAATCGACAGTTACGCCTCCGCCGCCGCCGTGCTGAGGTCAAAGGATCGCGGCGGCTCATGAGACCGGCGCTTCTGGGGTGGTTGGACCGGCCACCGTCCGACACCGCCCTCGTGGACAGGCGGGCCGAACGGAGCTGGACCTACGCCGAGCTCGCGGCCGACGTCCTCCGGCGAGCCGCCGCCATCCCCAGCCGGCGCAAGGCCCTGGTGGCCTGCCTGTGTCGTCCGGACGCCCAGTCAGCCATCTCCTATCTCGGCGCGATGGCGGCCGGCCACGCCGTCATGATGGTCGACGGCGCCGCCGGCAGGGACGCGATCGCCCGCCTCCTGGATCTCTACCAGGTCGAGTTCCTGCTGGACGGCGACGGCTTCGAACGGCTCCACAGGTCGGACGGGCCCATAGACGACGAGCTGGCGGTCCTCCTCGGCACATCGGGAAGCACCGGCAGCCCGAAATACGTGAGACTCAGCCGGCGCAACGTCGACGCCAACGCCGCGCAGATCGTCCGGATCCTCGACATCGACGGCGGCGAACGGGCTGTGCAGGCCCTTCCGCTGCACTACTCCTACGGACTTTCGGTCCTCAACTCCCACCTGTTCGCCGGGGCGTCCGTGGTGTTCCCCGGTGCAAGCATCGTGCGGCCACAGTTCTGGGAGGCCATGAGGGACAACGCGTGCACCTCCCTGGCCGGTGTGCCCTACACCTACACGATCCTCACCCGGATCGGCTTCGAGGACACCACACTGCCGGACCTGCGGACCCTGACCCAGGCCGGAGGCCGTATGGAGCCCGAGACGGTGCTCCGCTTCGGACATCACATGCTCGAACGGGGCGGACGGCTCGTCGTGATGTACGGCCAGACCGAGGCGACCGCGCGGATCGCGTACGTACCGCCCGACCGCTTGCTGGACAAGCCGGATCGCGTGGGCGTGCCGGTGCCCCGTGGCCGCCTGGCGCTCGCCGCCGACGGGGAACTGCTCTACGAGGGACCCAACGTCATGCTGGGGTACGCGCGACGGCGAGGGGATCTCGCCTCCGGTGACGTCAACCGCGGGCGGCTCGGGACGGGCGACCTCGCCGGCGTCGATGACGAGGGGTTCTACTCGATCGTCGGCCGTAAGCGCCGCATGGCGAAACTGAGCGGTCGGCGGGTGAACCTCGACGAGCTGGAAATACTGTTGGTGGCACATGGGCGGGTGGCCGCCCTGGAACTGTCGGGGCAGCTGGTCTTGGCGCGGAGGGCTGGTGACGCGACGACGTCGAGGCGTGAGCTGTCGCGGCACGCGGGCGAGCTCATCCGCATACCTACCCGTTTCATCCGCGTCCTCGACGTCGACCGGCTCCCGCTGACCGGCAGCGGCAAGATCGACTATGGAACACTCGCGGACGAACTGGCGACCGGTCCTGACTGATACCGGTATCGCGTCGGTACCTCCACCGTGGAGGAGGACGACACCGTGGAACACGACGAGATCGAGCGGCTGATCCGGTCGAGCAGAAGGGTCATCGGCTGCGTGGCCCCCGACATCGAGCCGGGTGTCGGCGTGGCGAGTTGGATCAATGTCAGCCGGTTCGTCGACGCGTCGGGTGATGACAACCCGCTCTACCTCGACGTGCAGTACGGCGCGGGCTCGGTCCACCACACGATGCTCGCGCCCCCGACGTTCGTCCTGGCGGTCCGCGCGCCCGCCTCGGCCGGGGTGCTCGACCTGACGGAGCACCGGCTGATCGGCACGCTGAGCTCGTTGCACCTCGGCTGGGACGACACCGTCCGGCTGGGTGACGCCCTCGCCGGACGCGTCTGTGTCAGCGATGTCAGCCGGCGCCTCACCGAGGCCGGCGGGGCACGGGCCTGCGTCCTGTCCACCGTGGAGTACCAGCGCAACGGAGTAGGGTTCGCGCGCGGCTGGGCGGAGGTCGAGGTCGCCCCGCTCGACGAGGACCATTCGCTGTTCCCGCATCGCTCGATCCACCGGTATGAGCCCGCCGACGTCGAGCGTATGGTGCGGGAGCTGGACACAGAAGAGCCCTCCCGTGGCGCGGTCCCGCGTTTGTGGAGCGACGTCGCCGTGGGAGAGGCGACACCGGCCATGCTGAAGGGTCCGCTGACGCTGTCCGACCTCGAGCTGTGGGTCTTCGCCGAGGGCCGCCCCGTACGAGCCGGCAACCTGCACCACGAGCGGCTGGCCGGGCTCAAGGGGCGGCGGGCGCCGAGTCCGGTCACCGGGTGGCCGGCCTGGGACAGGGCCGAGACCTCGCTGGATTCGGCGGTCACGGACCCCTCCGGGCCCAGCGCGCCCGGAGGTCTGCTGTTCACACTCGCCGGCCAGCACGTGACGCACTGGATGGGCGACGACGCGTTCCTGCGGCAGTTGAGCGTGCGCATCATCCAGCCCTTCCGTTATGGCGATGCTCTGCGGCTGACCGGAACGGTCATCGACCGCTACACGGCGACCGATGAGGCGAGGACCCGTTACCACGCGATCACTCTCCGGGTGGCGGGAAGGAACCAGCTCGGCGAGTCCGTCGTGGAGGCTCACGCCGTCGTGTTCCTGCCGGACCGTGGAAAGCCGGTCAGGCTCCCCGTACGGGGAGGACTGGCCTGCGATGTACCGCTGGAGAACTGATGCAGACCTTCGACGAAGCCCTGGCAGAGTTCATCGAACGAAGCAGGCGACTTCTCCACAAGGAAAGCACGGAAGATCTCCCGCCGCCGCATCCCGCGCCGCCCCTGGATCCCAACGCCGTCCCCGTGCCCAGTGCACTGATCCTGACAGAGGACGTGATCCGGCGTTACGCCTACGCCATCGGCGAGGACAACCCGCTCTACACGGATCCGGCCTATGGGGAACAGTCCTGGCTGGGCAGCCAGATCGCCCCTCCCACCATCCTCATCCACGTCCGTTTTCCGGCCGACCATGGCGCGCAGCGACCGCAGGGATATCCCGTGGCGAACTTCCTGTCGGGGGTGGCGTGGGAGTTCTACGACGTGCTGCGTCCCGGAATGCGTTTCACCTCGTCGAAGATCCCCCGCGAGCTCGTCGTCACCCATGGGCGGCAAGGAAAGGTCATCTTCCATCACTCCGAGAACTTCTACTGGACCAACTGCGGTGCGCTGAAAGCGAAGGCCTACGGACGCCTCATCCATCTGCCGGTTGAGCAGATGGGCGGGACCCGCGTGATGCCGGTCGAGCGGTTGGGCGAGCGGATGCTCTACAACCGCGAGCCCCATCGCTATTCATCCGCCGAGATCGAGAAACTCACCGAGGCGCTCGAGAGTGAGCGGCGCCGTGGTGCGCGCGTCTTGTCCTGGGAGGAAGTCGATGAAGGCGACGAACTGCCGAACATCGTGCAGCCCCCGTACAGCATCCGGGACGCGCTGACCTATCAGTCGCTGGACCATGGGCTCCTCGCCGCCTTGGACGGCACGCGCCTGGTGCGTGCGTTCCGGCCCGCCTACCGGCGGTCTCGCCAGAACCCCGCCTTCGCCCGGACCCATCCTGTGACCGGATGGCCCTACACCCCGTATGACGAGCACGAGGACAGGTATCTCGCGCCCTATCGGTGCCAGCCGCTGCCCTTCGACTTCGGCATCCAGCGCGCGCAGGCGCCGATCCGGCTGCTCACCAACTGGGCGGGCGACAACGCGTTCGTGCACCGCATGTACACCACCATGCGCAGGCCGATCTTCTACGGGGACGCGGCGATCTATAAGGGCAAGGTGATCCGCAAGTACGTCGCGGAGAAGACGGATGCAGCGAGGCGAACCGTGCCATACACGGCGGTCGCCGTCGAGATCGTCGGCCTCAACCAGCGCGATGAGGTCCACTGCCTCGGGTACGCGACCGTGTTCCTGCCTTCGGAGGCAATGGGTCGGCCGGTCCTGCCGGTCCCCCACGCCACCCCTCCCGAGTACGTGCCGTTCGACGTACATCGTCGGGCTGAATGGTTCTGAGGATCCCCGCCGTCCGGGAACGGCCCCAGGCCATCCCGATCGATTCAGATCGTGCGGAGCCCTGCTCCGCGTCGGCCGACGATGCGGTGGCTCAGCCGGCGGTGACCAGCGGCACCTGGTCCCCGCGCACGCAGGTCATTGTGCGTTGCGCAGCTTGAGAATGTATGTGGCGGTAAGCGCAACGGCACGGTCTTCGTCGTTCGACAGATCTGCGAGGGCATGTGACGTCGTGATCCCCGGGATGTCCGCGAGCGCCTGTGTCAGCCGCCGACGTGCGGACGATTCGATGCCGCCGTGGGCGAGGCGGTCGACGAGCCTGGTAGCGATCTGGTCCGCCAACGCGGGATCACTCGCCAGCGTGCTCAGTGCATCGGCCGCATCGACGTCGTTCGCCCCCTCGACGATCATGTCGATGAGCGTCGGGACCGCGCCGGCCACTCCACGCGCCCCGAGCGCCAGGGCCGCACACCTGCGAACCATGACGTCGGAGTTCGTGAGGGCGTGCCGCAGCAGTGCGGTCGCCTCATCGTTCGGAATCTCGGCGATGGACTGGACGGCGCGTTTCCGCACCTCGGCCACGGGTGAGTCGAGACCCTCCGCCAGCAGCGGCACTCCGCTGCCGCCCGATCGCGCCAGAGCCCAGCGAAGGGCTCCGGCGACGTTCGGGTCCGTCTCGCTCAACGCCGCCTCGACCAGGGCTTCCACTGGCACCGGAGCCTCTTCGGCTGAGGACAAGGCCGCGCGCTGGCGCTTCCCAGCGCTCTCCGACCCCAAGGCCTGGAGGAGTGCCACGATCCGGAGGACGTCCTCCCAGTCGGCGGGTTCCGCGGCACCGATCCGACGCAGTCGCGTGAGCAGTTCCGTCTCGGCCGCGATCCGTTCTCGCGTCTGGCGGATGAGGTCGTCGACGAGCTCCGAGGGCGTGAAGCCGGGATCATCCAGCGCGCGCCCGACTTCACGCAGCGACAGCCCCAGTGACCGCAGGCTCTCGATATGGAAGACCCGCCGGATGTCCTCGCTGGAGTATTCCCGATAGCCGGCCTCGGTACGACCCGTTGGCCGCACCAGGCCGAGCGATTCGTAATGCCTGAGCATGCGGGCGCTGACCCCGGACCGTCGTGCCACATCACCGATCAACACCGCCTGTCACCCCTCCTGGCCGGCCGTGCCGAGGACAGCGACGCGCTTCGCCTCCTCGATCGCGAACTCGAATCCCGCATCCGGGTTGCGCAACAGCCGTTCCGTGGCGATCGCGTGCTGACGCACGCGAGGGTCGCGATTCGTCATCGCGGCGCGCAGGGTCGGCATGATCACCTCGCCGAGCGCGATCAGCGCCCGGCTGAGGCTCAACTGCGTCTCACGCTCGCCGCGTCCGAGCTGTATCGCCAACACCCCGGCCAATTCGGATTCTCCACCTTCGGGCACGAGTACGACCGCTGCTCGCCAGGCACTCCGCGCCACCTCGTCGTCGGTGTCGGTGAGCAGCGCCCGTGTGATCGCCGGCCACGCCTGCCGATCCCCGATCTTGGACAGCGTGTGCAACGCCTGGCTTCGCGCCTGCGCACGCTCCGAGCGGAGTTCGTCGACGAGCTTCGGAACCGTCATCGACGACGAGTGACGAGTGAGCGCCCACGTGAGCATGTCGCGCACGTAGAAATCGGGCTCGATCGCGCATCGTTCGACGAGCTTGTCGATGAACCGCGGGTCCGGGGTCGTGCCGACCGCCAGCACTGCCTGCAGCCGCACCGACGAGCTGCTGTTCTCCAGCCCTCGAAGAGCGCGCAAGGTGTTCGTGTCGTCTTGCGGCATGGTCATCGGAACCACCACCTCCTTGGCCACAGTGAAGGCCTTGTCACTGTGTCAAGGTCAAGCGGGGCCACGCCGTGAGATGTCCAGGCACCCTCGACGAGTCGGCGGTCGCGGCGGCGCGGGCGCCGCCGCTTGGCCGCCATGGAACAATTTCGCAGCACATCATCTGAGGGCCGCGATCTGCTCTTGAGCGACAGGATCGGGCTCGAGGATCCGTACACCTGTCCGCGTCGGTCTCACCCGCTGGTGTATACAAGGCGAACATGACAGCGGATACCTTTGCGGATTCGACAGCATTCCTCGTCTCCAAGGGCGCCGCCGAGATCCCTCATCCCGGCGGCACACTCCTGGAGCACCTGCACCGCGTCGCTGCCCAGCTCAAGGACTGGGACGCGCCCGAAGAGGTGCGACTCTCCGGTCTGTGTCACGCGGCCTACGGCACAGACGGCTTCGACCACCGACTCCTCGACCTCGCCGATCGGGCCGTGCTGGCCGGGGTGATCGGAGCCCCGGCCGAGGCGCTGGTGTATCTCTACGCCTCCTGCGACCGCGCGGCCACCTATCCCGCCCTGCGCTTCGTGGACCGCTTCACGGGCCGGCCTGTTGACCCCTCCGACGCCGAACTCCGGGCGTTCATCCTGATCACGGCCGCGAACGAGATCGACGTCGCCCGGCACAACGCGGACATCCGCGCGACGCACGGGCCCGCGCTTCACGCGTTCTTCGCCCGCAACCGGGACCTCCTGCCACCGGTCGCCTGGGAGTCCGTCAAGGAGACCTTCGCCGTCCGCATCGCGAGCCTCGATCACCTGGTCCTGACCGTGGCCGACATCCCCCGGACGATCGGCTTCTATCGGGACGCCCTCGGAATGGAGCCGGTGACCTTCAGCGGTGGCCGCCACGCGCTCACCTTCGGCTCCAGCAAGATCAACCTGCACCAGGCAGGGCACGAGATCCGGCCACACGCCCTCCGCCCCGTGCCGGGCAGCGCCGACCTCTGCCTGATCACCCACTCGCCCCTGGATCAGGTGGCCGCTCACCTGACCGCTGCCGGCGTGCCCATAGAAGAGGGTCCGGTCCCCAGGACCGGCGCGCTCGGCCCGATCACGAGCCTGTACATCCGTGACCCGGACCACAACCTCATCGAGATCTCCAACTACGACTGAGGAAGTATCCCTGGTTCACGCCTGGACAGCCCGCCGTACCGCGAAGTGCCGGCCCAGGCGGCGCGGGCCTGAGGCATGAGGACCTCATGCCGCACGCACCGGTTCCTTCGCGGTGCCGGCGAGGAGAAGCCCGAAGAGCGGCCGGTCCTCACGGCTGCTCAGGTCTTCCAGCTCGCCGACCTGGTGCCGGTGCGGCCGCACGCGTCGATCCCGCTCGCCGACCTCGGCCGGTTCACTTGACCAGGGCCGACCACGCTCGTCCACCCGGTCAACCGGCGCAGCGGTTGTCGGCGAGGGATCTGTTCGCATCGGGATTGCCCAGGGACACCGCCGTGTTCCAGTCGGCGCAGGCGGCGCCGGTGTCGCCCAGCCGGGATTCGGCCACGCCACGCTGGTAATAGGCGTCGGCGTATTGGGGAATCAGTCCGATCGCCGCGTTCAGATCGGATATCGCCCCGCGCGGGTTACCCAGCTCGATCCCGGCCACTCCCCGGGAGTAGTAGGCCTCTGCCAGCTGCGGGTCATAGGCGATGGCCGTGGAAAGGTCCGCGTACGCCCCCGAGTAATCGCGCAGAGCGATCTTGATCTTACCGCGCTCGTTGTAGGCGGCTGGGAAGGTCGGAAGCCGCGACACCTCATAGTCGAGCTCGCGGAGTGCCCCGGTGTAGTCGCCGTCGTAGTACTTGATCAGGCCGAGGTAGTGGCGCGCCAGGACGAAGTCCGGGTCGAGGCCGACGGTGCGCTCGAAATCCGATGTGGCGCCGGTGTAGTTCCCGTCGCGGAACCTGGCGATGCCCCGGCTGTTGTACGTCAACGCAACGCCGGGCTCCTTGGCGATGGCGTCGCTCATGATGGTTTCCGTACTCTGCCAGGCCGTGTTCCGGATGATGGTCAGCGTGGCGAAGAGGATCGCGAACACCGCCGTCGCCCCGATCGCGGCGACACGGAGCCTGCGATCACGGGACCGGAGCGCCGTGTCCGCGAAATGTCCGACGATGAGGAAGAGGCCGAGATACGGCAGGTACGCGTATCTGTTCGCGTGGTAGCCGTCGATGAGGAGAACGGCCTGGGTCGGCGCGATGGCCACCGCGAAGAACCCGAGTCCGAAGACGACGATTCTGCGGGCCGACCTGACCAGCAGCAAAGCGGCGGTCCCGGCTGCGAGCAGGAACGGGAAAAGGTAGAGATACCAGGGGAAGGGCGTGTGGGGGTACGCGTAGGCGAGGGACAGGCGGAACGGGTAGACCGACTGCACCAGATGGTCGACCAACGCCGAGCAGGTCAGGAGGACCCGGTCGACAACGGTGTACCCGTGTTGCGGGATCACATCCTGCCGTACGTTCAGCGCGACGAGCACCGTGATCGCGGCGATGACGAGAAACGGGATCTTCTCCAGGAACAGACGCCGGTTCGGCCTGCGGTCCTGCAAGTGGTCCACGAGGAACAACACCAGGGGAAGCGCGACGGCGGTCGATTTGGAAAGCGCGGCCAGCCCGAACAGGACCACGGACCAGGCCAGCGGCAGCCGGCGCGGTGACCTGATGTAACGCAGGTAGACCAGGAGCGCGGCCAGTGAGAAGAGCGTGGCCAGCAGGTTGCTGCGGGCGGAGATCCACGCGACCGTGTCGGCGTTCACGGGATGGATCGCGAACGCCACCGCGACGAAGCAGGCCAGGAAAGCGCGCTCGGTGAGCCGGCGGAACACCAGGAACACCAACACCACATTGGCCAGGTGCAGTATCAGGTTCGTGAAGTGGTACATGCCGATCGCGCCGTGACCGAACAGATAATCGATCGCGTACGACACGTACACCAGCGGCGTATACATGAACTGGAGCGGCGTGGTGAACCAGTGGCCGATGTTGGTCCCGCTGAACTCCCGGATGGAGACGTTGTCCACCACGCCCTCGGGATCGTCGAAATAGATGAAGCCGTTGCCGAGGCCGTTGGCGTGCACGGCGAAGGCTCCCGCGAGGATCAGGAACAGAATCTGCCACTGCAGGGAAGGGGTCTGCGTTCTGGTCGCAGGTTTGCGTGCGGCGACATAACGAGCACCGCGGCGAACGGCCGGGCGAGCGGGCGTCATCACACGCCTCCAGTGAGCGTCGTCGCTGTCGGGCGTCCCAATCCCACCGGCGCTCTTTCGCCGGCTTTCCGGTTGTCCGCGACGCGGCCGTACCCCAAGAAGGCGCACGTTCCCGGAGATCGTGGACCGTCTCGGACTGTACGCCGCACTGATCGACCCCGGTACCGACTGCGGCCCTCTTCGCCCGGCAGAGGGGCCTGATCAGGCGAGCTTGCCCAAGGCGGCGAGGTCGTCGTCTGAAACGATCAGACCGGCGGCCGCCTCCTGAGAGATCGTTGATGGCAGGTCGCAAACCCGCCAAGCATCAGTGACGGTCCCGGACCCGGGACGAAAAGATCATTCCTGGGCGCTGACAGCCGCCTGCCCGACCGTCGTGGGGGTACGGTCCGGCCGCCCCCGCAAGGCGAAGACGCCGACGGCGAACAGCGCCGCGAAGAAGACGCCGTCGGGCACCAGGAACCAGGCCCCGGGCAGCCCGAGGGCGCCGAGGAGGCACGAGACGATCAACGCGATCCCGATCCACCACGGCAGCGTCCGCGCCCTCAGCACAGCGATGCCGAGGCAGATCGAGCCGACGACCAGCGCCAGGAGCGCGACACCCTCGAAGACCGCGAAGCCCGGCGGTTCCTGTGCGGGGATGCCGCCGTGGCCGGCCAGATACGGCTTGACGAACGCCTCAGTGGTGCCCTCGCCGACGTTGAGCATCACCAGCGCGGCGAATATGCCGACGTAGCCGACGATGTGCAGCCTCGGCGCACGACCGGCGAAGGTCAGGATCACCGGCAGCCCCAGCGCGATGACGACGTCCCCGACCAGCGCGATCCCCTCGAACAGCGGCCAGTTCTGGTAGCGGAACACCTCGTCGCCGCTGCCCGGCGCGAGCAGGTTGGCGGCGAGGTAGCCCACCGCCGCGACGATCGTGCCGACGACGAGCGCGCATCCGGCGAGGCGTCTCACGTTCATGGTCATGGTCTCCTCCATGGTGTGCAGCGCCAGGCGCTGTGCGCCATGCCGTCCGTCGGCGGCGCGTCCTCAGCGTCGGCCCTGTGGACCCGCGGCGTCGTCGTACCGGGGTCGGCGCCGGTTGATACCCCGGTCGCGAACCACGCTGCCGGAAATGCGACCTGCGGATGACGCCACGCGAGCGCGCCCGCAGTAACTTGCGGGGGTGATGGACGTGACGAACCCGGTCCAGGCCCGGGTGGAGTCGCCGGCGCGTGCGTGGCTGCGGCACAGACCGGCCGGCCTGCTCCCCGACGCGCTGCTCGCCCTTGCGATCACCGGCTTCGCCCAGGCCGACCTTGCGTTCCATCTCGACAACTCGACGCCGTACGGCCCGATGCCGGCCGTTGTCGTCGCCACGCTGGTGGCGACCTCGATCCTGGCGTTGCGCCGGGTGACGCCGCTCGCCACTGCCGTGATCCTCGCGGTCGCGATCGCCGGGCCGATGCTGGCGACGCCGCTGACGGTCACACTGTGGGGCCACTTCCTGCCCATCCTGGTCGCCACCTACTCGGTGGCCCGGCACAGCGTGTCGGCGCGGGCCTTCATCGGCGTGGCGGCCGTCGGCGTCGGCTTGGTCGTAGTGTTCCTGCGCAACCCGGAGTCCGGCACCGTCGGCAACATCCCGTTCGTCGCGGTGCCGTTGGCGGTGTGCTTCGTCGCCGGCCGGGTGCTGCGTGCCCGCGCCCGCAGCCACTCCGACGACCGTGCCCGGGCCCGGCGACTGGAGGCCGAGCGCGAGGAGGCGATCCGAGTCGCGCTTGCCGACGAGCGCGCCCGCATCGCGCGCGAGTTGCACGACATCGTGGCCCACTGCGTCAGCGTCATGGTGGTCCAAGCGGGCGCCGCCGAGGACCTGCTCGACCGCGACCCGCAGAAGGCGCGAGCACCGCTGCACTCGATCCAGGAAACCGGGCGGCAGGCCGTCGGCGAACTCGGGCGCATGCTCGGCCTGCTGCGCGGGGAACGGGCCCGGCCCGAGCTCAAGCCGCAGCCGGGCACGGCCGACCTGGCCGAACTGGTCGACCACATGGCCACGATCGGCCTGCCGGTCGAGCTCACCGTGGAGGGTTCGGGCCGCCCCCTCCCACCCGGCCTGGACCTGACCGTCTACCGGATCGTGCAGGAGGCGCTCACCAACGTGCTGAAACACGCCGCGCCGACCACCGCGCACGTCAGGTTGCACTACGACGATCAGTCCGTACGGGTAAGCATCCGCGACACCGGGCGAACAGGCGGGCCGGGCGGAGCCGACACCAACCGCGTCGGGCACGGCCTGATCGGGATGCGCGAACGGGTCGGGCTCTACGGTGGCTCGCTTGAGACGGCGGGCACGCCCGGCGGTGGCTTCACCGTGACGGCGCAGTTGCCGCTGGAGGCGAACCAGCGATGATCAGGGTCCTGCTCGTCGACGACCAAGCCCTCGTACGCGGCGGTTTCCGCTCGATTCTGGAGGGTCAGGACGACATCGAGGTGGTTGGCGAGGCGGTCGACGGCATCGAGGCCATCGACCGGGGGTCCGTGCTGCAGCCCGACGTCATCCTCATGGACATCCGCATGCCCCGCCTGGACGGCATCGAGGCGACGCGCCACCTGCTGAACGGCGGCCCCTGCCGGGCGCGCATCCTCATACTCACGACATTCGACGAGGATGAGTACGTTTACCAGGCGCTGCGGGCCGGGGCGAGCGGCTTCCTGCTCAAGAGCGCACCGCCGCGCGAGCTGGCCGGGGCCGTCCGTACGGTCGCCGCGGGCGATGCACTCCTGGCGCCAGAGATCACCCGGCGAATGATCGAGGATTACGTCCGCCGCCCACGGCCGGGCTCTGACCACCCGGCCGGGCTCGAGACGCTGACCCCGCGCGAACTCGAGGTACTGAGGCTCATCGCCCGAGGCCGCTCCAACGCAGAGATCGCCGCGGAGCTTTACCTCAGCAAGCCAACGGTCAAGACCCACGTCACCCGCATCCTCGCCAAGCTGGGTCTCCGCGACCGGGTCCAGGCCGTAGTCTTCGCCTACGAATGCGGCCTCGTCCACCCCGGCCACTGACCACGGCCGTGCACCAGACCCGCCGCTGCGCCGAAGAGGAGCAATTTCCGAGGTGTCCGTGTCGACCGGCGACGTTCGCGGCGGCGGCCGAGTGGTGGCGGCGTGGCCGGTCGGCGCACGCGGAAGCGGCCCACCTGAAGAGTCATTTCCGCAGGTAGACAACTCGACGGTTAGGCGGTAGCGGGTTCGGACCAGTGACCCCCCGCTTCGGCCCGGGAAGGCAGGACCAGCAACGGCTCCCGCCCTGACCTGGGCCTACGGTCCTCGAAGGTCCACCGCCGTCCGGGCTCGTCCAGACCGATCGTCACCCGGCATCCGTTTCGGGTAAGAGAGCCTGCCCTCCGGCCTGGCGCCACGGCGGTCAATGCCAACGGGCAGCGAGAGATCCTCGGCATGGACGTTACGCGGGAGGACGGCGCCGGCTAACGTAGCCCGTCGGCGTACCGGGTGATCGCCAGAATCGCCATGTCGTCATCGCGCGGGCCGCCGGTCCAGCGCTCGACATCGCGCACCAGGACCTCGACCACCTCCTTCGGCTGCCGGAACGAACCCCGGCCGGCGAGCCGGCCTACCGGGTCGTAGAAAGTGCCGTAACGGTTCCGGGCCTCCGTCACTCCATCGGTGACCAGCAGGAGCGTGCTCCCGATCGGGAACGACCAGCGTTGCGGCTCTGCGCGCGGCACGCCCAGGCCGCTCATGCCCAGAGGAAGACTCGGCTCGCCGGGATCCAGCGAGGACACCGTGTCACCCTCAAGGAGGTACGGCGGGGGGTGGCCGCAGTTCAGCAGCCGCACACTGTCCGCGTCCGGTGTGATCTCGCCGAGCACCGCCGTAACGAACCCCTCCATGCGGATGCTCTCCTCACGCGACGCAGCCTCTTTGACCAGCGCGCGCTCCATACGCTCGGCCAGCAGCACGAGGTCGGCCGCCTGGTCCGCCGCCTCCCGGAATGCGCCCAGCAGTACGGCCACCGTGCCGACCGCGCCCAGGCCCTTGCCTCGCACGTCTGCGATCAGCAGCCTGGTGCCATACGGGGTTTCTTGCACGGCGTAGGCGTCTCCGCCGATCAGCGCCTCGATCTGCGCGGTCTTGTAGAGCGCGGCGACGGCCAGCGGGCCGATACGCGCCGGCGGGGCGGGCAGCACGGCGCGCTGGACGGCCTCGGCGACGGAGCGGACCACTTCCAGTCGGCGGCTGTGGCTGGTGACCACGCGGTTCACCCCGAGACCGACGAGCGCGGTGAACACCGCGCTGATCAACGAGAGCGTGCCTACGCTATGACCGAAGTAACCATCCTTGATCAACAACACCAGCTGGACCAGGACGATGGCCGCTGCGGCCGCGAAGGTGTGCCTGAGCGAGAGCAGTGCCCCTGCCACCACGACCGCGGCGCCCAGCAGGTAGTCGCCCCAGTAGTAGCGCGGGGACAACACGTTGAGGACGGTGCCGATGACGATCATGGCGGCCGGTATGAAGGAGACGTACCGAGGCCAGCTCGTAGTGAGCGGGTTCATCCGCGCCCCGATCCCACGTCCGATCGCGTGAATCCCCTGGGGTTCCCCAGGTCCTGGCTTCGATCCTTTCTAGTGAACGTCGAATCGCCTGTCGAGGCGACACTCCCAGAGCGTTCCTCCGGGTGCTGACGGGGTCCGTCCCCGAGGTACTTGACGTTTGTGCCGATCGGGGGATCGGCGAGTGTATGCGGTGAGCGCTGTGCCGTTTTTGGTATGGAAGACGAGATCGGATTCGGTGGAGGTCTGTGCGTCGGCCGGCGTGGGGGAACTCCACTTCAGCCGCTGCACCAGTCCACGATGGAGACCTGCGCCCTTCTCTCCTGCCTGATCTTCCGGTCCGCCTCGCCCGGATGGCGAAGCGGCGGCGGTCCGGCACTTCCCCCGGCGATCTCATGGCGGATGGGGCACGACAGCGTGCGCGCCGGGCTGATCTACCAGCACCGCCGACGTGGCGTGGGCGCACGATTCGGAAGTGCCGCTGGTCGACTGTCGCGGCCTCCCTCAGTCCCAGGAGCTCGGCGATCGTGATGCCGGCGGCGTCCACCCAGTCCGAGAGGCAGGTCGACGTACTCCTCGAAGAGTTCCGCCACGCGAGGAAGGTCTTCGTCCTCTAACTCGGCTACGTGGAAGCCGCTGCCGCCGAACCACTTCAGGAACGTGACCTCGGCTTGTGGACCACGCGCGCCTCCAGGAGATAGCCGACTTCTCCCATGACCGGGGACGGCAGTCGCTCCGCCTGGCGGAGCAGCTTGAGACATGCCTGGTGGTGCTTGTCCTTGGCGTTGCCGACAGCGAGAAGGAGGCCGTGTCACGCAGCGGCACGTCAGCGGCTCATCTCGGAGCGCAGGATCTCCTCATGGCGTTCGGCAAGGTCCGGTTCAGCCTCGAACGAGGCGAATGACGGAAGGTCACGCTCCGCCGGGGCAGGCTCGTCCAGACGGCCACGGATCAACTCCAGAGCCGGGCGTAGCTCCGACTCTGGCAACTCAGCGACGGGGGGACGCCCGAGTCGCTCGTATGCGGCGGGCGGGCGAACGGGCAACCACGTTCGCCCGGCAACGCTCTTCGTCATGACCGCGTGAGGGGTCGGGTCTCCACTGCGCCGGTGACCGCGAGGTGGCGGCGGCGGCTCGGCAGCATCATGGTCGGGTGGGAGATGCTCCAGGCCGCGCTAGCGCAGATCATCTCCTTGATGCGGGCGGCGGTCCGGCCCGTGAAGACGGTGGACGTGACCTGATCGTCGGGGGTCACGCGCTGGATGATTCCATCGCGGCGTCCGATGCTGATGCACTGCAGGGAGTAGCCGATCGTGGTCTCGGGAACCTTGCGACCAGTCAAGCGCGCGGCGATGACGTCGGCTGCCAGCCACGCCATGGGGTTTGCCGAGGCGCAGGACATCCGCAGCGGCTTGCCACCTGCTCCTTGGGCGAGCGCGGCGTCGCCGACGGCGTACACGTCGGGATGCGAGACCGATCGCATGCTGGCGTCGACGACGATCCGGCCTGTGTCTGACACCTCAAGGGTGGTGGCGGCCGCGATCGGGTGCACGGTGAAACCCGCGGTCCACACGGTCACCTGGGCCCCGATCTTGCTGCCTGCACCGGTGACCACGCCGTTCGCTTCGACGCGCGTGATGTCGGCATGGTCGTGGACGGTGATGCCGAGCCGGTCAAAGGCGCCACGCAAGTGGCGCTGGGCCTTGTCGCTGAGCCAGCCGCCGACGCGGCCGCGGGCGGCGATCGCGATCTCAAGGTCCGGGTGGGCTTCGGCGATCTCGGTGGCCGCCTCGATGCCGGTCAGGCCGCCGCCCACGATCAGCACGGTCCCACCGGGCTCCACCTCGCTCAGGCGCGCCCGCAGTCGGAGAGCGGCCTGCTTGCCGGCCACGTTGTAGGCGTGCTCTGCGACACCAGGGACGCCGTGATCGGCGATGACGCTGCCCAGGGCGTACACGAGGGTGTCATAGGCGAGGGTCTCACCGCCGAGATCGACGGTCTTGCCTTCCACATCGACAGCGGTGACCCGCGCGGTCCGGACCTGTACGCCGGTGCCCGCGTAGAGGTCGCGCAGTGGGCGAGGCTGCAGATCCTGCCCGCTCGCGAGCTGGTGCATGCGTATCCGTTCGACGAACTCTGAGTCGCCGTTGACCAGGGTGATCTCGACGTCGTCGCGGTGCAGCCGCTTGGCGAGGCGACCGGCGGTGTTGGCTCCGGCGTACCCGGCCCCCAGGACGACGATGCGGTGCTTCATGGCTCGCTCCTATCTGGTTGCTTTCACCTCCTGAACCGGACAGGCGCGCGATCCCTGACAGGGACCACGTGTGATGTAGGTCACCAACTCGTCGGGAACGGGCGATGAGGTCCAGCGGCCGCCCACTGGCGCGCGATGCGCTGAAGTTTGTCGGGGTTGACCTGGATGTGGATCGAGGCGAGGCGGTCGGGGGTCGCATCGAGACAGACCACGCCGATGATCTGCTCGCCGACCTCGACCAGCACGGCAGGACCACCGTTGACGACAACGGCGTAGAAGGCGGGATTGCCGCCGACGAGGGCTCGTTTGGAGTCGCTCGGCTGGAACATGCCACGCAGGTACTGGGCGATGCCCATCGCTCCGATGATCGGGGTCCTGCGAGCGACGACCTTACCGCCGCCGTCGGCCACGCTGACCGCGTCGTCGGCAAGCAGCCGAATCAGTGGCTCGGTGTCGCCGCTGAGGGCCGCGGCGAGAAACTCCTCGACGATCTTCCGCGCGGCGACCGCATCGATCTCCGTGCGGGATCGTTCGACTGCCAGATGCTGCCTGGCACGCCGGTAGATCTGCTGGCAGTTCGACTCGGTGATGTCCAGAATCTCCGCGATCTCGCGGTGCGCGTACCCGAACGCCTCGCGCAGCACATACACGACGCGCTCATTGGGGGACAGCCGCTCCATAAGGGTGAGCATCGCCATGGAGACCGACTCACGCTGCTCGAAGGTGTCGGCGGGACCGAGCATCGGATCTCCGTCCAGCACCGGCTCAGGAAGCCACTGCCCCACGTAGGTCTCCCGCCTGGCCCGCGCCGAGGTGAGCTGGTTGAGGCAGAGATTGGTGAGCACCTTCGTCAGCCACGCTTCGGGCGTCTCGATCCGTTCCCGGTCCGCCGCATGCCAGCGCAGGTACGTATCCTGCACCGCGTCCTCCGCATCGCCGGCCGATCCCAGCAGCCGGTAGGCGATCGCCTCCAAGCGGCCCCTGGAGCTCTCGAACAGATCGGCCTCGTGCGTGCGGAGCGACATTGCCCCATGATCGGTCATGCGCGCAGGTCGCGTCCACACCGTGTCCGCCGTGACCATAGCGCCACCTGAGCCGTCGACATCCCGACCCAGATCGGCTTCGCGGTTGCGTCCACGGGAGTGGTGTAAGAGTTTCCGCTGGTAGAGGCGTGGCGTCGTGAAATGAGGACGACCGCCGATCTCGGATCGGAGCGGCGAAGCTGGATGGTCGAGCAGACCGCGGCGGCGGGGCACTCACTGGAGCGGTTGCTGCCGCCACCGGCGGCGAAGCCTCTGCACACCAGGGACTACCGAGGGCAGGAAACTCCCCCGTTCATGCCGCTGACGGCCGAGGCCGCGCTCGAACTCGCAACCGACTACGACCTGGCCGCCGCTGAGGTCCGCACCCTGCTGGTCGAACGTGCCGGCACACGACTGACCGGCTGCCTCGTCCTGCTCGCCCCGCGCCGCTACGAGACCGGCCTGCAGGCGGGAAAACCGCCCAGGTTGAACCTGTGGCTGGAGGACGTCACCGACGTACGCTTCGACTCCGACGAGCGCATGGAAGTCGCCCTGTACCTGGCAGCAGTAGCTTCAGACAGGGGTGGTGGTGCTCACCCTTGGCGTTGCCACAGTGAGAAGGTCGTAGCTCTGCCGGATCAACGGCAGCGCTGTCTCCAGGTCAGTTGGGCTACGACGTTGGCTGAAGAGCGACAAGATTCGGACTCCGGCGTCCCGATCGAGGACATCTCCCGTCTCGTCGGCCATCGGAACACCGTGGTCACCGAGACCGGCTACCGCAAGCAGATCCGCCCCGTGCTCATGCAGGGCGCGGAGAAGATGGACAGCCTCTTCGAGGTATAGTCACTCGGTCCCTCGAAAACAAGATCGGCAACACGCCGTTTAACCAGGTGGGCGGTACTGGGTTCGAACCAGTGACCCCTCGCTTGTAAGTCAACCCAGGAAGGGGCGGGACCAGCACCAGTACTGGCCCTGACCTGGGCAGACAGTCCACCGTTGTCCACCGCCGTCCGGGCACGTCCATCACGATTGTCACTCAGATAGTCACCCAGTGCGGCCATTCCTGGAAGCAGCCGAACGGTTAGAGCCACTGCACACGAACGATGTACACCTCGCGCTGGGGCTCCAATACGAGATAGGTCACAAGCCCACGCTCCCCAAACGGCATGACCCGCATGTTGCCGTCGGGCTTGCTTGGCGACTGCGGTCCACCGGCCCAGGGCTCAAGCTCAATCAGGTCCAGAACCCCGGCCAGATACCGCAAGGCATCGTCTGGCAGGGCCGCGATCTGTTCTTGAGCGACAGGATCGGGTTCGACAATCGAGTACACCTACCGCTCGACCCCGCGCTCAGCAAGCAACTCGCGCCACGTCTTGTCGCCCCGAGGGATCGGTCTGCCGGCGTCAGCCAGTTCTTGGACACGGGTGGCTCGCTCGTAGACGTCTCTGCGGCCCTGCGGATCTTTGACGGAGTCGCACGCGATCAGCCACCAGGTGTGGATGAACTCGCTCAACCGACCGAGGTCCAAACTGGCGCGGACCTCAGCCAGGACGACATCGAGACCTGCGTCGAACCCCTCTCGGTCCTGGGGCACGACCAACGCTCTACGGATGGCACGCAGATTCTTCTCCGGAAGAGGACCTTCGGGGGGGAACTCCTGCGGTTGCGCGCTCATGCCGTCAGTGTACGTACAGGCACTCCATGCGGCCCAGGCGAAGACAGGAGTTGAGGAAGTGATCGCACGCGGACCGACGTGCTCCTCCAGGATGTGACTCCCCGACTACTAAGGGCGGCACAAGCGCCCCACCGCCTGGCGAAGATCGAGATGAAGACCAGCGCGTAGGGGCTGTGTCAGCACCCCATCTCCGAGCGCAGGATCTCTTCATGCCGCTTGGCAAGGTCCGGCTCCGCCTCGAACGACGCAAAGAAGGGGAGGTGACGCTCCGCCGGGGCGGACTCGGTCAGCCGCTCTCGAACCAGCTCCGTAGCGGACGGCAGCTGATTCATCCGGTGCTGCACTCCCTCGCGGATGACACTCACGCTCCCAGTCTGTTCTTACTGAAGGACGCCGACCGTGATTACGGTGTCGAGAGGAAGCCGTGGCGGCGAGGTCAGACGGGTCAGAACCCAAAGCCAATGGCACGTTGGTGGCACGAAGCCCCGTGGCGTGATCGCTACGGGGCTTGTTTTTGCTGGTGGGCGGTACTGGGTTCGAACCAGTGACCCCTCGCTTGTAAGGCGAGTGCTCTACCGCTGAGCTAACCGCCCGGACCGGACTACACCTTACGACACCGACCCGCCTCTCAGCACATCGAGCGCCCAGTCGGCGCCCGCGTCGTTGTCTCCCGCCGCCTGCCAGCCGAGGAGGGCCGCGCCGAGCATGCCCGCCCGGGGGCCCAGGGCGGCCGGGCGTACGGGTGGCGGCTCCTGGAAGGCCAGCCGACCGGCCAGCCGTTCCCCCAGCGGCTCGAACAGGGCCGCACCGGCCTCCGCCAGGCCGCCGCCGATGACGATCAGGGCCGGGTCGAGCACGAGCACGTACGACGCGAGGGCGATGGCCAGGGCCTCGATCGCCTCCCCGAACACCTCGGCGGCCACCGGGTCTCCCGCGACCGCAAGTTCGACGACCTCCTTCGCGGTCGCCGTACGGCCGGAGCGTGCCGTGAAGCGGCGGGCCACGGCCGAGGCGGAGGCGTAGGTCTCCAGGCAGCCGATCTGCCCGCAGGCGCACTTCTCTCCCGCCGGCCAGACGGACGCGTGCCCGATCTCGCCGCCCCAGCCGTGCGCGCCGCCGTACGGCTCACCGCGGAGCACCACCGCTCCCGCGATGCCGGTGCCGATGGGCAGGAAGAGGAAGTCGGCGACGTCGCGACCCGCGCCGAAGACGCTCTCGGCCAGGCCGCCCGTGCGGACGTCGTGGCCGAGTCGCGCCGGAACGCCCGGAGGCGTGAACGCCTCAGCGGGCACGTCCCGCCAGCCGATGTTGGCCGAGTAGACGGCGGTGGACGCGGTGACGATGCCCGGGACGGCCAGGCCTACCCCGGCGGGCTCAACGCCGTACCGAGAGCGGCCGAGGTCGGCGATCTCGCCGACGTAGGCACGCACGGCCTCCACCACCGCGTCCGGACCGTGTTCGCGGCCCGTGGGGCGCCCTGCGAGGACGGTGACCTCGCCGCCGCGGGTGACGAGGCCGCCCTTCATGGAGGTGCCCCCCACATCCAGCGCGACGACGTACGTCACGAGCGGCCCAGGACGCGGTCGAGGGCCGCCTCCACCTCTGCGGCGAGGCCGGGCATCCGAGCGCAAGCCGGCGTGCCGGCCGTGACGAGCGGCTCACCGGCGCGGGCGAGTCGCACCTCGCCGCAGGAGCGGCACTCGATCTCTCCCAGGCGGCAGATCAGCGCGATCGAGCCGCACGAGGCGCATGTGTCGAGATCGAGGTCGTGCACACGCTGGCAGTCCGGGCAGACGAGTACCTGCGCCTCGTGGCGCACCGCGCGCTTCCAGGGGCTGGCGCCGCGGACGGGGTCGGTCTGCCGGGCCCCGCACCTGTAGCAGGGCATCTGGCCTCCAATGGGGCGAGTCGGAGTCGGAGTCGAATATGGTCAGTGCCCGGGGGCGGGCAATCAAACGATCAGATTTCCGCGAGCGCCTTGCGGTACTCGTCGAGATCGCGTGCGGAACCGATCGGGTTGACGACCTTCCAGCGCACGACGCCTTCGCCGTCGATGATGAACGTGCCCCGGAGCGCGAGTCCCCTGTCCTCATCAAGGACACCGTACGCCCGGGCGACCGCACCGTGGGGCCAGAAATCCGACAACAGGGGAAACGAGAAGCCTTCCTGGTCCGCCCAGGCGCGCTGGCTGAACATCGAGTCGACCGACACCGCCAGCACCTGGACGTGCGGAGGCAGAGAGCCGGCGAGCTCGTCGCGGATGGCCGCGAGCTCGCCGTGGCAGACGGGGCTGAAGGACAGGGGATAGAAGACGAGCATGACCGTCTTGCACCGCAGGTCGGAGAGGCGCACGGGAACGCCGTGCTGGTCCTTGAGCGCGAAGTCCGGAGCCCGCTGCCCGACCTCTACCGTCATGAGCAGTCCCTCCCCAGGTGTCCGCCCATCATCCTGCCGTACGGCATCCCCGGGCCGTACGGCAGGGCAATACTCAGCGGCGGGCCTTCGGGGCGACGAGCCTCGTGCCCGACCAGTCCCTGGCGGCGCTCACGCTGCTCGTCTGCGACAGCCCGGCGGTCGCCGCGTCCTCACCGATGTCGCTGGGCTCCACGTGGCCCTCGCGACCCGCCTTGGGGGTCAGCAGCCAGATCTGGCCTCCGTCGGCGAGTGCGGTCATCGCGTCGCTCAGCGCGTCGAAGAGATCGCCGTCGCCGTCACGCCACCAGAGCAGCACCACGTCGACGACGTCCTCGTAGTCCTCGTCCACCAGCTCGTTGCCGGTCAGCTCCTCGATGGACTGGCGCAGCGCCTCGTCGCAGTCCTCGTCCCAGCCGACCTCCTGCACCACCTGACCGGCTTTGAGGCCGAGTCGTTCGGCCAGGCCGCGCTCGTCCTGCGCCTGACCCGCGGTCGCGCTCACGTTTATCCCTCCTGCTTGGGTGACCCCGCCCATGCGGTTGTCCCGGCTCGTTGAGAGCCATGCTTCGGCACAGTCCACACGCTGCGACCCGTCGTCGTCAACGGTCGCCACGGCGGGTGACCCGCACCGTTATCTCTTAATCGGTCAAAAACGACAAACGAACACGCCTGTCGGGGTTGTCAACGTTGAGGTCGATCAGGGCGACCGACTGCCAGGTCCCCAGCGCCAGCCTGCCCCCGAGGACGGGGACGGTCGCGTACGGCGGGATGAAGGCGGGCATGACATGCGACCTTCCGTGCCCACGGGAGCCGTGTGCATGCCGCCACCGGTCGTCCGCCGGCAGCAGGTCGCCCAGGGCGGCCAGCAGATCCTCGTCGCTGCCCGAGCCGAGCTCCAGCAGCGCAACGCCCGCCGTCGCGTGCGGGACGAAGACGTGCAGCAGCCCGTCTCCCCCGCACTCGCGCGCGAAATCGGCGCACTCCTTCGTTATGTCGTGCACGCGCTCGCGCGCGCCGGTCCGCACCTCGATCACCGTCGATTTCACATCCGCGATATTACGATTCGCGCTGAGCTGGGAGGACGACGGCGTCCGGACCAGGGAAGACGAGCGCTTCGTGCCCGTCCTCATACCGCACCAGGAACGGCGGGCCGCCCCCGGGACCGCGGACCTCGACGATCACACCGTGCTTCTCGTGGTCGCCCACTACCGCACCGTGCACCACCAGCCGGTCCCCTACCGCTGCGTGCATCTCGATCCCCCCTCTCACCAGAGCCTGGTACGGCTATCGCCACCTGGAAAGAGGAGAAACCCTCCTCTCCACAGAGGGAGGGACAACTCATACCAAAACGTTACGCTGCCGACATGCCGCCTCCAGTCCCGTCCGCGTGGCCCCGGTAACGGGCCGTAGACATGGAGACAGGCGAGGCAGAAGGTTCCGGAGACAATGACGGACGGCTACGACCGCGGCGGCGCGGCGACTTCGCCCAGCCTCCCGGATAGGGCGCGGTCAGGCCGGGTACGGAGGTTCCGACCAGGCACGATGTGACGCGGGTGACCTTGCGACGCCCCCGGCGGCAACCGGGAATGGATGGTGGGTAAAAATCGTCCTACCATCGGTGGTCTAGGCCAAGACCTGCCCCGCAGCCAGCGCGGACGGTTCGGTTACCGGGAAGTAGAGATGCGCTTTCCGGTGGGACGAGACAGGATGGAAGAAGACCGCAACGCCGCGATCGAGCGCTGACCGCATCGCAGCAGGCAACACAGACGTAACAGATCCGACGAGACAAAGTCCATTCTCGGAAGGCGAGACCCAGTGGCTTCCGGACGCCAGCGTTTTTCGATCATCAGTGACGGCCTACCCAGCCAGTTGCCTGATGTCGATCCGAGCGAGACCAACGAATGGCTCGAATCGCTCGACAACGTCATCAAGACCGAGGGCCGCACCCGTGCCCGCTACCTGATGCTCCGGCTGCTCGAGCGCGCCCGCGAACACCAGGTCGGCGTGCCCGGCCTGCGCAGCACGGACTACATCAACACCATCCCCCCGGAGCGCGAGCCCTGGTTCCCTGGGGACGAATACGTCGAGCGCCGCATCCGGGCCTACATCCGCTGGAACGCGGCGGTGATGGTGACCCGTGCCAACGCGCGGACCAACGTCGGCGGCCACATCGCCACCTACGCGTCCGCGGCCTCGCTGTACGAGGTGGGCTTCAACCACTTCTTCCGCGGCAAGGACCACGGGGAGTCGGGCGACCAGATCTTCATCCAGGGCCACGCGGCCCCCGGCATCTACGCCCGCGCCTTCCTTGAGGGCCGCCTCGACGCGGCCCAGCTCGACGCGTTCCGTCAGGAGCTGTCCCACGGGATCAAGGGCCTGCCCTCCTACCCGCACCCCCGGCTGATGCCGGACTTCTGGGAGTTCCCCACGGTCTCCATGGGCCTCGGCCCGATCGGCGCGATCTACCAGGCGCGGTTCAACCGCTACCTGCTCAGCCGCAAGATCAAGGACACCAGCCGCAGCCACGTCTGGTGCTTCCTCGGCGACGGCGAGATGGACGAGCCCGAGTCGCTCGGCGCGATCGGCGTCGCGGCCCGCGAGGAGCTCGACAACCTCACCTTCGTCATCAACTGCAACCTGCAGCGGCTCGACGGCCCGGTACGCGGCAACGGCAAGATCATCCAGGAGCTGGAGTCGTACTTCCGCGGCGCCGGCTGGAACGTGATCAAGGTCGTCTGGGGCCGTGACTGGGACCCGCTGCTGGCGGCCGACGTCGACGGCGTGCTGGTCAACCAGATGAACACCACGCCCGACGGACAGTTCCAGACCTACTCGGTCGAGTCGGGCGCCTACATCCGGGAGAACTTCTTCGGCGGCGACCCGCGCCTGCGCAAGATGGTCGAGCACATGTCGGACGACGACATCCGCAAGCTGTCGCGCGGCGGCCACGACTACCGCAAGGTGTACGCCGCGTTCAAGGCGGCCCGCGAGCACGTCGGCCAGCCGACCGTCATCCTGGCCCAGACGATCAAGGGCTGGACGCTCGGCAAGGACTTCGAGGCGCGCAACGCCACGCACCAGATGAAGAAGATGAGCAAGGCCGAGCTCAAGGAGTTCCGCGACCGGCTCTACCTGCCCATCCCGGACAAGGACCTCGAGGCCGACCTCCCGCCGTACTTCCACCCCGGCGAGGACAACGACGAGATCGCCTACATGAAGGAGCGCCGGGCGGCGCTCGGCGGCTACCTGCCCAAGCGGGTAGTACGCGCCAAGCCGCTCAAGCTCCCCGGCGACCCCGTCTACTCGGGCCTGCGCAAGGGCTCCGGCAAGCAGAACGTCGCCACCACCATGGCGTTCGTCCGCCTGCTCAAGGACCTCATGCGCGACAAGGAGATCGGCGCCAGGTTCGTGCCGATCATCCCGGACGAGGCCCGCACGTTCGGTGTGGACGCGATGTTCCCGACCGCCAAGATCTACTCGCCCCACGGGCAGACGTACGAGGCGGTCGACCGCGAGCTGCTGCTGTCGTACAAGGAGTCGACCGAGGGTCAGATCCTGCACGAGGGCATCAGCGAGGCCGGCTCGATGGGCTCGGTCATCGCGGCGGGCACGTCGTACGCCACCCACGGCGAGCACATGATCCCGGTTTACATCTTCTACTCGATGTTCGGGTTCCAGCGGACCGCCGACCAGATGTGGCAGCTCGGCGACCAGATGGGCCGGGGCTTCCTGCTCGGCGCCACGGCCGGCCGCACCACGCTGAACGGCGAGGGCCTGCAGCACGAGGACGGCCACACCCCGCTGATCGCCTCGACCAACCCCGCCGCCGTGGCGTACGACCCGGCGTGGGCGTTCGAGATCGCGCACATCGTCAAGGACGGCCTGCGGAGGATGTACGGGGAGCACCCCGAGGACGTCTTCTACTACCTGACCGTCTACAACGAGCCCTATCCGCAGCCGGCCGAGCCGGAGAACGTGGACGTGGACGGCATCCTCAAGGGCCTCTACCTCTACGCCCCGGCGACGGGCGACGGGCCGAAGGCGAACATCCTGGTGTCCGGCGTCGCCGGCCCGTGGGCGCTGGAGGCGCAGCGGATGCTGGCGGAGGACTGGGGCGTGTCGGCCTCGGTCTGGTCGGCCACCTCCTGGAGCGAGCTGCGCAGGGACGCCCTGGCCGTCGAGGAGCACAACCTGCTCAACCCCGACGCCGAGCAGCGCGTGCCGTACGTGACCGCCAGGCTGTCGGGTGTGCCGGGGCCGTTCGTGGGCGTCAGCGACTACATGCGCGCCGTCCCGGACCAGATCGCCCAGTGGGTGCCCGGTGACTGGACCTCGCTCGGCACCGACGGCTTCGGCCTTTCCGACACGCGTTCGGCGCTGCGCCGCCACTTCCACGTGGACGCGGCCTCGATCACGCTGGCGGTGCTGACCCAGCTCGTGCGGCGCGGCGAGGTCAAGGCCGAGACGCTGCAGGAGGCCGTCGCCCGTTATCACCTCAAGAACGGGGTGACCGAGGTGTCGGCTCAGCAGACCCCGGAGACCAACGACACCCAGTCGATGGGCGTCTGATCCGCGGATCGATCGTCCGGCGGCCCCCGTCTCGGCGGGGGCCGCCGTCGTCGCCGGCGCCCTCACCGCACCTGAGCGGTGCGAAAGCGGTCTTGCAGCGCGGTACCGTCCGGTCCCAAGCCACCTCCAAGCAAGAAACAAGACCGTTCCATCACGCTTGCTGCCGTGGATGGAAATCTCAGGAAATACTTCGGCAGACTGACCGGGGGGATGGCCGCGATGGCGGCTCTCGCCCTGCTCGTCGTGGCCGCGCCCGCTTCGGCGGACGCCGGGGACGAGGTCCCCGTCGGCACCCGGCTGGCCGCTCGCACCCACCCCGCCGTGCAGCTCACCAGCATCACGTACTCGGGCGAGGTCGTCGTCCCGAGCAGCCAGGCCAAGCAGGCCGCGTGGGACCAGCTGACCAACGAGGCCACCCAGGCCGTGCTCGCCGGCAAGATCCCCTCCGACGAGCGGAGCATCGCCAAGTTCTTCTTTCAGCGCGTGGCGGCCGACGTCGACCGGTATCTCCAGCCCGTCGGCCCGGAGCGCACCGTCAAGGCGCAGGTCGGCGGCATGTGCACGGGCTGGTGGGTGACCCCCGACGGCTACATGGTCACCGGCGCGCACTGCGTCGAGATGAGCAACGAGGAGCTGTCGCAGACCTTCGCGCAGCAGGCGCTGGAGAAGTTCAACAAGCAGGACGCGAAGGAGATGATCAACGCTCTGCGGAACTTCGAGGCCGACAAGGAGATGATCGAGCTCGTCCAGCAGATCTACGTGACCTTCAACAGCACCCACCTGGAGATCCGCGGTCTGCAGAAGAGCCTGTCGGTCCTGCAGAGCCTGCCCGGCGGCGGTGTCGACAAGACGGCCAAGGAGGTCCCGGCCGAGCTGGTTTCGGTCGGCGAGAGCTACCCGGGCAAGGACTTCGCGCTGCTCAAGGTCAACGGCCAGCAGAACCTGCCGACGGTCCCGCTCGGCGACGACTCGGACGTGACCACCGGCAACACGCTCTACATCAGCGGCTTCCCCGGCCTGGTCACCAACACCCCGTGGTTCAGCATCGAGTCCAAGCTCGACCCCGCGCTCACCGAGGGGCCGTACAACGCCAAGCGCAGCACCCAGGAAGGCGTGCCGTACATCCAGACGCAGGCGCCCTCCTACCACGGCAACTCCGGCGGTCCGGTGTTCAGCCGGGAGGGCAAGGTCGTCGGCATGCTGATCGCCGGCACCGTGAGCGAGAACGGCGAGGCGTCGGAGAACGAGAGCTTCGTGCTCCCGGTCTCGATCATCAAGGAGAAGCTCAACGAGAAGAACGTCAAGCCCTCCGCGTCGCTGACGACAACGAAGTACAACGAGGCGCTCGACGACTTCTTCCAGCGGCACTACAAGGACGCGCTGCCGAAGTTCCGCGAGGTGCAGGCGCTGTTCCCGAGCCACCCGTACGTCGCGAAGTACATCACCGACTCACAGCAGGCGATCTCGTCCGGCAAGGACGAGACCCCGCAGCCGGTGTGGCTGTGGATCGCCATCGGCGCCGGTGTCCTGGTCGTGGTCGGCGGCGGTCTCCTGCTGCTGGTCCTCATGCGCAGGCGCAAGAAGACCCCCTCCTCCCCGCAGGGCCAGTCGCCCTCGCCCGCGTACGGCGGGCCCTACCCCGGCGTGAACGGCGGCGGCGGTTACCCGGCGCAGGTCGGCGGCTATGACCGGCAGCCGGTGAACGGCCAGGTGCTGCCGCAGGGCTGGCAGCCGCAGAGCCTGCCGCCGGCCAACGGCCACCAGCCCGGGCGGACGGCCGGAGGCTACGAGGCCCCGCGCCCGCGCGCCTACGACGCGCAGCGACCCGGCGGGGGCTACGACCCCCAGCGGCCCGACGGTGCCACGCAGTACGTCCGTCCGGCTCCCTCGCCCTACGGGCAGCAGCGGCCGCAGGCCGCGCCGGGCCAGGACCCGGCCGACTCCAACGCGCCGGACGTCGCCGACCTGGAGCGGGAGATCGCCGAACTGCGCCGCCAGTTGCAGCACCGCCCGCCGGAGGCGTGACGAGAAGAGCAGGAGGGTGACGCCCCTCACCCTCCTGCCGCACGAGCGCGTCCACGCCGCATGCGAACGGGCGGCGGCCGACGTACGGCCACCGCCCGGGGAGAGGTCAGCTCTCGGAGGAGAAGGCGGCGTCGAAGGCGGCGTCCGGTGGGGTGATGGCGTTGAGCGAGCGGATGTAGGCGAGGGATTCCGGTGCGCCGTGCAGCCGGTCCATGCCCGCGTCCTCCCACT